>DATAOO010000199.1:0-14014 GCA_036265695.1 Pseudonocardia sp. | reverse complement strand
AACAGCTCGACGCCCAGCTCCGCGGCGCGCCGCAGCACCGCCACCGCGCCCGCGGGATCGCCGGGCGGACCCCACACGCCGGGCCCGGGGAGCTGCATGGTGCCGTAGCCGAGCCGGTGCACGGGGCGGTCGGCGATGGTGAACGTGGTGGTGAGTTCTCCGGAAGCCACGGGCTCAGCCTGGCACCGCGGCGGCCGGATCGCGCGTGAAGGTGACCCCTTGCACTCCGGGGGATGCGGAGTGCGCCGACGGCCACTAGCTTTCCCCTCGTGCCGAAGATCGTGCCGTTGGCGGAGGCGGTGGCGGGGCTGGTCCGCGACGGCGACACCGTCGCTCTCGAAGGCTTCACCCACCTCATCCCCTTCGCGGCGGCGCACGAGATCATCCGGCAGGGGCGGCGCGATCTCACACTCGTCCGCATGACCCCCGACGTGATCTACGACCAGCTCATCGGGGCGGGCTGCGCCGCCAAGCTCGTCTTCTCCTGGGGCGGCAACCCCGGTGTCGGGTCGCTGCACCGCATGCGCGACGCGCTGGCCAACGCGTGGCCCGCGCCGCTCGCGATCGAGGAGCACAGCCACGCGGGCATGGCCAACCGCTATGTGGCCGGGGCGTCCGGGCTGCCGTTCGCGGTGCTGCGCGGGTACGCGGGCACCGACCTGCCCCAGCACACGCCCACGATCTCGGTCGTCACCTGCCCGTTCACCGGCGAGGAGCTGGCCGCCGTGCAGGCGCTCAACCCCGACGTCGGCATCGTGCACGCCCAGCGCGCCGACTCCCGCGGCAACGTGCAGCTCTGGGGGATCGTCGGCGTGCAGAAGGAGGTCGTGCTGGCGTCGCGGCGGGCGCTGGTCACCGTGGAGGAGGTCGTCGACGAGCTCACCCCGATGCCCGGCGCGGTCGTGCTCCCGCACTGGGTGGTGGACACGATCGCGGTCGTCCCGGGGGGCGCCGCCCCGTCGTACGCGCAGGGCTACTACGACCGCGACAACGCCGCCTACCGCGCCTGGGACGCCATCAGCCGCGACCGCGGCGCCTTCCGCCGGTGGCTCGCGGAGGTGGCCGCGTGATCACCCCGGACGAGCTGATGAGCGTCGCCGCCGCCCGTGCTCTGCGCGACGGGCAGGTGTGCTTCGTCGGGATCGGCCTGCCGTCCACGGCGGCCAACCTCGCCCGCCGCCTGCACGCGCCCGACCTGGTGCTGATCTACGAGTCCGGCACGCTCGACACCCGCCCCGACGAGCTGCCGCTCTCCATCGGCGACGGCGGGCTCGCCACGTCCGCGCTCACCGTGATCAGCGTGCCCGAGGTGTTCAACTACTGGCTCCAGCCGGGCCGGATCGACGTCGGCTTCCTCTCCGGCGCCCAGATCGACCGCTTCGGCAACCTCAACACCACCGTCATCGGCGAGTACGACGAACCCCTCGTGCGGCTCCCCGGCGCGGGGGGCGCCCCGGAGATCGCGGCGTCCTGCCGCGAGGTGGTCGTCGTGATGCGGCAGCGGGCGCGGGCGTTCGTCGAGCAGGTCGACTTCGTCACCTCCGTCGGCTTCGGCACGGGCCCGGACGACCGCGAGCTGCTCGGCCTGCGCGGCCGCGGCCCCACCCGGGTGATCACCGACCTCGGCGTGCTGGAGCCCGACCCCGAGGCCAAGGAGCTGGTGCTCACCGCGGTGCACGCGGGCGTCTCGGTGGAGGAGGTGCGGGCGCAGACGGGGTGGGAGCTGCAGGTGTCGGCCGACCTGGCGGTCACACCGCCGCCGACGCAGGCCGAGCTCATCGCGCTGCGCTCGATGGTGACGGTCGGCTCGTGAAGCTGCACCACGTCGACGACGGCCCCCGCGACGCCCCGGCGCTCGTGCTCGTGGGCTCGCTGGGCTCCACGCTGGCGATGTGGGAGCCGCAGCTCACGCTGGCGGGCCCGTTCCGCGTGATCCGCGTCGACCACCGCGGCCACGGCGGTTCGCCGACGCCGCCCGGCCCGTACGCGATGGCCGACCTCGCCGCCGACGTCGTGGAGCTGCTCGACGATCTGGAGCTGCGGCAGGTGGCGTTCTGCGGGCTGTCGCTGGGCGGGATGATCGGCATGTACCTCGGCTCGGAGCACCCGCACCGGCTCACCAGCCTCACGCTCTGCTGCACCACCGCGCACTTCGCCGACAAGGCGCCGTGGGACCAGCGGATCGCCGCCGTCGAGGCGGACGGCACGGCCGGGATCGCCGACACCGTGGTCAGCCGCTGGTTCACCCCGGGGTGGGGCGCGGCGCACCCGGAGGTCGTCACCGCGCTGCGCGACCAGATCGCGGGCACGTCGGACACGGGCTACCTCGGCTGCTGCCGGGCCATCGCCGCGTGGGACCACCGCGCGCGGCTCCCCGCGGTCGCCGTGCCCACGCTGGTGATCGGTGGGGCGGAGGACCTCTCCACGCCCGTCGACCCGCACGCGCGCACGCTGGCGGCGGGCATCCCGGGCGCGCGGCTGGAGGTGCTGCCCGGCGCCCACCTGGCCACGATCGAGAGTGCCGCGCAGGCCAGCGAGCTGATTGCGGAGCACGCTGGAGTCACAACTTCATAACGACCCCGGATGAGCGTCCGCCTGGACGGGCAATACGCTCCTGAGGGATGGAGGTGGTCCGTGATGAGTGACCGCGAACGCCGAGTCCTGGAGAGCATGGAGCGTGAGCTGCGCCGGACGGATCCCCGGTTCGTGCGGCAGTTCGCCCGGCTGGGCAAGCGCCGCGTGACGGGGCCTTCGATGCTGCTGGCCCTCGGTCTGCTCGTGATGGTGCTGGGATCGGCCATCGTGTCCGTGGCCGTCGCGATGCTGGGCATCGGCATCGCCGTGGCCGCGCTCGTGGCCGCCTACTTCCGCCCGCTCGGCTTCCGGTTCTCGTCGGGTTAACTTATCGACCATGGTGGTCGAACGGATGCGCCCGTACACGTCGACGATCTTCGCGGAGATGTCGGCACTGGCGCTGCGCACCGGTGCGATCAACCTCGGGCAGGGCTTCCCCGACACCGACGGGCCGCCGTCGCTCCTCGCCGACGCAGCCGCCAACATCACCGGCGGCGTGAACCAGTACCCACCGGGCCTCGGCGTGCCCGCGCTGCGCACCGCCGTGGCCGAGCACCAGCGCCGGTTCTACGGCCTGCCCGTCGAGCCCGACGACGTCCTGATCACCACGGGCGCCACCGAGGCCATCGCGTCCGCGGTGCTCGGGCTGTGCGAGCCGGGCGACGAGGTGGTCGCCTTCGAGCCGTTCTACGACTCCTACGCCGCCACCATCGCGCTCGCGGGCGCGGTGCTGCGGCCGGTCCCGCTGCGGCCGCCGACGTTCGGCTTCGACCCCTCCGAGCTGCGCGCGGCCTTTTCCTCGCGCACCCGGCTCGTGCTGGTCAACACCCCGCACAACCCGACGGGCGCGGTCTTCACCGCCCAGCAGCTCACCGAGATCGGCGCGCTGGCCGCCGAGTTCGGGGCGGTGGTCGTCACCGACGAGGTGTACGAGCACATGCTCTACGACGGTCGCCCGCACGTCCCGATGGCGGGGCTGCCGGGCATGGCCGACCGCACGCTGACGATCTCCTCGGCGGGCAAGACGTTCTCCGTCACCGGCTGGAAGGTCGGGTGGATGCACGGGCCGCGCGAGCTGGTGGCGTCGGCGAAGGCGGCCAAGCAGTTCTTGACGTACGTGTCGGGCGCGCCGTTCCAGCCCGCGATCGCCACCGCGCTGGGCCTGCCGGACGTGTTCTACGCCGACCTGGCCGCCGACCTCCAGCGCAAGCGCGACCTGCTGGCCACCGGGCTGCGGGCCGCCGGGTTCACGGTGTTCCCCACGGCGGGCACGTACTTCATCGTCACCGACGCGGCGCCGCTCGGCGTCACCGACGGCGCCGACTTCTGCTGGAAGCTGCCCGAGCTGATCGGCGTGGCCGCCGTGCCCGTGTCGGTGTTCTGCGTCGACCCCGACCTCGGCCGCACGCTGGTGCGGTTCGCGTTCTGCAAGCGCGACGAGGTGCTCACCGAGGCCGTGTCGCGGCTGGCCGGGCTGAAGGCGGCGGTGTGAGCGCTGACGTGATCTTTTCCCGTAGAGGCGGCATCGTGAGGGCATGCGCGGCGCGCCGGTCTGAGGGCGGCGGGCCTGCGGCGTCGTTGACGGCCGAGGCATGCGCTCCGGCGGTGGTGGCGTGATGCGCGCCTACGGGTTCACCGCGCTGGGCGGGCCTTCGTGCGAAGCCTGGCTCGACGTGCCCGAGCCGACGCCGGGCGAGGGCGAGCTGCTGGTGCGGGTGCGGGCGGCCGGGGTGAACCCCGGCGACTGGCGCCTGCGCGAAGGCTCCTACGGGCCGGTGGCGCCCGCCGTGCTGGGCCGGGAGGTGGCGGGCACGGTCGCGGCGCTCGGGCCCGGCGTGTCCGGCTTCGCCGTCGGCGACGAGGTGTTCGGCGGCTGCCCCGACATGCAGGGCGGGTTCGCGCCGCTCGCCCGGGTCACGGCGGGGTTCGCGGCGCACCGGCCGTCCGCCGTGTCGCCGTCGGACGCCGCGGTGCTGCCGGTGGCCGCGGGCACGGCGTACGACGCGCTCACCGCGCTCGACCTGGCTCCGGGCGCCACCCTGCTCGTCAACGGGGCGGGCGGCGGGGTCGGCCTGCCGGTGGTGCAGCTGGCCCGCGCGCGGGGGCTGCGGGTGATCGGCACGGCGAGCCCGGCCAAGCACGCGCTCCTCGCGCGCCTGGGCGCGCAGCCGGTGGCCTACGGCGAGGGCGTGCTCGAGCGGGTGCGGGCGGCCGCGCCGCACGGCGTCGACGGGGTGTTCGACCTGGTCGGCGGCGACGCGCTGCGGGCCGTCGCCGGGTTGGTCGACCCGAAACGGCTGCGCTCGGTGGCGGACAAGCCGCTGGTCCGGGAGCTGGGCGGCGACGAGGTGCCGCGCGACCGCAGCACCGCCGTCCTCACCGCGCTCGTGGATCTGGTGGCGAGGGGCGAGCTCGACCCGCACGTCAGCGAGGTGCACCCGTTCGAGGAGGCACCGGCCGCGATGCGCGCGGTGGAGAGCGGCCACGCGCTCGGGAAAGTCACCCTCCGACTGTGAGCGAGCTACGGTGGACGCCGTGATCGAGCTGAAGACGCCGGGTGAGATCGACGCGATCGCCGCGGCGGGCCGGGTGGTGGCCGACGTGCTGGCGACGCTGCGGGCGAAGGCCGCGCCCGGCGTCACGCCGCGGCAGCTCGACGACATCGCGTCCGACATGATCGCCGACGCGGGCGCGGTGTCGAGCTTCCGCGGCTACCACCCGCGCTGGGCGCCCGGGCCGTACCCGGCGGTCACCTGCATCAGCGTCAACGACGCGGTCGTGCACGGCGTGCCGGACAAGAAGGCCCTGAAGCCGGGCGACCTGCTGTCGGTGGACTTCGCCGTGCACCTCGACGGGTGGTGCGCCGACGCGGCGTTCAGCGTGGTGGTGGGCGACCGTCCCGACCCGCGCGACCTCGCGCTGATCGACGCCACCGAGCGCGCGCTCGCCGCGGGGATCGGCGCCATGGCGCCGGGGGCGCGGCTGGGCGACGTCGCGCACGCCATCGGCACGGTCGCCCGCGGCGCCGGGTTCGGGATGCTGGCCGACCACGGCGGCCACGGCGTCGGGCGGTCGATGCACGAGGAGCCGCACGTGGCCAACGAGGGCAAGCCGCGCCGTGGCCTCAAGCTGCAGCCGGGCCTGGTGATCGCGATCGAGCCCATGCTCATCGCGGGCGGCACCGACGGCTACCGCCACGACCGCGACGGCTGGACCATCCGCACCGCCGACGGCACCCGCGCGGCCCACGTGGAGCACACGATCGCCGTCGTCCCCGACGGTGCCCGCGTCCTCACGGTCTAGCCGCGAGTCCCCGTTCTCACGACGGCGACTCGCCGTCACGGAAGTGAGGACTCGCCGGGGTGGGCCGCGATGCCGTCCAGGAGCCAGCGCAGGGAGCGGGTGAAGTCGGCACGGGCCATCTCCGCGGGCACCGGGCCGTCGCCGCCCGCGAACGCCGCGCAGCCGATGGCGTGCACGATCAGCGCCCGCCGCGCGGACGGGATCGCCTCAGCGGGGAGGTCGAGCCGGGCGAGCAGGGCGTCCGTAGCGACGCCCAGGCGCATGGCGTTGGGCCCGCGGGAGCCCTGCCGGGCCAGGTAGAGCGGGAGCAGGTCGGCCCGCGCGAGCAGCACCTCGTACGACGACGTCATCAACGCGGCCAGCGCCCCGACCGGGTCCGCCGCATGCGGGTCGGGCGCCTCGACGAGCGAGAGCCGGTCGTCGAGCAGCGCGTCGACCAGCTCCGTCTTGCCCGGCACGTGGCTGTAGAGCGCGTTCGGGGCGACCCCGAGGCGTCGGGCGAGCGCGCGCATCGTCAGCGCGTCGAGGCCCTCCTCGGCCAGGAGGGCGTGGGCGGTGTCGAGCACGGCGGCGCGGGTCAGGCCCGCCCGTTGTCCGGGGCCACGCGGCATTGCGCAACTGTACACCGTCCAGTATATTGGACAGCGTGCAATTGACTAACGGAGTTCCTGCCATCGTCATCCCGCCGGAGCACGAGCGGCCGGAGGCACCCGTCGTCGTGGCGTGGCACCTCGCCGACCCGCCGAGCTCCGAGACCGCCATGGCCGCGGCGCTGCCCCTCGCGGGCCTCGACGCGTGGCGGATCTACCTCGGCCTGCCGATGCACTCGTCGCGGAGCATCGACCCCGACGAGTACATGCGGCTGGGCTACGAGGACGCGGTCGTCAACATGTTCGGCCCGATCGCCGCACAGGCCCGCGCCGAGTTCCCGGCCGCCTACGCCGAGCTGGCCGACCGGTTCGGGCTCTCCGGCCCGCTCGCGGTGCTCGGCGGGTCGCTGGGTGCCGCGGTGGCGCAGCTGGTGGCGATCGACCGCGACGACGTCGTCGCCGAGGTCCTCATCAGCCCGGTTGCCACGCTGCGCTCGATCGTGGCCGCGAACGAGCGCCGCTTCGGCGTCGCCTACCCCTGGCACCCGGCGGCCACGGAGATCGCCGACGAGCTGGACTTCGTCGCCCGCGCTGACGAGACCACGGTGCCCGTCCGGATCATCGTCGGCGAACGGGACGACCCGGCCATCCGCGACGCGGCCGCCGACCTCGCCAAGGCGCTGCGGCACGCCGACCTCGTGACCGTGCCCGACATGCCGCACGAGCTCGCCGACCAGGACGAGCGGCCGCTGCCGCAGGCTGCCACGGTCGACGGACTCGCCGTGGAGTGGCTGCAGCGCCACCTGCCTTGATCGGCCAGCGGGGACCGGCAGCCCAGCCGACACTCGGACGAAGCAGGCGCGACGCCGGTACGACCGGTCGAGGCGGCCCGAGATTGCCGTCTGCGGGGTTTCCGGTCCGCGCAACCCCGCTCGGCGCAATCTCGGCGCAGATCTCCGCCGCCGACCGCTCGTCGGCTGGATGAGGCGACATCTACCGTGAGCGCATGCCGTTCAGCGCCGACACCGCCGCCGCCGTCGCGCGGGCCCGCCAGCACTCCATCGGCGATCTCCTGCGCCGCACCGCCCAGCGCGTGCCCGACAAGCTCGCCGTGGTCTACGGCGAGGAGCGCTACACGTTCGCCGAGTTCGACACGGCGGTGAACCGGGCCGCGGGCGCGCTCGCCGCCCGCGGGCTCGCGAAGGGCGACCGGCTCGCCCTGCTCGGGCGCAACTCCTGGTCGTTCGCGGTGCTGGTGTTCGCCACCGCGAAGCTGGGCGTGGTGCTCGTGCCGATCAACTTCATGCTGAACGCCGACGAGATCCGCTACATCCTCGGCCACTCGGGAGCCACGGCGATGGTCGCCGACGACGCGCTGGTGGCCACGGCCGAGAAGGCCATGGACGACGCCGTCACCGTGCGCGGGCGGATCGGCGGCGACCAGGAGGGCTGGGAGGACGTCCACGACTGGTGGAGCGCAGGCCCCGCCGACGACCCCGAGGTCGCGGTGGCCGACGACGACCCGCTGCGCCTGATGTACACGAGCGGCACGGAGTCGCGGCCCAAGGGTGTGCTGCTGCCGTCGCGGTCGCTGATCAGCCAGTACGTGTCGTGCGTGATCGACGGCGAGATGGCGGCCGACGACGTCGAGGCGCACTCGCTGCCGATGTACCACTGCGCGCAGCTCGACTGCTTCTTCTCGGTGGACGTCTACCTCGGCGCTACCAGCATCATCCTGCCCGGGCCCGATCCCGCCGCGTTGCTCGCCACGATCGAGCGGGAGGGCGTGACGAAGCTGTTCTGCCCGCCCACCGTGTGGATCTCGCTCCTGCGGCACGCCGACTTCGACACCCGCGACCTCTCGTCACTGCGCAAGGGGTACTACGGGGCGTCGCCGATGCCGGTCGAGGTGCTCAAGGAGCTCGGACGCCGCCTGCCCGACGTGCAGTTCTGGAACTTCTACGGCCAGACCGAGATGGCCCCGCTGGCCACGATCCTGCGACCGCACGAGCAGGTGAGCCACGCCGGTTCCGCGGGGCGGGCGTCGATCAACGTCGAGACGATGCTGGTCGACGACGACGGGCGGCCGGTGCCCGCGGGCGAGGTCGGCGAGATCGTCCACCGCTCCCCGCACGCCACGCTGGGCTACTACGAGAACGAGGAGAAGACCGCCGAGGCGTTCGCGGGCGGCTGGTTCCACTCCGGCGACCTCGGCGTCATGTCCGAGGACGGCTACCTGTCGGTCGTCGACCGCAAGAAGGACATGATCAAGACCGGCGGCGAGAACGTGGCCTCACGCGAGGTCGAGGAGGCGATCTACGAGCTCGACGGGGTCGCCGAGGTCGCGGTGTTCGGCATCAGCCACCCCACGTGGATCGAGGCGGTCACGGCGGTCGTCGTGCCGAAGTCGGGCACCGGCCTCACCGAGGACGACATCCACGCGCACGCCAAGGCGAAGCTGGCGGGCTACAAGCGGCCCAAGTACGTGGTGCTCGCCGAGGCGCTGCCGAAGAACCCGAGCGGGAAGATCCTCAAGCGGGAGCTGCGGGAGAAGCACGCCGACCTCGCCGCCGACCGCTGAGCCCCACCCACCCGCGGTGAGTCGCACGATTCACCGCCCCGAGTTGGCCGATTCGCCGCGTCGAAGCGATCCGCGCGCGGGACCGCGGCCCGCGCGGCGCTCGGCCGGTCCGCCCGCGGGACTGCGGCGCGCGCGGCGCTCGGCCGGTCCGTGGAGAGCGAAGGGCCCCGGCGGAGCCCGACGAGCCTCGCCTCAACGGAGCGCAACGCGCTACGTCAGCAGGGCCCGGCGGCGGACGTCAGCGCAGCGCGGCCGTCACGGCCTCGCGCAACGAGGTCGGCTCGCGCCCCAGCAGCTTGGCCAGGTCCTGCGACGGCTCGGAGAAGAGGCCGTCGGCGATGAGGTCGTGGACGAACGCCGCCGGGCCCAGCTCGGCCGAGTCGACCGCCCGGTAGGCCACCGGCGAGCCCGCCACGTCGGCCACGGTCGCGGCCAGCTCCGCCACCGTCCACAGCGGACCGCTCAGCTCGTGCACCGCGCCCGCGTGACCGTCGGACGTCAGCACGGCCGAGGCGGCGAGCGCGAGGTCGCGCAGCGTGGCGAAGTTGACCGGCACCCCCTTGTCCGCGCCGAGCAGCTCCCCGGCGGCGACGGCCTCGCGCAGGCCCGGGTTGACCAGCGCCTCCTCGTAGAAGGTGTTGCGCAGCACCGTGAACGGCACGCCCGCGGCGGCGAGGAGGTCCTCGGTGGCGCCGTGGTCGCGGAGGAACGGCGGCCCGTCCTTGGCGTGGACGGCGCTGGTGTAGACGATGCGACCGACGCCCGCCTCGGCGGCCGCCGTGATCGCGTTGCCGTGCTGGCGCGGCCGCACGCCCGGCGTGACGTCCGGCGAGGAGACGAGCAGCAGCACGTCCGCCCCGGCGAACGCGGTGCGCAGCGAGGCGGGGTCGTCGTAGTCGCCGCGGCGGACCTCGACCCCGGCGTCGACCTTCTCGGGCGTGCGGGCGACGGCGACGATCTGGTCGGCGGGCACGCGGGAACGGAGGTCGTCAAGGACGATGCGGCCGAGCTTCCCGGTCACTCCGGTTACGGTGATCATGCGTTCCACGCTAACCTCGGCGCTAACGATTGGTAAGTACGTACCTTCTGGTAAGGGCCGGTGGTGGAGGTGAGCACGCAGGTCGTCGCCATGCGGGGTGACGTGTTCGACAGCAACTGCCCGAGCCGGGCGGTGCTCGACCACGTCACGAGCAAGTGGGCCGTGCTCGTCCTCGTGGCGTTGCGGCCGGCCGAGCTGCGGTTCAGCGCGCTGCGGCGGCGCATCGGCGGGGTGAGCGAGAAGATGCTCGCCCAGACCCTGCGCACGCTGGAGGGCGACGGGTTCGTGGCGCGCGCGGTGGCCCCCACCACCCCGCCGCAGGTCAGCTACAGCCTCACCGCGCTCGGCGTCGAGCTCACCGAGCACCTGTTCGGGCTGCTCGAGTTCCTCAACGACCGCATCGGCGACATCGCGCCGGGCTAGGGTGCCTCATGGGCCGCGGGCAATCGGTGCTCGGCACGCGGGTGGGGCTCCAGCTCACCGTCGTCATCGTGATCGCCAACGTGGTGGGCGCCGTCGTCGTGCTCGTCCTCGCAGCCTGGGTGCTCCCCACCGGACCGACGGCAGACCCGGCAGGCGCACAGGCGGCGAACATGGCCCTCGCCGTCGGCTACATCGCCGTCGCGGTGCCGATCGGTGTGCTGTGGGGATCGCGACGGTTCCGCCGCAAGCCGGGTGACGACGCTGCGCAGGTGCGGCGCGAGCGCGAGGTCGTGCTGTACGGGCCGATCCGGGTGGTCACCGCGCAGGCCACACTCTGGGCCGTGGCCGCGGTGTTGTTCGCGGCGCTCAACCTGCAGTACGGGCCGCGGCTCGGCACCCAGGTCGGCGAGACGATCCTGCTCGGCGGCATCGCGAACTGCGCCCTGGTGTACCTGCTCACCGAACGGATCCTGCGCGAGACCACCGCCCGTGCGCTGCGCGACACCCCGTCCGCCCGCCGGAAGCTGCCGGGGATCCTCACCCGCTCGATCGTGTTCTGGGCGCTCGGCACGGGTGTGCCGATCGTCGGCCTGATGCTGGCGGGCGTCGACCAGCTCATCTACCGGGACATCAGCGGTGTGCAGCTCGGCCTCATCATGGTCACGGTCGGCGGCACCGCGCTGGTCTCCGGCTTCCTCGTCACCGTCGGAGCGGCGCGGGCGGTGGCCGACCCCGTCGTGGCCGTGCGCCAAGGGATGCGCCGGGTCGAGGAGGGCGACCTCGGCGCGCACGTCCCCGTCTACGACGGCGCCGAGCTGGGACGGCTGCAGGCCGGGTTCAACCGGATGGTCGTCGGGCTGCGCGAGCGGGAACGCCTGCGCGACCTCTTCGGCCGCCAGGTGGGTCGCGACGTCGCCCGCGTGGCCGTCGCCGCAGAGGAGGTGCGGCTGGGTGGCGAGCTGCGGCGCGTGGCGGTGCTGTTCGTGGACCTCGTCGGCTCCACCGCGCTCGCGGCCCGGTGCCCGCCCACCGAGGTGGTGGCGTTGCTCAACCGGTTCTTCACGGTTGTCGTGGACGTCGTCGAGGCGCACGGCGGGTGGATCAACAAGTTCGAAGGGGACGCGGCGCTGGCGGTGTTCGGCGCGCCCGCCGAGCACCCCGACCCGGCAGGCGGGGCGCTCGCGGCGGGCCGGGTGCTGGCCCGACGGCTCCCGGAGGAGGTGCCGGAGGTCCCCGTGGGGATCGGGGTCTCGGCGGGCGACGCGGTGGCGGGCAACGTCGGCTCGATGCGGCGCTTCGAGTACACGGTGATCGGCGACCCGGTGAACGAGGCCGCGCGGCTCACCGAGTTCTCCAAACGGCTGCCCGGGCGGCTCTGCGCCTCCGGGCGTTCGGTCGGGTTGGCGGCCCCGGCCGAGGCGGCGCACTGGGCGGTCGGCGAGGAGGAGCTGCTGCGGGGCCGGTCCGACCCCACCCGGATCGCGGTGCCTCAGACCCGGTAGGTCTCGTCGCGCACGTCGGTGATCAGCATGTGCCCGGGCGCGTGCGTGATCGCGAACGGCGGCCGCGACTCCATCACGGCCTCCTGCGGCGTCACCCCGCACGCCCAGAACACCGGCACGTCGCCGGGCTCGAAGCGCACGGGGTCGCCGTGGTGGGGGGCGTCGAGGTCGGTGATGCCCAGCTCGGCGGGGTCGCCGACGTGCACGGGCCCGCCGTGCACGGCCGGGAAGCGCGCGGTGACCGCGGCGGCGGTCTCGACCAGCCCGGCGGGCACCGGCCGCATCGACACCACCAGCGGGCCGGTCACGGCGCCCGCCTCCCGGCAGCGCCAGGACGTCCGGTACATCGGCACGTTGACGCCCTGCTCGACGTGCCGCACCGGCACCCCGGCCTGGCCGAGCGCGCCTTCGAAGGTGAAACTGCAGCCGATGAGGAAGCTGACGAGGTCGGGGCGCCAGACGTCGCGCACGTCGGTCGGCTCTGCGGCCAGCTCGCCGTCCACCCAGACGCGGTAGCGGGGCACGTCGGTGCGGATGTCGCCCTCGGCGAGCGGCCCGGCGACCTCGCCCGCGTCGATCACGTCGAGCACCGGGCAGGGCTTGGGGTTGCGTTGGGCGAAGAGCAGGAAGTCCCAGGCCAGGTCGCGCGGGACGGAGATCAGGTTGGCCTGCGTGTAGCCGTCGCACCAGCCCGCGGTGGGGGTGACGAGGCCGTCGCGGAAGCGGGCGCGGGCGTCTTTCGGGATCACGGGGTCTCCACGGTTCTGAAGCGGACGGACTGGCCGGGGCGGATCTGGGCGGCCCGGTCGACGTCGGCGTCGACGACGACGGCCACCACCGGGTAGCCGCCGGTCACGGGGTGGTCGGCGAGGAACACCACCGGCTCGCCGCCCGGCGGCACCTGGATGGCGCCGCGGACCATGCCCTCGCTGGGCAGCTCGCGCTTGTCGGTGCGGCGCAGCGGCTCGCCTTCGAGGCGCATGCCGACGCGGTCGCTGCGGCTGGAGGCGGTCCAGGTGGTACGGGTGAGCGCGGCGGGGTCGGCGACCCAGTCGGCACGCGGGCCGGGGATCGCGCGGAGCACGACGGTGGCGCCGGTAGGCGGGGCGACGGGGGCGAGGTCGAGCAGCCAGGGGTGCCCGGGTTCGGGGCCGACGGCGAGCACATCGCCGGGTCGGAGCGGGGCCGGGCCGAGGCCGGAGAGGGTGTCGCCTGCGGCCGAGCCGAGGACGTCGTCGACCTGCAGGCCGCCGCGGACGGCGAGGTAGGTGCGCAGGCCGGTCGGCGGTGGGCCGAGGGTGAGGGTCTGGCCGGGGCGCAGGGTGACGACGCTGTGGTGGGCCACGGGGGTGCCGTCGACGGTCGCCGGTGCGGGGGCGCCCGCCAGTGCCACGGTGCGCAGGCCGTGGGCGCGGACGGCGAGGCCGCCGAGGAGCACCTCGACGGCGGCGGCGCCCTCGTCGTCGTTGGCGACGAGGCGGTTGGCGAGGCAGAGCGCCGCGCGGTCGGCGGCACCGGAGCGGGGCACGCCCACCGCGGCGTGGCCCGGGCGGCCGAGGTCCTGCACGAGGGCGAGCGGCCCGACCTCGACGACCTCCAGCGCGCGCCGCGGGGTGACGGCCAACCCCACCGCGGCAGCCGCCCGCTCGGCCATCGCGGCAGGCGCCTGGGCACCGGCAGTGCGGCCGGACGCGCCCGCCCCCACCGAAGCCGCGACCTCCGCAGACGCATCACCGCCGCTTGGCTGGCCCGCCTGCGGCTCGACGGGAGCGGCGGACGCATCACCACCGGACCGCGCCGCCGCCGCGGTGCCGCCGTCGGCACCGGGCGGTGCTGCCTGTGCTTCGGTCGGCGCCGCAGCGGGCGCGTCGGCGATCTCGGACGAGGCCGGCGTCGCCCGTCGCTCCCCGGCTTCCGCAGTGCGTTCCTGCGCGACGAAGCGGACCTGCGCCCCCGGCGTCAAGAGAGCGGGCGGGGTGCGGGTGGCGTCCCAGAGCGGGGC
>DATAOO010000198.1:0-12186 GCA_036265695.1 Pseudonocardia sp. | reverse complement strand
CACGACCGGGCCGACGAGGCTCCCCGCGAACAACCCCACCGCGAGCGGGGCCACGAGCGGCCACGCGACCGGTCCGGTGATCGCGAGCACCACCCCCGCCGCCAACGTCGACGCGCCGACGAGCATGTTCTTGAGCGCGTTGGCCCGGGGCAGGTCGGGGTCGACGAGGACGAGCAGCACCGCCAGCGTCAGGATCCCCGAGCCCGCCCCGAAGTAGCCCCCGTACACGGCGATCAGCCCGATCGGGACGAGCGCGTGTCCCCGTCGCCCGCGCACCACCTTTGTGAGCGCGGGTTGCGCCAACAGCGCCACAGCCCCGGTCGCCACGAGGTAGGGCACGATCACCGCGAACGCCCCCGGCGGCGTCACCAGCAGCAGCACAGCGCCGACCGCCGCGCCGAACGCCGCGACCGGCAGGCTGGGCCGCAGGCGCGCACCGCTGCCCGCCATTTCCCGTCGCGACGTCAGCGCCGAGCCGGGCCAGCACGCGGCGCCTGCGACCAGGTTCGTCACGTTCGCGGGCAGGGTGGGCACCCCCACGGCGAGCAGCGCGGGGTAGGACACGAGCGAGGTGATGCCGCCCGCCGACCCGACCACGCCCGCCACCACCCCGGCGAGCAACAGGACCCCGGCGGTGGCGAGCACCGGTCCGATTCTCCGTCACTGGACCCATGCGGATCACCCGGGATTGGCCCTTCACCCGGCTACTTCCCGCTCCCTACCGTTCCAGCCATGCCGGAGACCGGTCCCTTCGTGTGGCATGAGTTGCGGGTTCCCGACCTGGCGGAGGCGGTGCGCTTCTACGGCGCCGTCTTCGGCTGGGAGTTCACGGACAACCCGATGGGGAGGTCGATCACGCACCGGGGGGTCGTGATCGGCGGAGCCAGCGCGGTGAAGGTCGGCCTCGACGCCCACCGGCTGGCTGCCGTTCGTGCGGGTCGAGGACCTCGCCGAGGCCCGGCGTCGCATCGTCGCGCTCGGCGGCGCGACCGGGGAGCCGGTCCTCTGGCGGGGGAGCGCGGGCTACGCGCTCGTGCGCGACCCGCAGGGCGTGGCGTTCGCCGTCTACGCGGGGTAGGTGCGGCCTGCCTGACGATCGGGCCGCTACGGTCGGACGGTATGGCCGACCGGGAGGTGCCCGACGCTGCCCACCGGTTGCAGGCCGCGCCGCCGGATCGGGTCACCGAGCCCAGCGACGCCGAGCGTTCGCGCACGCTGGCGGCCCTGGCCACGCACGCCACGCTGGCGACCGTGGCCGCCGACCGGGTCGAGGGCTACCCGTTCGGCTCCCTCGTGGCGTGCGCGGCCGATGACGCGGGCCGCGTCGTGCTGTGCCTTTCCGACCTGGCCGTGCACACCGTGAACCTCGCCGCCGATCCACGGGCGTCGGTGCTCGTCGCGGCGGGGGCGAGCGGCGACCCGCTCGCCGCGGCCCGGGCCACCCTGGTCGGCGACCTTCGGGAGGTGCCCGCCGCCGAGCGCGCCATCGCCCGCGACCGGTACCGGCGTGTGCACGTCGACGCGTTCTACGCGGACTTCGCCGACTTCCGCCTCTACCGGCTCGAACCCTCGGCCGTGCGCTACGTCGGCGGGTTCGGCCATATGAGCTGGGTCGCGGCCGCCGACTACCGCGACGCGGCGCCCGACCCGCTCCGGTCGCACTCGGCGGAGATCGTCGAGCACATGAACGACGACCACGCCGACGCCCTCCTCGCCATCTGCCGGGTCCTCGGCGGGCGGACGGAGCTCACGGCGGCCCGTATGGTCGGCGTCGACCGCTACGGCTTCGACGTGCTCGCCACGGCCCCGGAGGGGACCCCGCGCGGGATGCGGTTCGGCTTCGACGCGCCCGCCGACACCACGGACGCCGGGCGCACGGCGAGGATCGATCTGGTGCGCCGCACCTGTTGAACCAAAGACGCTCGTGTCGACCGAATACGGACCCGACCCGGCCGAACGTGCCCGCACCGTCCTCGCCTGCGCGGCGGTGAGTCTGCGATGAACAACAGCGTCGCCACGGCGCCACCGCCGAACGCCACCGCCCGCGTCGACGGTGAAACGGAACACCTCGGGTGGGACGTCGCTGATGAGGACATCGCCGGGCGCCGGATCAGCGGCCCGGCGGGGCCAACCGGTAGACCGCGTCCGCTTCGTCGTCGGTGATGTAGACGGCCCCGTCGGGGCCGACGACCGCCGCCACCGGCCGCCCCCACCGGTCGCCGCTCTCGTCCTGGAACCCGCCGACGAGCGTGCGCTGCGGGCCCAGCGTTCCGTTCGCCAGGGGGAAGTAGGACACCTCGGGCGCCCGCGGCGGCTTGCGGTTCCACGACCCGTGGACGCCGACCAGCGCGCCCTGGTCGTAGGGCGCGGGCAGCCCGGCCGTGAAACTCATCCCGAGCGGCGCGGAGTGCGCGCCGAGGCTCTGCTCGATGCGCGGCAGGCCCGCGCAGTTCAGCTTCACACCGCCGGGGTTGGTCTCGATGTCGTTGACGAACGGCGGGTTGGTGTACTCGAACGCCGTGCCCGCCAATCCCGGCCGGACGTCCGGGTCGGGGTTGCAGTACGGCCAGCCCAGGTCGCGGCCGGGCGTGAGCTTGGCGAGCTCCTCGGCCGGGTGGTCGTTCACGTAGTCGACGATCACTTCGCCCTGCGACGACTCCCGCGCGTCCCCGAACGGCGCGTCGAACGGGTACTCGATGTTGTCGCGGTTGTTCACCGCGGTCCAGACCGCGCCGTCGGGCGCGACGGCGAGCCCGGTGCCGTTGCGCACGCCGCGGGCGAAGACCTCGGGCGGACCCCCGCCGGGCGGGATCCGCATGATCGACGCGCGTTCCGGCGTGGCGTCGCGGTCCTCGGCCGAGATGTTGTCGCTGGATCCGATCGAGAAGTACAGCGCGTGATCCGGACCGACGGCGACGCTCTTGAGTGCGTGCGCGTACTGGCCGCCCAGCAGATTGGACTTGGAGTCGGGAAGGCCGTCGACGACCAGGCGCGGGCCGGTCGCCGCGCCCTCCGCGTACGTGTAAGCCTGGATCCGGTTGCTCTCCGCGACGTAGAGCGTGGTGCCGTCGAACGCGAGGCCGTGGGGCTGGGTGAGCCCGCTGAGCAGGACGGTCGAGGCGGCCGTGCCGTCGCCGCCGCGCGCGAGCCGTACGACCTCGCCTTCACCCGGCCGCGAAACGAGCAGCGCGCCGTCGGGCGTCCACGCCGCCAGCCGGGCGTCCGGCACGGCGGCCCACACCGACATCGACCAGCCCGGCGGGATGAGCACCTGGTGTGGGTCGAACTCCCCCTTCAGGGCATCGGGCACGGTCAGCGTGGCCGGTTGCAGCTGTCCGGGGGCGGCCGCGGCGGCGCTCGGAGCTGCGCTGCTCGGCGGGTTCGAGTGCGGGGCCTGCGCCCCGCAGGCGGTCGTGACGCTGACGGTGACCACCGCAGCGAGTACCGCCGCCCGTCGCCCGATCGAGGAACGCATACCCTCATCATGGCGAATGTGGTTGTCAGGGGACGGTGTGGCCTCGACCGCCAACTCGTTGGCGCAACTCATAAATTGCTATAGTGACGCAACAATTGAGTTGCAACGGAGGCGAGCCGTGGGATTTCCCGACCGTATCGAACGCACCCTCGAAGTCGCGCACCCGCCGAGCGCGGTGTGGGCGGCCATCACGACGGCCGAGGGCCTGGCCGCCTGGTTCGGGCAAGAAGCGGAGATCGACCTGCGTCCCGGTGGGGCGGCCCGGCTCGCCTGGGAGGGCGGGCACGTCGCCGAGCTGCGCGTGGAACGCGTGGAGGAACCGTCGGTCTTCGGCTTCACGTGGCGCGTCGACAGCATGCCCGAGGACGACCCCCGCCGCACGTACGTCGAGTTCACGCTCGAGCCCACCGCCGCTGGAACGCGCCTGCGGGTGGTCGAGACGGGCTTCGCGCAGCTCCCGGACGACGAGTACCGCAAGGGTTTCGACTCCCACACCGAGGGTTGGGGCCGCGAGCTGGGCGAGCTCGTCGCCTACCTCGATGCCGCCTGAGACCGGGCCCGATCTCGAGTCGGTCGCAGAACAGGTCTTCATCGCGCTGGCCGACCCGACCCGACGCAGCATCCTGGCCGCGCTGGCCGCCGGGGGACCAGCCACCGCCACCGACCTCGCCGACCGCCTGCCGATCACGCGGCAGGCGATCGCCAAGCACCTCGCGTTGCTCGCCGACGTCGGCCTCGTGACCGCCGAGCCGGGCGAGCGGCGGCGGGTGCGGTTCCGGCTGCGGTCCGCCCCGATGCAGGCAGCACAGCAGTTCCTGGCCGCGCTCGCCCGCGACTGGGACGGCCCCCTCGAGGCGCTCACCGGCTACCTCGACCGCACGGCACCGCGGGGCGAGGGTCGGTAGCGGGGCCGCGGCGGCGATGCCGGGTGGCGGGTGCGGAGCCCGGGGTGTGGGGCGGCGGGGTGCCGGGTGCGGGTGCGAGCGCGGGTGCCGGGTGCGGGTGCGAGCGCGGGTGCGAGGTCCCGGACGGCGGGGGTGCCGGGTGCCGGCTTATCGGGCGCTCGCCTCCCGTCGGGGGCTCCCGGGGTCGGGCTACGCGGGCTTGAGCCGCACGCCGTCGTCGTCGACGTGCACGGTCAGGCGGTCGAGCCCGTCCACCGTCAAGGCGGCGGCGGCGAGCTCTTCGGCGGGCGCGGTGCCCGCCACCGCGAGGACCTGGCAGCCCGCCGCCTGGGCCGACGCGATGCCCGCCGGGGCGTCCTCGACCGCAAGGCACCGCTCCGGCGGCAGCCCCAGCCGCTCCGCCGCGAGGAGGTAGGGGGCGGGGTCGGGTTTGCCGCGCGGCACGTCGTCGGCCGTCACCAGGGTGGCGGGCAACGGGAAACCCGCCGTCCGCAGGCGTGCCGTCGCGATCGGCGGGGTGCCCGAAGTGACGACGGCCCGCCGGTGTTCGGGCAGGCTCGCGAACGCCTCGTGCGCTCCGGGGATCGCCGCGACCGAGGCCGCGTCGTCGACCTCGATGTCCTCGATCCGCGCGAGACCCGCCGCGACCTGATCCGCTCCGAGCAGCCGCTGGACGAGCGCCTGCGCGGGCTGGCCGTGGTTCTCCTGCAACGCCTGCGCCGATACGCCGTACTCGACGGCCCACCGGCTCCACGAGCGCGTGACCGATGCCGTCGAGTCCACGAGCACGCCGTCAAGGTCGAAGAGCACGGCCTCGAACCGCTGCCCGAAGAGCGGGTTGTCCGGGTCGACCACCGTGCGGTGGCCGAGGGCGCGCAGCGCGCGGGCGAGCAGCTGCCCGGGCGTGAGCGAGGCGTCGAGGGCGATGTGCGGCACCGCGGGTGCCGCAACGCTTGCGGCCACGTCGGTCGCCTCGCCGGGTCGGTGGGCGTCCCGTGGCTCAGCTCGCGTCGCACGGCGGGCGGCGAGCAATGCCGGGTCGCCGTGCAGGTCCAGCACACGGATCTCGGCGGGGGCGACCGCCGCGGCCAGCTCCTCCCACGCCGCGCCGCCGGTGAGCTCCTCGGTGAACGGTGCAACCAGGACCGCGCACCCCGCCGACGCGACGACGTCACGCGCGACCGCGCGCAGTGCGGCGTAACGCCCCTTGCGGATCAGCTCGCCGTGCGGCGCGGCCAACCAGTGCGTCGGCAGCACCGGGCCGACCATGCGGTCGAGCAGCGGGTTCGTGACGGCGTCGAGGTCGAGCAACGGCACGCGCATCGCCGCGGCGAGCTCGCGGCCGAGCGTGGACTTGCCGCTCCCCGCCACCCCGGCGACGACGACCACGCCGGTGTCGCCCGCAACACGGCCCCCTTGACACGGATATGTCATGAGCCGACGATAGCGCAGTAAGACACCGGTGTCATGACACCGGAGTCATCGTGGAGGAGGGGCGTTGGCAGCGAGGCTCGTGGCGGGGATGGACCTCGGCAGCACCAGCATGAAGCTCCTCGTCTGCGACGAGGACGGCGCCGAGCTGCTCGTCGAGGAGGTGCCCACACCCTGGCGCGCGGGCCCGGGGGGCACCGCGGACCTCCCACCCGACTGCCTGGTCGCCGCCGTCGGGCAACTGCTCGCCGGCGCGTCCCGCGAGCTCGCGGGACGCGCCGACGCCCGCGTCACCGCGCTCGCGATAGCCGGGATGGGGGAGACCGGCATGGTCGTCGACGAGGGCGGAACGCCAGTGGCCCCCGCTTTCGCGTGGTTCGACCCGCGGGGTGCAGCGCAGGTGGCCGCTTTCCCCGCCGAGGTACGGGCCCAGTTCGCCGGGCGCACGGGGCTGCCGCTCGGACCGCAGGCGTCCGTCGCCAAGCTCGCCTACCTGCGGGAGCAGGGCCTCGTCCTGGACGGCCTGCGGTGGCTGAACCTGCCCGAGTTCGTCGTGACGACGCTCGGGGGGCAGGCCGTCGCCGAGCTGTCGCTCGCCTCCCGCACCGGGCTGCTCGACCAGGACACCGGCGCACCCTGGCCCGCGATGCTCGCCGCGCTCGGCGTCACGGCGGACTTCCTCCCGCCCCTCGTGGCCGCGGGCACCGACCTCGGCCGGATCGCCGACGGGCTGCCGTTCGCGGGCGCCCGCCTCACCGTCGCGGGCCACGACCACCTCGTCGCGGCCGAGGCGGACGGGCCCATCCCGGCCGCGCGCTACCACGTCTCGATGGGCACGGCCGAGGTGCTGCTGCGGGTGATCGACGCGCCGCTGGGCTACGCGGCCCGCGCCCGGCTGGCCGAACACCTGATCAACGAGGTGCGCCACGTCGTGCCGGGCAAGCACGTGCTCGTCGCGGGGCTCAAGACCGGCCTCCTGCTGCGGCGCACCCTGCAGACCCTCGGCATCCGCGACCGCGACGGCCGCGACCGGCTCGACGCCGCCGTGATGGCGATCCCCCACGAGGGCACCCTCCCTGCGGGCGGCATCGAGGTCACCGGCGCACGCAACGACGACGGCGTGCTCGCCCTCACCGTCCGCACCGACGACGTCAGACCGGCGGAGGTCTTCGCCGCCGTCCTCCGGCACAGCAACGACGAGATCGTGCGGCTCGTCGACGCCATGGACGCCGAGATCCCGCCCGCGACGTCGGCCACGCTGACCGGGGGCTGGGCCGCCATGGCCGCCGTGCGCCGGGCCCGCGTGGCCGTGCTGCCCGACGTCGCCGTCTCCACCCGGCAGCAGGAGACCGCGTTCGGCGCGGCCCGCGTGGCTGCGCGCCTGCTGCTCACTGAACCCATCCACTCCGGAGGAAACATGAACCCGCTCACGACCCGCGAACGCCGCGGCATGACCGCGATCTCCACCGCGGCCTGCCGCATGTTGATCGTCGCCGCCGACCAGCGCAACAGCATGAAGGCCGTGATGACCGACGATCCGGGCGCGGTCAGCGACGCCGAGCTGGCGGCGGCCAAGGCCGACCTGGTGCGCTACCTCGCGAGCTCGGCGCCCGCGATCCTGCTCGATCCCGAGATCGCGCTGCCCGGCGTCGTCGACGACGGCACGCTCGCCCGCGGCACTGCGCTGGTCGTCGGCATGGATGCCTCCGGCTACGAGACGGTCGACGGTCTCCGGTACACGCGATTCGTCCCGGGGGTCACGGCGCGCCGGGTCCGGGAGCTCGGCGGCGACGTCGCGAAGATGCTGTTCTACGTCCGCCCCGACCGCCAGGGCGCCGATTCCGTTCTCGCCGAGCAGATGCGCGAGCTCGTCCGCGACTGCGCCGAGGAGGGGATCCTGCTCATCGTCGAGCTGTTGACCTACCAGCTCGACGGCGAGTCGGACGACGCCTACCGGGCGGCGTTCCCCGGTCTGGTCGCGGACGGGGCCCGGCTCGCCGTCGCCTGCGGCGCAAAAACGCTGAAGCTGCAGTACCCGGGCTCGGCGGAGGGCTGTGCGGCCGTCACCGCCGCGGCCGCCGGCGTGCCGTGGGCCGTGCTCTCGGCGGGCGTCGACCACGCGACGTTCCTGGAGCAGGTGCGCACCGCCATGGCGAACGGCGCGAGCGGGGCGATGGCCGGGCGCTCGCTGTGGAAGGACAGCCTCTCGACCTCCGCGGCGACGCGGCAGGACCACCTCACCAACCGGGCGCTGCCGCGGCTCCGCGAGCTCGCGGCCGTCGTCGACGGCCGGGCGAGCTGACCCGCCACGCCGACTTCGCACCCCCTCGACGGGGTGCGAAGTGCCAGCAAAGGGTGCGAAGCGGCGTCAGGGTGCCCGGGACGCCAGCCGGCACGACGCCCGCTCCACCAAGGTCACCGGCAGCACTGTGCGCCTGCGGTAGCGGCGGCCCGGGTGCCCGAGGCGGTCGAACACGCGCTGCGCGGCCAGCGTGCCCAGCGCGTAGGGGTCCTGGTCGATCACGGTCATCGCCGGGTCGAGCATGTCGGCCATGGGGAAGTCGCCGAACCCCACGATGGCGAGTTCGTGCTCGCGCAGCACGGGCACGAGCGCCATCGAGGATCGGGCGTTGGACGACATGATCGCCGTGGGCGGATCGGCGAGCTCCATGAGCTTGCGCACCACCCCGGCCGCGCTGCCCCGGTCGACTGCGCCGTACACCTCGTAGTCGGGGTTCTCGCCGATCCCGGCCGCGTCCAGGGCGGCCCGGTAGCCCATCAGCCTGCTGTGACTGGTCGGCAGGTCCGGGGTGTCGCTGACGAACGCGATGCGCCGGTGGCCGTGCTCGGCGAGGTGCCGCGTGGCCATGAGCGCGCCGCCGTGGTCGTCCTCGGTGAACGAGTCCGCGGCCAGGCGCCCCGGCCTGCGGTCGACGAACACGATCGGCAGCCGGTCCTTCCACGGCTCCAGGTAGCCGTGGTCGGCGGCCACGGGAGCGATGATGAGCCCGGAGAGCGACTGGCTGAGCAGCCGTCCGACGACGTCGGCCTCCTCCTGCATGTCCTCGCCGAGGCTGGTGACCACCGTGGACATGCCGTGCTGGGTCGCGAGGCGCCCCACCGACTTCGCGATGGCCGCGAAGAACGGGTCGACGATGTCGGGCACCGCGATGCCGACGACCGGCGAGCGGCCCGTCCGGAACGTGGTGGCGACGGCGTTGGGCACGTAGTTCAGCTGCCGGAGGGCGACCTCGACGCGGGCGCGGGTCTCGGGCGTCACGTGCGGGTCGGCGTTGAACACCCGGGACACCGTCTTGGCGCTGACGCCCGCGGCGGCGGCGACCTCGCGCATCGTCGTCATCGCGAACGACCCACTCTCTCCATCCGGCGACGCAGCTTATTGGGCGGTGAAGCCGCCGTCGATCGGCAGGCAGACGCCGCTGATCATCGACGCCCCGTCGCCGAGCAGGAACACGATCGGTGCGGCGATCTCGTCCTCGGTCGCCCACCGCCCCAACGGCATCGCGCGGAGGAACGGCTCCTCGATCTCGGGCCTTCCCCAGTACCAGGCGGACATCGGCGTCATCACGACCGTCGGGTTCACGCTGTTCACGCGGATCCCGTACCGGCCGAGCTCCAGCGCCGAGACCCGGGTGATGTTGTCGAGCGCGGCCTTCGAGGAGCCGTAGGAGATGTGGCCGCGCAGCGCCACCAGCGACGCCTGGCTCGACACGTTCACGATCGCCCCGCCCACGCCGAGCCGGATCATGGACGCCGACGCGTACTTCGTGACGAGCAGCGCGCCGCGGGCGTTCACGCTGATGACGTGGTCGAAGACCGCGATGTCGGTGTCCATGGGCGTGGCGATCTCGCCGCCGTCGCCGCCGCAGTTGACCACGCCGTAGACGTCGAGGCCCTCCAGGGCGCCGCGGACCGCGTCCTCGGAGGTGAGGTCGAACGCCAGCGTGCGGCAGCCCGTCTCCTTCGCCAGCGGCAGGAGCCCGTCCTCCGTGCGGCCCGCGGCGATCACGTCGGCGCCCGCGCGCACCAGATGCCGCACGGTGGCGCCGCCGATGCCGCCGCTCGCCCCGGTGACGAGGATGGTCCGGCCGTTGAAGTCGCTGTCCACCATCGGGATCGTAGACAACGCAAGGCGGTTCTGTCACCGGTGTCACGCGATTTCATATCAACGGTGACACAAGTCGTGGTCAAGTGTTGACACCGGTGTCACGGCTGTCTACGTTCACGTCACCGAAGCGGCGGCCCGCCGGTGCTTCAACCTCCAACGAAGGAGCGCGACCGTGACCCTTACCGCGGCGAGACCGATCCGCAGGTCGTCGACGGTCGTGAGCGCGTCCGCCGCCGACACCATCCGGGTCTGGCGCCCTTCAAGGGCACATCGATGAGCGACGAGCTCGAGTTCAGGCGGTGATGACGACAATGGCTCCCATCCTCGAGGCGCGCGGCTTCTCGCGCAGCTTCGGCCACGTGCGGGCCCTGATCGATGCGGACTTCGACGTCGAAGCGGGCGAGGTCGTCGCGTTGATCGGCGACAACGGTGCCGGGAAGTCCACGATGGTCAAGGCGCTGACCGGCAACCTCGAGGTGGACAGCGGCGAGCTGCTGTTCGAGGGCGAGCCGGTGACGATCCGGAGCCCGCAACAGGCCTCCGACATGGGCATGGAGGTCGTTTACCAGGACCTCGCGCTGGCCCCGCACCTCAACCCCGTGCAGAACATGTTCCTCGGCCGCGAGATCCCGCGGAAGGGCGTGCTCGGCTGGTTCGGGTTCATGGACGAGAAGGCCATGCGCGAGAAGGCCACGGCGGGGTTCGCCGAGCTCGGTGGCACCGTGCGGGCGTTGGGCGCCCAGGTCGGCATGATGTCGGGCGGGCAGCGGCAGCAGATCGCGATCGTCCGGTCCATCACCTGGGCCAACAAGATCATCTTCCTGGACGAGCCGACCGCGGCGCTCGGCGTCGTCCAGACCAAGAACGTGCTGGACACGATCAAGCGGGTCCGTGACAAGGGCATCGCCGTCGTGCTGATCTCGCACTCGATGCCGCACGTGCTGGAGGTGGCCAACCGCATCCACGTCATGCGGCTCGGCACCCGCATCGCCACGATGCCCGCCGAGGGCACCACCGTCGAGGAGCTGGTCGGCGCGATGACCGGTGCCCTGGACGCGAAGGCTCCGGCCGGGAAGGAGGTCGCGCAGTGACCACCACGGAACCGGAGATCGACCGGAGCGAAGCGCCCGTCGTCGATCACCACTCCGGAGAGCCGTTGCTCAAGCGGTTGGGCAGCCTGCAGTCGGTGTGGATCCTCGGCGTGCTCGTGGTCATCGTCGTCTTCTTCACCATCACCGGTGGCAGCAAGTTCCTCTCGGCCAGCAACTTCTCGCTGATCTCGCAGAACATCGCCGTGTGGGCGGTGATCGGCGTGGGGATGACGTTCGTCATCATCACCTCCGGCATCGACCTTTCGGTCGGCTCGGTCCTCGTGTTCTCCTCCGTCGTCGCGGCGAAGGTGATGGAGGCGATGGGCGGCGACGGCTGGGGAACGGCACTGGTCGGCCTGGTCGTCGCGCTGGTCGTCGGCATGGCGTGGGGCACGCTGAACGGCTTCCTGGTGGCGAAGGCCAAGGTCCCGGCGCTGATCGTCACCCTCGGCGCGCTCTCGGTGGCCCTCGGCCTCGCCCAGGTCATCACCGGCGGTGTGGACATCCGCTCCGTGCCCGAAGCCCTCACCGACTTCAACACCTACATCAAGATCGTCGGCATTCCGGCGCTCCCGTTCGTCGCGCTCGTCACCGTGATCATCGGCGGGATCGTGCTCCACAAGACCAAGTTCGGCCGCTACACCTACGCCATCGGCTCCAACGAGCTGGGCGCCCGCCGGGTCGGGATCAAGGTCGACCGGCACCTGATCATGATCTACGCGCTGTCCGGGCTGATGGCCGGGTTCGGGGCGGTGCTGTCGCTGGCCCAGTTCGGCACCACGACGATCGCGGGCCAGTCGCTGACCAACCTGAACGTCATCGCCGCGGTGGTGATCGGCGGCACCTCCATCTTCGGTGGCGAGGGCTCCATCTTCGGCACCGTGGTCGGCCTGTTCATCCCGGCGGTGCTGCAGGCCGGGTTCGTCATCATCGGCGTCGAGGCCTTCTGGCAAGGCGTCGCCGTCGGCACCGTGCTGGTCGCGGCGGTGTACGTCGACCAGTCCCGCCGCGCTGCCGCGCTACGGGGATCCAAACACCGCAATCCGCTTCTCGACCTCTTCACGACCAACCAGTAGACGGAAAGGATCCCCCGATGCGACGCCATCTCCTCCAGGCCACTGCGGGCCTGATCATCCTCGCGCTGCCGGTGGCGGC
>DATAOO010000197.1:0-12289 GCA_036265695.1 Pseudonocardia sp. | reverse complement strand
CGCGGATCGGCCCGTCGGCGGTCGGCTCGTCCGGCGTGGGGGGTGCGCGTGGGGGGTGCGGCGGCCTGAGGCGGGACCACCGGGAGGCCCTCGGGTGGGGTCTCCGCTTCGGCGGCGGTCCGGTTCGCGGTGTCGAGCGTGCTCAGGGCCGGGTCGACCGGGGGGAAGACGTCCGTCGGCGGGTCGACCGCCGCCACCACCGGTATCGACTCGGTGGGCGCGTCCCCGGCCGGGTCGATGACCGGGAGGGAGTCGGTCGGCGGGTCGAGGACGTCGCCGCCACCGTGCTCGCCACCGTGCCCGCCACCGTGCCCGGCGCCGTGCCCGATCGTCTCGGTCTGCTCGTCGGGAGCGCCCGGCGCGAGGGTCTCGGTGCGTTCGTCGAGGCCGGACGGGCGGGCGACCCGCTCGGTGTCCTCGTCGGCGGGCGGCGTCGTGATCCGCGTGGAGTCGGTCGCTTCCCCCAGGCTCGACGCGGCGCCGGCGCCGGGCAGGTCGACGGTCTCGGTGGGTTCGTCCGAGCCGGGCGGACCGGTGCGCGTTCCCGCAGTTGCGTCGGTCGTCGACTTCGTCAGCGCCACGCCTGCCGCCCCGGCCGCCGCGACGCCCGCCGCCCCGGCCGCTGCGGCGCCTGCCGCCGACCGTGCGCCGGTGCCGCCCGCTGCGGCGCCTCCGGCCGACCGTGCGCCGGTGCCGCCCGCCTCGGCGTCGGCGGACCCCGACAGCAGGGACACCAGCCGCCGTTGCGCGGGCCGGACGAACACCAGCCACGCCAGCAAGAGGCCGACGAGGAAGGCGATCAGGTACCAGAGCCAGGTCTGGCCGTAGAGCCACGACACGAGCAGTCCTCCAGGATCCTGAGTGGGTGGCGGTCAGCCTGAGGTGGCGGGGCCGCTCGTGCGGCCGCGCTCGAGCTCTGCCGCCCTCCGGCGCAGCGGACGGGCCCAGAACACCCACCCCACCAGCACGCCGAGCAGCAGCGCGACGACGGCCCAGACCCAGACCTGCGTCAGCAGCCAGAGCATGATCGACCTCCTAGACGACGGTGATCTCGACGCGGCGGCCGAGCGCGCGGTCGGTCGCCGCGGCGTCCTCGCCACGACCGCGGGCGGTGAGCCGGTCGGCGGGCACGCCGCCCGCCACGAGCGCGTTGCGCACCGTCGCCGCGCGCTGGTCCGACAGCTGTTGGGCGGTGAGCAGGCCGTTGCCGCGACCGGTCGCGACGTACCCGTCGATCTCCAGCCGGGCCCCCGCCGCCGCCCGCACCGCCGTGAGCACCTGCGCGAGCGTGGCGGCACCCTGCGCGGTGAGCTGCGGGCTGTCCGGGCCGAACGTGATCGGCGCGGCCGTCACCAAAGCCTTGATCTTCGCTTGCAGCGCCTGCTTCGCCGCGGCGTCCAGGTCGCCGGAGGGCGACGGCGTCGGCGCGGGGGTGGGCGCAGGCGCGGGCACCGGCGTGGGTGCGGCCGACGGCCCGGGAGCGGGCTCCGACGCAGGCGCAGGCACCGGAGCGGGCGCCGGAGCGGGCGCCGGAGCGGGAGCGGCCCCCGGAGCCGGAGCGGGAGCGGCGCCCGGTGCGGGCGGCGGAACCGGCGCCGCGCCGACACCTCCACCCACCACCGCGACCCGAACCCCCGTCGCGCCCGCTACGACCTGCGCCGCCCGCTCGGCCGCGGCGCCCGTCAGGCCGGTGATCGTCGCGTCGCGCCCGTCGAAGCGGACGCCTGCACCGCTGATGCCCGCCGCCGACAGGGCCGCCTGCGCCCGCTCGGTCAGCCCGCCCTCGATCTGCGGCCGGGGCCACAGCAGCGTGAGCCCGGCGAGCACGGTGGGCACGACGACCGCCGCCGCGATGAGCGGCAGCCACGGCGGCCGCAGGGCGGAACGGTCGCGACCGGTCGGGCCGGCGTCACTTGCCACGAAAGTCCTCACATCCAGCCGGGGATCGGGGGTTTCGGCCGCGCCGCAACCCCGCGATGATCACGCAAGGATGTCACGGGCCGGTGACGGACCGGACACGGCTCGCGACGCACACCGCCGAACGGCACAGCGCCGCCACCCCGGTATGGCCGAGCCGTGCAGGCGGGGAAGACTCGCCACCAACCGACGTCCCTGGAGTTCTCCGGAGGAGCCCATGACCGACACCACCCAGCGCGTCGCCATCGTCACCGGAGGGGCCCGGGGGATCGGCGCCGCCACCGCCCGGCGGCTGGCCGCGGACGGGCTCGCGGTCGCGGTGTTGGACCTCGACGAGGGCGCCTGCGAGGACGCGGTCGCCGCGGTCGAGGCGGTAGGCGGCCGGGCGCTGGCCGTCGGCGCCAACGTGGCGGACGCCGAGCAGGTCGCGGCCGCCGTCGAGCGGGTGGCCGCGGGCCTCGGCGCCCCCACCGTGCTGGTCAACAACGCCGGCGTCACCCGCGACAACCTGCTGTTCAAGATGAGCGAGAGCGACTGGGACACCGTCATGGGCGTCCACCTGCGCGGCTCGTTCCTGATGGCGCGCGCCGTGCAGAAGCACATGGTGGACGCCGGGTGGGGCCGGATCGTCAACCTCTCCAGCACGTCGGCGCTCGGCAACCGCGGCCAGGCCAACTACTCCACGGCGAAGGCCGGGCTGCAGGGCTTCACCAAGACCCTCGCGATCGAGCTCGGCAAGTTCGGCGTCACCGCGAACTGCATCGCCCCCGGGTTCATCGTCTCGGACATGACCAAGGCCACCGCGGAGCGCATCGGGCAGGACTGGGACACCTACGTCGCCGCCCGCGCCGCGCAGATCCCGGTGGCCCGCGCGGGCGAGGTCGCGGACATCGCGCACGCGGTGAGCTTCTTCGTCAGCGAGGGCGCGGGCTTCGTCTCCGGCCAGGTGCTTTACGTGGCGGGCGGACCGAGAGCCTGACCGCGTGCGCTTCATCTTCCGACCACCGGCCGAGCACGCGGCAGGCCTGCTCACCTTGCCATGGGACGTGCCGCTCGCCGACTGGGACGACGACCGCCTGCTGGAGGTCGCCCACCGCGGCATCTCCCGGCACGTGGTGCGTTTCGTCGAGGTCGGCGGCATGGTGTTCGCCCTCAAGGAGATCGACGAGCGGCTCGCGCGCCGCGAGTACCACCTGCTCGGCAGCCTCGCGGCCATGGGCATGCCCGCGGTTTCGGTGCTCGGGATCTGCGTCGAGCGTCCGCCGCACGAGGGGCACGAGCAGGACGCGGTCCTCGTCACCCGTTTCCTCGACTACGCGATGTCCTACCGCTACGTGTTCTCCCACCGGCAGGCGGGCGGCGCCACCGACCAGCTCATCGACGCCATGGTCGAGCTGCTCGTGCGCCTGCACCTCGCGGGCCTGTACTGGGGGGACTGCTCGCTGTCCAACACGCTGTTCCGCCCCGACGCGGGCACCATCGCGGCCTACCTCGTGGACGCCGAGACGGCCGAGCTGCACCCCACGCTGTCGGACGGCCAGCGCCTCGGCGACATCGACTACGCGGCCGAACGCGTCGGGGGCGAGCTGTTCGACCTGCAGGACGGCGGCCTGCTGCCCGCCGACGTCGACCCCGTTGCGGTCGCGCACGAGCTACCCGATCGGTACCACGCGCTGTGGAACGAGCTCACCCGCGAGGAGGTCTTCCGCCCCGACGAACAGCGCTACCGCGTCGCCGAGCGGATCGAGCGGCTGAACGAGCTCGGCTTCGACGTCGACGAGCTGGAGCTCGTCACCGCAGGCGAGGGCATCCGGCTGCGCGTGCACACCCGCGTGGCCGAGACCGGCCGCGAACGGCAGCGGCTCTTCGCGCTCACCGGCCTCGAGGTCACCGAGAACCAGGCGCGGCGGATGCTCAACGACGTGGTGAGCTACCGCGGCTACCTGGAGCAGAAGGAAGGCCGGTCGGTGCCCGAGACGGTGGCGGCCCACCGGTGGCGCGCCGAGGTGTACGACCGGGTGCTGGCGATGGTGCCCGCCGACCTCGTCGACCGGCTCGCCCCGGCCGAGGTCTTCCACGAGATCCTCGAACACCGGTGGTTCCTGTCCGAGCAGGCGGGCACCGACGTCGGCACCACCGCCGCCGCGCAGGCCTACATCGCGCGGATCCTCCCGCAGATCACGAGCACGCTCATGGTGCTGCCCGAGCCGCAGGACTGACGGTCGGTCAGGCGTCGCGGTCGGAGAGCACCGTGCCCCACGCGGGGATCTGGTTGTCGCCGATCGTGACCTCCTGGTCGCTGGTGTTCACCACCAGCACACCGTCGGGCGCGCGGAACGCGAGGAGCGACTGCGTGGGGGAGTGCCCGATCTCGACGTTGCCCTGGGACAGGCGCGGCACGAGCCACTGCCACGGCGCGGTGAGCGGCGTGCTCTGCCCGCCGTCGTCCTTGGTGCTGTCGGTCCACAGCGCGGCGTACTTGAGGCTCTTGCTGCCCTGCGGGCCCCACTTGAGGGCGCCTGCCGCGCCGCCGCGGGCCATGGCCGCGATCGCGCCGAGGTCCGCCACGGCGCTGGCGGGCGCGGACTGGCCCGCCTCGGCACCCTCGGGCACCTCGGCGTAGTACTCGGCCCACCAGATCGGGAGCTGCGTGCGCTGGCGCACCCACCCCTCGACGGCGGCGTACTTCTCCGACCCCTGGTCGATCGTCGGGGGAGCCGTCTTCTGCCGGGTGGCGGTGGCGCCGTCGAGCGCGATGAAGTCCGCGCCCACGTTGTTCTTGAGCCAGTAGTCGACGATGTCGAGCGAGCGCTGGTCGGCGACGCCCCAGTCGCCCTTCAGCTCGGCGGAGCCGTCCGCCTGGCCGGGGTCGAGACTGGTGATCACCGCGTACGGGCCGCCGACCTGCACGTCCGGCCGCACCGCCTTCACGGCCTTGTAGACCTCGTTGTAGAGCGCCGTGTAGCCCTCGTAGTCCCAGCGGTTGGCGGCGTCGTCGTAGAAGCCCTTGAGCTCGTTCCACACGAGCACCCGGCTGACCTGCGGGTAGCGCTGCACGGCGGCGGCGGCCAGCTTGGCGAAGTCGCCGTAGTGCTCGGGGAGCGGCGCCCGCTCCAGCTTGTCCCAGTCGGTCTCGCCGTCCGGGCCGCCCTTCATCCAGTCGGGCGAGCAGCACAGCGTGAGCATCGCCTTGCCGCCGGTCTCCTTCACCAGCTGCATGCGCTGGTCGAGGCTGCCCCAGTCGAACTCGCCGGGGGACGGCTCCGGGTTGAGGGTGCCGAACCCCATGAGGTGGATGTTCTGCCAGATCGCGCCGTCGTTGGAGAGGATCTTCACGCCGCGCGCGCGGGCGGCTGCGGGCTCTTCGTCGTCGAGGCTGTCCTGGGTGTGGGAGACGCCGAGGTCCATCTTGCTGGGCTGCTGCGCCCATCCCCAGTCGCCGTCGAAGGGGATCGTCTTCTTCGCCACGTCGGAGGGCGCCGCGGGCGCGGGCGTGGAAGAACCCGAGCAGGCGGTGAGCCCCACAGCGAGCACGGCGCAGAGAGCCACGAACAGGCGGACACGCACGTCAGAAACCTCGTCCCGATCAGATAGAGCCGGTATCAGAGCCTACCGACGGTCAACGACGAGCGTCCCAGCGCGTCGCTGTGGCGGCGCTGAGAGCAAGGTCGCCTCCGATGATCAGACCGTGGCGCGCACGAACTCGCGGCCCGCCTCGTTCTGGACGACCACCGCGGCGACGTCGGGCAGCGCGATCGCCGCCGACCCGTCGACCGGGCCGCCGGGGGTCGCCCCCACCACCCACGACCCCGCGATCTCCTGTGACCCGTTGCGCGCCACCACGACGATCCGGCAGCGCTCGCCCGGCGGGATGCCCGTGACCGCCGCCGTGAGCCGCACCCAGCTGCCCGTCGGGCCGAGCGTGGTGCGCATCGTGACGCCGTCGGCCCCCGACCCGTTGAGGACGAGTGCGCCGACCGCGGTGCCCGGCGGCGGCACGAGGGGCACGCTCGCCCGTCCGATCGCCACCCCGCCGCCCGCGACCGCGGCCACCACCGCCGCGGCCGCCACGACGGTGCCGAACAGCCTGCGGCGGCGCCGCACGCCGGTCTCGGCCCGTATCTGGCGCAGCGCGCGCTGCAGGACCAGGTCGCCGTCGGGCGGTCCGTCGAGGAACGCCTCGGGCGGTAGCTCGCCGAGCACGCCGGTCATCTCCCTCAGCTCCTCGTACTCACGGCGGCACATCGCGCAGGCGTCCACGTGTCGGAGCGCTGCGGCGGCCTGCTCGGGGGCGAGCAGGCCGAGCGCGAGCGCACCCAGCTCGACCGGGTCGTGGCGCGGGTCGGGGCCCGTCATGCGCGCACCCCCTCCGTTTCGGTCAGACGCTCACGCAGGGCGCGGAGCGCGTAGTACGAACGGGACTTCACCGTGCCCGCGGGGATGCCGAGCGCGGTGGCGGCCTCGGCGAGGCTCCGTCCGTGGAAGTACAGCTCTTGCAGTACGCCGCGGTGGTCTTCGGAAAGCCCGTCCATGGCTTCGAGCACGGTCACCGAGGCCACCACGCGGTCGGCGTGGTCGCGTTCGACCGGGGGGAGCGCCGGGTCTTCCGGTACCTCCTGCGGGCGGGCGGCCCGCGCGCGGATCCGGTCGGTGACGAGGTTGCGGGCCACGGTCAGCAGCCAGCCGCGGGTGGAGCCCCGCCCGTTGGTCATGACCTCCGGGTGGCGCCAGGCCCGGATCAACGTCTCCTGGACGATGTCCTCGGCCGCGGCCCGGTCGCCCATCAACCGGGTGGCGTAGGCCAGCAGGGCCCGGCCGTGCTCGGCGTAGACGGCGTGGACCAGCGCCTCGTCGACCGCCCGCTCGCGACCCATGCCCCTCCTCGGGGTTCACCCCTCCGGCGATCCGCGGGGAGCGACGGTAGTCGCAACGGATCTGTCGCGTACACGGCCGGATGACAGGTCGGGTTCGGCCTTCTCCGTAGGATTTTCGGGTGAACCCCGACGCGCCCGCATACGTGAGGTCGACATGAGCCGTTTTGCGCCGCTGCTGACGTTGCTGGCCGTGGCCGTGCTCGGTGGGGCGCTGTTCACCCTCAACGTGGTCAACAGCCCCGCGAACTCGACCGGCACGCCATCGGCGGCGGCCGCGTCGCTGCCCCCCGCCGCCCCGCCCCCCGCGGCTCCGCCCGCCACCAGTGCGCCGCCCGCGGCGGCCGCGGTCGCGGAGAAGGCCTACGCGGGCCGGTCCGCGGGCAACGAGGTGACCGTGGCGATCGCCGTGAAGGACGGCCGCGCGGTGGGCTACGTCTGCGACGGCAAGAAGGTCGAGGCGTGGCTCGAGGGCACGCTGTCGGGTTCGGACCTCGCGCTCAAGAGCAAGGACGGGAAGTCCACGATCGCGGGCACCGCCGACGACAAGCAGTCGTTCGGCACGGTCGCGGTCAACGGCAAGGAGTGGCCGTTCGCGGCCAAGGCCGCGAGCTCCCCCGCGGGCCTGTACGAGGGCCGCGCCCAGGTGCGCGGCGTGCTCAACCGGATCGGCTGGATCCAGCTGCAGGACGGGTCGCAGGCGGGGGTGTGGAACCGCGGGGGCGACGAGGTGGCCGCGCCGGTGCTCGACCCGAACCGCCTCGACGGGGTCGTGGTCGACGGGGTGCCGGTGACCGTCCGCACGATCGGTGGCGACGACGCCGTGATCGTGCGATGAGCGCTCCCGCGGGCTCCGCCCGCACCACCACGCTGGTCCTCGCCTTCGGGATCGGCTCGCTCGTGTCCGTCGGGCTGGGCGTGTACGCGCGCTTGCACGACGCCACATCCTTTGCGTTCAACCTGGCGGGCTTCTCCTCGGGGACGGCGGCCAAGGCCTGGCTGGCGACGCTCGCGTTCGCGCTTGCGCTGGTGCAGCTCGCCTCGGCGCTGATCATGTACGGGCGCATCCCGGTCCGGGCCCCGCACTGGATCGGCGCGCTGCACCGCTGGTCGGGGCGGGCCGCGGTGCTGGTCACGGTGCCCGTGGCCGTGCACTGCCTCTACGCGCTCGGCTTCGAGACGAACGCTTTGCGCGGGCTGGTGCACTCCGTCGCGGGGTGCTTCTTCTACGGTGCTTTCGTGGCCAAGATGCTCGTCCTGCAGCGGCACGAGGCCCCCAGCTGGGCCCTGCCGGTGCTCGGCGGTGCCGTCTTCACCGGCCTGACCGTCCTCTGGCTCACCGCCGCCGCGTGGTTCTTCGGCACCTCCGGCCTGCGCTTCTGACTCCCCGGGAGAGATCAACCATGACCACACTCGACCGCCGCGCCGTCCTCGTCGGCGCCTGCGGCACCTGCGCCGTCGTCGTGACGGGCTGCGCCGCCTACGGTCCCGCCCAACCCGCGCCCGCGCCCGCACCCGCCCCCGCGCAGCCGGGTGGGGCGGGCGCCGGTGCCGGGGGTGCCAAGCTCGCCGCCACGGCGGACGTCCCGGTCGGCGGCGGTGTCATCCTCACCGACGCCCAGCTGGTGATCACCCAGCCGAAGGCGGGCACGTTCAAGGCGTTCTCGGCGATCTGCACCCACCAGGGCTGCACCGTGTCGTCCGTCGAGAACGGCACGATCAACTGCCCGTGCCACGGCAGCGAGTTCGCGATCGCCGACGGCTCCGTGGTGGCCGGGCCGGCGCCGAAGCCACTCCCCGCGCAGAGCATCAAGGTGTCCGGCGGGTCGATCACCGCCGCCTGACCGCCGCCGCGAGCGCAATGTTCATAACACTGTGGGGGGCCGCTGGTCTGCCTAGACTCCTCGCATGGCTCCAGTGGACAGCGCAGCGGACATCCCGGCTCCACCCCCACCCGAGGAGCTCGTGCTGGCGGGGGAGTTCCCGAGCGCGACCCGCGACCAGTGGGCCGCGCTCGTCGACGGGGTGCTGCGCAAGTCCGGCCGGATCGGCACCGATGCCGAGCTGGGCGCCGGGGTCGACAAGCTCGTGCGCCGCACACCGGAGGGCATCCCGGTAGCCCCGCTCTACACCCAGGCCGACATCGCGGACCTGCCGCCGGTGGGTGTGCCGGGCAGGCCGCCGTACGTGCGCGGCGCCACGACCGACGGCCCGGCCCCCGACGGCTGGGACGTGCGGCAGCGCCACGAAGGACCGGACGTCCACGACGCCGTCCTCGCCGACCTGGAGAACGGGGTCACCTCGATCTGGCTGGCCACGGGCGACGGCGCGGACCTGCCGACGGTGCTCGACGGCGTGCTGCTCGACCTCGCCCCCGTCGCGCTCGACACCGGCGGGGCCGACACCGGCGCCGCGGCCGCCTACCTCGACCTCGCGGGCAGGCTTGCCGATCCGGCCGCGCTGCTGGGCACCCTCGGGCTCGACCCGATCGGGCTGCGGGCCCGCACCGGCGTCGGCCCGGACGTCGCCTCCGTCGTGCCGCTCGCGCGACGGGTGGCGGCGGAGCACCCGCTGGTGCGCGCGGTCGTCGTCGACGGCCTCCCGGTGCACGCCGCGGGCGGCGCCGACGCGCAGGAGCTGGGCTTCACGATGGCGGCGGGCGTGGCGTACCTCCGGGCGCTCACCGACGCCGGGCTCGACGTCGCGACCGCGGCCCGGCTCCTGGAGTTCCGCTACGCCGCCACCGACGAGCAGTTCCCGACGATCGCGAAGCTGCGGGCGGCCCGGCGGCTGTGGGCGCGGGTGCTGGAGGCCTCCGGCGCGAGCGACGCGGAGGGCCAGCGCCAGCACGCCGTCTCCGCGCCGACGATGTTCACCCGGCGCGACCCCTACGTGAACCTGCTCCGCGGCACGATCGCGGGCTTCGCCGCGGGCATCGGCGGCGCGAACGCGGTCACCGTGGCCCCCTTCGACGCCGCGGTGGGCGCGTCCACCCCGTTCTCCCGCCGCGTCGCGCGCAACACCCAGGCGCTGCTGATCCAGGAGGCGCACCTCGCGCGGGTGGTCGACCCGGCTGGTGGCGGGTGGCTCGTGGAGTCGCTCACCGACGCCCTCGCCCGCGCGGCCTGGGCGTTCTTCCAGGAGGTCGAGGCGGCGGGCGGCGCGGTGGTGGCGCTCGACGCCGGGCTGGTCGCGGCGCGCGTCGCGGCCGTGCGCGCGGCGCGGGAGAAGGCGGTGGCCACCCGGCGCACGCCGATCACCGGGGTGAGCGAGTTCCCCGACCTCGCCGAGCAGCCCGTGGAACGGGCACCGCGCCCGGCTGCCCCGAACGGCGGCCTGCCCGTCTACCGGCCCGCGGCCCCGTTCGAGAACTACCGCGACCGCTCCGACGCCGTGGCCGCCGCCACCGGCACGCGCCCGACGGCGTTCCTGGCCACGCTCGGGCCGCTGGCCACCTACAGCACCCGGGCCGCGTTCGCGCGCAACCTGCTGGCCGCGGGCGGTATCGACGCGGTCGAGGCGGGCCCCACCGAATCGGCCGAGGCGGTCGCCGCTGCCTGGGAGCAGAGCGGCGTGCCGGTCGCGGTGCTCTGTTCCAGCGACGCCCTCTACGCCGAACGCGGGGAGGCCACGGCGGCGGCGCTGCGGGCGGCCGGGGCACGGCGCATCCTGGTCGCGGGCCGGGTCGACGTGCCCGGCATCGACGGGCAGCTGTACGCGGGCTGCGACGCACTCGCCGTGATCGACGGCATCTACGTGGCTGGAGGCTCGGCATGACGATCCCCGACTTCACCGGCATCGACATCGGCCCGGAGCCGGGCACGAGCGCCGCGAGCACCGAGTGGGGGCCCGGCCCGGAGGTCTGGGAGTCGCCGGAGGGCATCCCCGTCAAGCCCCTCTACACCGCCGCGGACCTCTCCGGCGTCGACTTCCTCGACACCTACCCGGGCATCGCGCCGTTCCTGCGCGGCCCGTACCCGGCGATGTACGCCACCCAGCCCTGGACCATCCGCCAGTACGCCGGGTTCTCCACCGCCACCGAGTCGAACGCCTTCTACCGGCGCAACCTCGCCGCGGGCCAGAAGGGCCTCTCCATCGCGTTCGACCTGGCCACCCACCGCGGCTACGACTCCGACCACCCCCGGGTGGCGGGCGACGTCGGCATGGCGGGCGTCGCGATCGACTCGATCTACGACATGCGGCAGCTGTTCGACGGCATCCCGCTGGACCGCATGTCCGTGTCGATGACGATGAACGGCGCCGTGCTGCCGGTGCTCGCGCTCTACATCGTGGCGGCCGAGGAGCAGGGGGTCGAGCACAAGCAGCTCACCGGGACCATCCAGAACGACATCCTCAAGGAGTTCATGGTCCGCAACACCTACATCTACCCGCCGCAGCCCTCGATGCAGATCATCTCCGACATCTTCGGCTTCACGTCGCGGGAGATGCCGAAGTTCAACTCGATCTCCATCTCCGGCTACCACATCCAGGAGGCCGGGGCCACCAACGACCTCGAGCTGGCCTACACGCTCGCCGACGGGGTCGAGTACCTGCGCGCGGGCGTCGACGCGGGCCTGGACGTCGACGTGTTCGCCCCGCGGCTGTCGTTCTTCTGGGCGATCGGCATGAACTTCTTCATGGAGGTCGCGAAGCTGCGGGCGGCCCGGCTGCTGTGGGCGAAGCTGGTGAACCAGTTCGCGCCGAAGAACCCCAAGGCGCTGTCGCTGCGCACGCACTCGCAGACCTCCGGCTGGTCGCTCACCGCGCAGGACGTCTACAACAACGTGATCCGCACCTGCGTCGAGGCGATGGCCGCCACCCAGGGCCACACGCAGAGCCTGCACACCAACGCGCTGGACGAGGCCCTCGCGCTGCCCACCGACTTCTCGGCGCGCATCGCCCGCAACACCCAGCTGCTGCTGCAGCAGGAGTCCGGCACCACGCAGGTGATCGACCCGTGGGGCGGCTCGTACTACGTCGAGCGGCTCACCTACGACCTGGCCCGCCGGGCGTGGGGGCACATCAGCGAGGTCGAGAAGGCGGGCGGCATGGCCCGGGCGATCGACGAGGGCCTGCCGAAGCTGCGGGTCGAGGAGGCCGCCGCGCGCACCCAGGCCCGCATCGACTCGGGCCGCCAGCCCGTGATCGGCGTCAACCGCTACCCCGTGGCGGCCGACGAGCAGGTCGAGGTCCGCGTGGTCGACAACGCGGGCGTGCGCGCCGAGCAGCTGGCCAAGCTGGCCCGGCTGCGGGAGGAGCGCGACGACCGGGCCGTGACGTCGGCGTTGGAGGCGCTCACCGGCGCGGCCGCCGCGATCGCCGAAGGCGCCGAGCGCGGCCAAGACCAGAACCTGCTCGCGCTCTCGGTGGCCGCCGCGCGGGCGAAGGCGACGGTCGGGGAGATCTCCGACGCGCTGGAGAAGGTGTTCGGGCGGCACTCGGGACAGATCAGGATCATCTCCGGCGTGTACTCCGAAGAGGCGGGCACGAGCCCCGCGGTG
>DATAOO010000196.1:0-9486 GCA_036265695.1 Pseudonocardia sp. | reverse complement strand
ACACGGCGGGCAGCGGCGCCCACGAGGTGCGCACCTGGCTGGCCGGGCTGGCGGCGGTCGGCGAGCCGCTGCGCTGGTCGGCGTACGAGCCGGTGCCCGAGTGGATCACGGGGATGGGGGTGGGCGCGACCTTCGTGCCCTGACCGGCTCCGGTGCCGGTGACCGCGCCCTCGGCGACGCCGGGGCAGATGCCGCCCCATCGGCGGCGCCCGTGCCGCACGGGGTGGCGCCGGCGCGGCGCGCGGGCCGCGGTCAGCGGTGGTGCAGGTGCACGCGGGACGCGGCGGCGGCCGCCATGCGCACGGCCGACGTGAGCCGGTCCGGGCGCACGACCGCCGTCGGGCCGGTCACCGACAGCGCCGCGACGATCTCGCCCAGCGGCCCGAAGATCGGGGCGCCGATGCAGCTCACCCCGGCGTTGCCTTCCTCGTGGTCGAACGCGTAGCCGCGCTCGCGCACCGCGGCGATCTCGTGGCGGATCGCGGCGGGATCGGTCAGCGTGCGCGGGGTGCGGGCGGGCAGCTCGGCCGCCAGCACCGCGTCGACCACGGCCGCCTCGGAGTGGGCGAGGATGCACCGGCCGAGGCTGGAGCAGTAGGCCGGGATCTGCCCGCCCACCTGCGTGAGCATCGGCATGCGCCGGTGCCCGGTGATCTTCTCGACGATCAGCACGCGGTCGCCGTCGAGCACGCCGAGCTGCACGGTGGTGCGGGTGGCCTCGTAGAGGTCCTGCAGGAACGGCAGCACGGCCTCGCGCAACGTGTGCCGCACCGGGGCGAGGCCGGAGAGCGCGAACAGCCGGTTGCCGATCCGGTAGCGCCCGCCGGGCTTGTCCAGCCAGCCCAGCGCCACCATCTGCGCGGCCATCCGGTGCGCCGTCGAGCGGGGCAGGCCGGAGCGGCCGACCAGCGCGGCCAGGGTCAGCTCGCGGTGCTCGTCGTCGAACGCGTCCAGCAGCGCGGCGGCGCGGGCGAGCACGCCGTCGCCGGGCTCGTCGCCGAACGCGGTCATGCTGCGACAGTAGAGCCCGCGGGGTCAGGCGCCGACGCAGCGATCGAAGGACTTCACCGTGCGCAGCGCGACGTCGAGCGGGTCGGCGTCCCAGATGGCCTTGTTGAAGATCTCGACCTCGATGTCGCCCGCGTAGCCCGCCTCCGCGACGAGCCGGGTGACGGCGGCGAAGTCGATGTGGCCGTCGCCCATCATCCCCCGGGCGAGCAGCGCGTCCGCCGGGAGCGGCGTGATCCAGTCGCACACCTGGTAGGCGGCGATCCGCGGGCCCGCGCGGCGCAGCTGCTCGGCGAGCTGCGGGTCCCACCACACGTGGAACGTGTCGACGACGACGCCGACGGTCGGGAACCGCTCGGCGACATCCAGGGCCTGACCCAGCGTGGAGATCACCCCGCGGTCGGCGGCGAAGATCGGGTGCATCGGCTCGATGGCGAGCACGACGCCCGCCGCGGCGGCGTCGTCGACCAGCTCGGCGATCGCGTCGGCCGCGCGGGCGCGGGCGGCGGGCAGGTCGCGGTCGCCGTCGGGCAGCCCGCCCGCGACGAGCACCAGCACCGGCGCCGATCCCGGCGCACCCGCGGCCGCGAGCGTCGCCGTCTCCTCGATGGCCCGCCGGTTGTCCTCCAGCGCGGCGCGGCGGCGGGTGGGATCGGCGGCGGTGAAGAAGCCGCCGCGGCACAGGCTCGACACCCGCAGCCCGGAGTCGGCCACCATCGCTGCGGCGCCCGCGAGCCCCACCTCGGCCACCGGCTCCCGCCACAGCCCGATGCTCTCGATGCCCGCCTCCCGCGTGACGCGCAGCGCCGTCTCGAGGTCGGCGAACTTGATCGTCGCCTGGTTGAGCGAGAGCTTCACGTCAGCACCGCCGTCGGCACGTCGACGCCGTGCAGGGCGAGCAGCGCGTTCCACCGCCGCGCGGCCAGCTCCGGGTCTTCGAGCGCGCCCGCCGCGTCGGCCAGCCGCACCAGCGTGGCCAGGTGCGGCAGGCTGCGGGCCGCGTGCAGGCCGCCGACCATGCTGAACGCCTGCTGGTGCCCGTTCAGCCAGGCGAGGAAGGCAACGCCGGTCTTGTAGTGGAACGTCGGCGCCGCGAACACGTGCCGCGCCAGCGCTTCGGTCGGGCCGAGGATCCGCCGGAACGCGGCGGGGTCGCCGTCGTCGAGGGCCTGGATGGCGGCCGAGGCGTGCGGAGCGACGAGCGCGAACGCGCCGAGCAGCGCGTCGGAGTGCCGCTCGCCGTCGCCCTCGATGAGCCCGACGTAGTGGTAGTCGTCGCCGGTGAACAGCGACGCGCCCCGCGGCAGCCGGGCCCGCACCGCGACCTCGGCGTCCGCGTCGAGCAGGCTCATCTTGATGCCCCGCACGCGGTCGGCGTTCTCGGTGATGATGCGGACGACGGTGTCGCTGCCGGTCGCCACGTCGGCGCCGAAGTACCCCGTGAGCTGCGGGTCGAAGGCCGGGCCGAGCCAGTGCAGCACCACGGGGGCGCCCGCGCGGGCCAGCACCTCGCGGTAGACGTGCTCGTAGTCGGCGGCGCACGTCGCCGCCCGCGCGAGGTGCCTGCTGGCCATCAGCACCACGCCCGCCCCCTGGTCCTCGGCGAAGTGCAGCTGCTCCAGGTAGGCGTCGATCACGGACGGCAGGTCGATGGTCGTGTCCTCGACGTGGTCGGTGTTGACGCCGACCACCAGCGCGCCGCCGACCGACCGGGCCTCGGCCGCGCTCCGCGCGATCAGCTCTCGGGTGGCCTTCGCGTCCAGGCCCATGTTGCGCTGGGCGGTGTCCATGGCGTCGGCGACACCGAGGCCCCACGACCACACGTGGCGGCGGAACGCGAGGGTGGCGTCCCAGTCGAGGTCCGCGGGGGCGCCGGGCACGTTCTCGGCGCCGACCCGCGGCACGACGTGCGCAGCCGCGTAGGCGACGCGCGAGCGCAGCGGCCCGGCCGGGCGGCGCAGGGCGGGCGGCGCGGCGAGCTCGTGGCGCCCCACCGTGCCTGCGGCGTCGATCGTGGCGACGGCGGTCATCGGCCCGCCCCGACCAGGGTGGCCGGCAGGGTGAGCTCCGGCAGGTCGATGCGCGCGCCGGTGCGGGAGCTCTCGAGGCCCGCCTCGGCCAGCCGCACGCCGCGGGCCCCGGCCATGAAGTCGAACTCGTGCGGGGCGTCCTCCAGGACGTGGCGGAGGAACTGCTCCCACTGGGTCTTGAAGCCGTTCTCGACCGCGTCGTTCTCGGGCACCGTCAGCCAGTCGGCGGCGTAGTCGTGGGCGTCGGCGAGGTCGGGGTTCCAGACCGGCTTGGGCGTCGCGTTGCGCGGCTGGATGCGGCAGCGGTGCAGGCCTGCGACCGCGCTGCCGTGCGTGCCGTCGACCTGGAACTCGACGAGCTCCCCGCGGTCGACGCGCACGGTCCAGCTGGAGTTGACCTGCGCGATGACGCCGCCGTCGAGCTCGAAGACCCCGTAGGCGGCGTCGTCGGCGGTGGCGGCGTAGAGGCGGCCGGCCTCGTCGACGCGCGTGGGGATGTGCGTCACCGCCCGCGCGTAGACGGACTGGACGCGGCCGAACAGGTTCTCCAGCACGTAGTTCCAGTGCGGGAACATGTCGACGACGATGCCGCCGCCGTCCTCGGCGCGATAGTTCCAGCTCGGCCGCTGCGCGGGCTGCCAGTCGCCCTCGAAGACCCAGTAGCCGAACTCGCCGCGCACCGAGAGGATGCGGCCGAAGAAGCCCGAGTCGATCAAGCGGCGCAGCTTCTGCAGCCCGGGCAGGTAGAGCTTGTCGTGCACCACCCCGTTCTTGATCCCGGCGGCGCGGGCGAGGGCGGCGAGCTCGAGCGCCTCGTCCACGCTCTCGGCGGTGGGCTTCTCGGTGTAGATCGCCTTGCCCGCGGCGATGGCCTTGCGGATCGCGGCGGCGCGGGCCTTGGTGACCAGGAAGTCGGCGTAGATCTCCCAGCGGGGGTCGGCGAGCGCGGCGTCGAGGTCGGTGGTGTACTCGGCGATGTCGTGGCGGCGCGCCAGCTCGGCGAGCTTGGCTTCGCTGCGCCCGACCAGCAGCGGCTCGACCTGCACGCGCTCGCCGCTCGCCAGCTCCACGCCCCCCTGCTCGCGGATCGCGAGGATGGAACGCACCAGGTGCTGGCGGTAGCCCATCCGCCCGGAGACGCCGTTCATGATGACGCCGATGCTCTTCTGTGGCATAGAGACTCCTCGGTTGGTAAGCGCTTTCCAGCGTAAAGGGCTGCGCAGGAGGCGTCAAGACGAGACTGCGGGAAAGCGTTAGCATCACCGCCGTGGACCCCGACCAGCCGTCCTCCGCCACCCTCGCCGACGTCGCGCGCCGCGCGGGCGTCTCCCTCGCCACCGCTTCCCGCGCGCTCAACGGCAGCGTGGGCCGCCAGGTCGGCGCGGCGCTGCGCGATCGCGTGCGCCAGGCCGCCGTCGAGCTGGACTACTCGCCGAACGCCCAGGCCCAGGCCATGGCCCGGGGCACCACGGCCACGTTGGGCCTGGTCGTGCACGACGTCGCCGACCCGTACTTCTCGACGATCGCCTCCGGCGTGATCGAGGCCGCCGCCGAGCGCGGGTTGTTGGTCACGGTGGCGAGCACGCAGCGCGACCCCGGCGCCGAGCTGCGGCACGTCGAGCTGCTGCGGCAGGCCCGCGCGCAGGCCGTGGTGCTCGCGGGCTCCCGGATCGACGACGCCGGGCAGCTCGACACCATGCGGTCGGCGCTGCGGGCGTTCACCCGGGCAGGCGGCCGGGTGGCCTGCATCGGGCAGGACGTGCTGGGGGTGAGCACCGTCGTCGTGGAAAACCGACTGGGGGCAGCCGCGCTCGCCGCCGCACTGCACCGGGAGGGCCACCGCCGCTTCGGCGTGCTGGCGGGGCCGCCCGGGCACCTCACCGCGCGCGACCGCGCTGAGGGCTTCGGCTACAGCCTCGCCGACCTCGGCGCCGAGCCGTCCCCTGAGCACGTGATCGCCTGCGAGTTCTCCCGCGACGGCGCCTACGCCGCTACCGCCGAGCTGCTGGAGCGCGGCAGGCCCGCACTGGACTGCCTGTTCGCGGTCACCGACGTGATGGCGCTCGGCGCGCTGGCCGCGCTGCGCGACGCGGGCCTGCGGGTGCCCGACGACATCGGTGTGGCGGGCTTCGACGACATCAGCTCGCTGCGCGACGTCGTCCCCGGCCTCACCACCGTGCGCCTCCCGATGGTCGAGATGGGGGCGCAGGTCGTCGGCATCGCCCTCGACGGCGATCCCGGCGCCGTGCGCCGCGCGCGGGTGCGCGGGGAGATCGTGTTGCGGGAGAGCACCCAGCGCCCGTCCTTGCGGTAAGCGTTTCCAATTGGGTCTGTCCAGCTAAGCGCCTTCTGAGCCACACTTGGGCAGCTCATCGCGAAGCGCTTTCCAGCGTCGACGACTACCCCGGCGTCGGCTCCCAGCTCGCCGCGCTCGCCCCGCGGGTGCTCGCGCCCGGCGCCGCGCTCACCCGCGGCCTCCGCACGCTCGTCGCCGACGGCCTGCTCGACGACGCCGCCGCGGCCCGCTGGGCCGCCGCCGAAATCTCCTGAATCAGGACGGCGGGCTCGCGGCTCCTCCGGTTGAGCCGCGGCACGCCGTACCTGGAGGTGGGAGATGGACGGGCAGGTGCCGGACCGGAAACCGGAGGAGAGGAAGAAGCGGCCCGCGCCCCGGGAACCCATGCAGGGCGGCAGCGACCAGTCAGGCCTCGGCGACGACGTGGCTTTCGGCGCGGTCGCCGCCGTCGACGCCTGCGACTGCGGCGGGTTCCCGCTGCTGAAGCTGTCGCTGCTCCTGACCGTCGCGGCGCTGCTCCTGCCCGCATCGGCGGCCCGGCCGGTCGGCGGCCTGATCCGCGCCTACCAGCGCCACCTCACCCGGTTCACGCCGCCGTGCCCGGCGGCCCCGAGCTGCAGCGCCTACGCGCTCCGCGCCGTCCAGCGCCTCGGCGCACGCCGTGGCCTCGCTGCTGCCGCCGCCCGGGTGCGCGCCTGCGGCACGCCTCAGGACAGGAGCACCCCCACCAGTTCGACGGTGCGCTCGTCCTCCTCGCTGATGATCCGCCCGTAGCGTCCGCGGGCGCGGGCCATCCCCTCACCCACCCCGCGGACGAGCGCCTCGCGGAACACCTCGGCCTCGTCGGGCGGCAGTCGCTCCAGGAGCCTGCACACCTCGAACAGCCCGGTCACCACCGACCGCGGGTCGTTGCCGAACGCGGCGGCCAACCGGTCGAGGTCGAGGGCCACGCGCTGGAGCAGGTCGCCGCCGAACCGCCCGCGCGCCCGCGCTGACGCCTCCTCGACGACCTGGGTGAACACGGCGAACTCGGCCGCGTCGAAATCGCGTTGGCGGCCCGCGATGGCCGCGAGGACCCAGAAGGGGGCGAACCGGAGCGTCGCCCACTCGGCGGGAGCGAAATCGCCGTGATCGATCACCGTGACTCCCTCGTGGCGACCCATCACAACCTAGTGTCCCGCGCCGCAAGGCCGCCACAGATCTCGACGGCCCAGCCGCCCGCAGGCGGCGTTGCCGGTCCGGCCGAGTACGCCCGGTACGAGGCCCGAACCGGCGCCTTGCCTGCGAACGCCTGGATCCGCCGATACCCGCAACGGACTCCGGCGCGGGACACTAGTCGAGGTGGAAGACCTCTTCCAACAACAGGAAGCCCTCGTCCGGGCGGCCGTCGAGGTCGACGAAGAACGGCGCCATCTCGGCCTGCCAACGCGCGTTGACGGCGGTGGCGGCCATGGCGGCCTGGGAAGCGGCGAGGTCGTCGGACTCGACGTACCCGATCAGCATCCCGTCGGCGCGCAGGAACAGCGAGTAGTTGCGCCACCCGGTGTCGCGGAGCGTGGCGAGCATCTCCGGCCACACCGCGCGGTGCCGCTCGCGGTACTCGGCGAGGCGCTCGGGCCTGACCTGCAGCTGGAAGCAGTAGCGCGCCATCCTCACCTCGGCTCGTAGCGGTGCAGGTGGCTCGCCGCGCGCACCCGCCCGCGCAGCGCGGCCAGGCCGCCGGACAGCACGCCGTGGGTGCGGGCCTGCACGAGCACGTTGCCCAGCGCGGTGGCCTCGACCGGGCCCGCCACCACCGGCCGACCCACGGCGTCCGCGGTGAGCTGGCACAGCAGCGCGTTCTGCGAGCCGCCGCCCACGAGGTGCACGACCTCCGCCGGCTGCCCGGACAGCCGCTCCGCGTCGGACACGGCCTCGGCGAACGCGACGGCGAGGCTGTCGAGGATGCAGCGCACCACGACCGCGGGCTCCGGGTCCCGCAGCCCGGCGGCCGCGGCGATCCGCTCGGGCATGTCGCCGGGCGGCAGGAACACCGGGTCGTTCGGGTCGACGCGCGGGCCGCCCGCGGGCAGCACGGCCGCAGCCGCGAGCACGTCGCCCAGGTCGACGCCGCGCCCGCGCAGGTCCCACGTGCGCATCGACTCCGACAGCAGCCACAGCCCCATCACGTTGCGCAGGTAGCGGATCGTGCCGTCCACGCCGCGCTCGTTGGTGAAGTTGGCCTTCCGGCTGTCCTCGGTGAGCACCGGCGCGTCGAGCTCCACGCCGACCAGTCCCCAGGTGCCGCAGGAGATGTAGCCGAAGCGCGGGTTGTCCGCGGGCACGCCGACCACGGCCGAGGCGGTGTCGTGCGAGCCGACGGTGGTGACCGGGAGTGCGTAGTCCACCCCGATGTCCGCGCTGACCTCGGCGGTGAGCGGGGCGAGCACCGCACCCGCCGCGATGACGTCGGGCAGCAGCCCGGGCGGCAGGCCGAGCGCCTCCACCAGCGGCGTCGACCAGCCGCCGGTCCGGGCGTCGAGCAGGCCGGTGGTGGAGGCGTTGGTCTCCTCGGCGACCTGGCGGCCGGTGAGCCAGTAGCCGAGCAGGTCGGGCACCAGCAGCGCGCGCCTGCCGTCGAGCGCGGGCTCGGCGGCGAGCTGGTAGAGGGTGTTGAACGGCAGGAACTGCAGCCCGGTGACGCCGTAGAGCCGGGCCCGGTCCACCTTGGCGTGCACGTCGTCGATCACGGCGTCCGTGCGCGGGTCGCGGTAGTGGCGCGGGTTGCCCTGGAGCGTGCCGCGCGCGTCGAGCAGCCCGTAGTCGACGGCCCACGAGTCGACGGCCACGCCCGCCAGGTGTTCCTCCCGCGCGGCGGCTCGCAGCCCGGTCAGGACGTCGGTGTAGAGCCCGAGCACGTCCCAGTAGAGCCCGTCGGGCAGCCGGACCCCGCCGTTGCGGAAGCGGTGCACCTCGGTGAGCTCGATGTGGTCGGAGTGGTCGGGCCCGACCCGACCGAGCATCACCCGCCCGCTCGACGCCCCCAGGTCGACGGCGGCGAACGCGGTCATCGCAGGAACGCCGCGGCCACACCGGAGTCGACGGGGATGTGCAGCCCGGTGGTCTGGGCCAGGTCGCCCCCGGTGAGCGCGAACGCGGCCGCGGCGATGTGCTCGGGCAGCACCTCCTTGCCCAGCAGCGTGCGCTTGGCGTAGTAGGCGCCCAGGTCCTCCTCCTTCACCCCGTACACCTCGGCCCGCTTGGCACCCCAGCCGCCCGCGAAGATCCCGGAGCCGCGCACCACCCCGTCGGGGTTGATGCCGTTGACCCGGATCCCGTGCGGGCCCAGCTCGGCCGCCAGCAGCCGCACCTGGTGGGCCTGGTCGGCCTTCGTGGCCCCGTAGGCGATGTTGTTCGGGCCCGCGAACAGCGCGTTCTTGCTGGAGATGTAGACGATGTCGCCGCCCATCCCCTGCGCGATCATCGCCTTCGCGGCCGCCCGGGAGACCAGGAACGAGCCCTTGGCCATCACGTCGTGCTGCAGGTCCCAGTCGGCCACGGTCGTCTCCAGCAGCGGTTTCGAGATCGACAGCCCGGCGTTGTTCACCACCAGGTCGACACCGCCGAACGCCAGCGCCGCCGCGTCCACGGCGGCCGCGACGGCATCCTCGTCCGAGACGTCGGCGCCCACCCCGATCGCCACATCGGTGCTGCCGATCTCCGCGGCGACGGCGGCGGCCTTCGAAGCGTCCAGATCGGCGACGACCACGCACGCGCCCTCGGCGGCCAACCGCACCGCGATCGCCTTGCCGATGCCCGACGCCGCGCCCGTCACGAGCGCGACCCGGGTGGCGAGCGGCTTCGGCGTGGGCATCCGGGCGAGCTTGGCCTCTTCCAGGGCCCAGTACTCGATGCGGAACTTCTCCGACTCCGCGATCGGGGCGTAGCTCGACACCGACTCGGCCCCGCGCATCACGTTGATCGCGTTGACGTAGAACTCGCCTGCCACCCGGGCGGTCTGCTTGTTGCGCCCGAAGGAGAACATCCCGACGCCGGGCACGAGCACGATGGCCGGGTCGGCGCCGCGCATCGGCGGCGAGTCCGGGCCCGCGTGCCGCTGGTAGTAGGCGCGGTAGTCCGCGCGGTACTCGGCGTGCAGCTCCCCGAGCCGGG
>DATAOO010000195.1:0-2167 GCA_036265695.1 Pseudonocardia sp. | reverse complement strand
CGTCCGTCGTCGCCGTGGGGCTCGTGCAGTCGGGCGGCATCGCGGGCCTGGACATGACGGCCACGCTGCGGCTGGCCGACCTGCCCGCCGCCGACGCCGACCGCACCCGCGGGCTGGTGGAGCAGGTTCTGACCGAACCGGAAGCGCCGCAGGCCCGAACCCCTGGGTACGACGGCCTGGAGTACGAGCTCACGGTCACGCGCGCGGGCGCGCCGGACCACCAGATTCACACCCGCGACGGCGCCCTCACCCCGGCGCAGCGAGCGCTCATCGGCGAGCTGCGCCCGCACCTTCACCCGTTCTAGCCGGTAACGATTCGACGTCGAACGACGACTTCAGCCCGCAAGCCCGGGATCTTTGCGTTGAACGACAACTCTGCAGGGGGGACCGTCATGAGAAGCGCTTACCGCATCCTCGCGTTCGTGATCGCGGCCGAGGTCATCATCCAGGCCGCGGCGGTCGCCTACGCCATCTTCGGCCTCGGCACCTGGATCCAGGGCGGCGGTGTGCTGGACAAGGCCGCCATGGAGAGCGAGACGACGGCGTTCACCGGCGACGGCGGGTTCGCGCTGCACGGCATCAACGGCGAGATGGTGTTCCCGCTGCTGGTGCTGATCCTCCTGGTGGTGTCGTTCTTCGCGAAGGTGCCGCGGGGCGTCATGTGGGCCGGGGTGGCGTTCGGCCTGACGGTCCTGCAGATCGCGTTCGCCCTGCTCGGCCGCGGACTCCCCTTCCTCGGCATCCTGCACGGCGGCAACGCACTGCTGATCTTCGGCGTCGCGGTGATGGCCGCCATGGCCGCGCGCGGCGGCGCCCCGGTCGCGGAGCGCACCACCGCCGCCGCGGGCTGAGCCGCGCGGTGGCCCGGCGGCCCCGTACGCGCACGGTCATCGCCGTCGTCGCCGCTGTGGTGGTGCTCGGGGTGCCCGGTTCGCTGTGGTGGTCGAGCCTGCTGCCCTCGCGCTACTCGGTGATGGACATGGGCTACGTCGACGCGGGGGGCGGCCCGACCGCCGGGCCGGTGGCGATGGCAGGCATGCCCGCCATGGCGCACGGGCGCAGCGTCGCCACGCTCATCGACCCGACCACCGCGCAGGCCGACGTCCGGGTCACGCTGGTCGCCCGCAAGGAGCGCACGCGCCTCGCGTCCGGCCAGGAGATCGACGGCTACACGCTCAACGGCACCTCACCCGGCCCGCAGATCACGGCGGTGGAGGGGCAGCTCGTCGAGGTGCGGCTGCAGAACGCGTCGGTGCCCGCGGGCGTCGTGCTGCACTGGCACGGGGTGGAGGTGCCCGGCGCCATGGACGGCACCGCGGGCGTCACGCAGGACGCGGTGCCACCGGGTGGCGAGTTCGTCTACCGGTTCCGGGCCACGCACGCGGGTACGTTCTGGTACCACTCCCACCAGGTCACCCACGAGCAGGTCGAACGCGGGCTGTTCGGCGCGCTGGTCATCACGCCGCGCACCCCCGCCGCGGGGGTGGACGCCCTCGCGCTCGTGCACCTCTACGAGGGCCGCCGCACCGTCAACGGCCTGGCGGGCGACGTGCCCGTCACGGCGCCGCCCGGCACCCCGGTGCGGGTGCGGGTCGTCAACACCGACGCGGGCCCCATGCGGGTGTGGCCGACCGGCGGCGAGTTCCGGGTGGTCGCCGTCGACGGTCGCGAGGTGCACGGGCCCACCCCGGTGCGCGACACGTCGGTGGTGGTCACCGCGGGTGGACGAGCCGACCTGGAGGTGCTCGCGCCACCGCCGGGCGGCGGCGTGCGCGTCGAGATCGGGGGGAACTCGGCGATCGTGCTCGGCACGCCGCCGCCGCCGACCCCGGTGCCCGCGGCGACCGTGGACATGCTGACCTACGGCACGCCCGCGCCGCTCGGGTTCGACCCGGCCGCGGCCGACCGCCGGTTCGAGTACGCGATCGGGCGCAGCTTCGGCTTCATGGACGGCGTGCCCGGGCTGTGGTGGACGGTCAACGGCCACCTGTACCCCGATGTCCCGATGTACGTGGTGCGCGCGGGCGACGTCGTCAGCATGCACGTCGCGAACAGCAGCGGCGAGGTGCACCCCCTGCACCTGCACGGCCACCACGCCGTGGTGCTCGCCCGCAACGGCACGCCCGCGACCGGCAGCCCGTGGTGGTTCGACTCCCTCAACGTCGAG
>DATAOO010000194.1:0-25235 GCA_036265695.1 Pseudonocardia sp. | reverse complement strand
CGCGTTCCCCGCGCAGCTCGGCCGACGCGCCCCACGGGGGTTGCGACGGGTCAGACTCGCGGTCCGGCGGATGCCTGCGCTCGTCGGTCCCGAACGGATCGTCCGGCTCGGCGGTGGGGAAGTCCCCGCTCAGCGGGTCGGCAGGCGCGTCCGGCAGGTCGAGCGCGTGGCGGCCCGCCCCCGCGGCCGGGACGTCGTGCGGCTCAGGCTCCGCCGCCTCGGCGGTGGCTTCCGGCCCGGGCTCCCGAGCCACCCCGTTCCGGCCACCCACCTGAACCCCAGCCGCCCGCTGCACGGGCACGTCCGGCGCCCGCGGCGGATCGGCAAAAGGGTCGGATGCGACCTCGCCGGTGTCGAACCACTCGTGCACGCCACCGGCGTCTTCCTCGCCGTGGCGGACGTCGTCGAGCCCGAAGCCGGTCGGCCGCAACACCACCCCGGCACCGGGGACGACACCCGCCCGCAGGTCGTGGACGTCGGCCGGGTCGGCGCGCACGTCACCGCCGTCCATGCTGAGCACGACGGGCGACGCGGGCGGAGACAGGAGCCGGTCGGTGCCGATGGCCGCGTGCGCCCCGGAGAGGCTCAGCCCGCCGACCGCGTCGACGCGGGCGTCGACCTCGCCGACCAGGTAGAACGCGAGCTTGTCGCCCGCCGCCGCGACCGTCCCGAAGCGCAGCTCCGGGCCCGGCGCGTCGGGGCCGCTCATCCACGTGGCCAGCCGCCGGGCGAGCTCCCAGCCGGGCTCCGGGCCCGCGACCTCCGCGCACACGGCGAGGAACTCCCGCAGCGGTTCGGGGTCGGAGCAGCGCGCCACGCACACGATCCCGGGGAACCGCCCGACGACCCCGTCGCCCGCTCCCACTACGGCCCGTAACCCGTCGAAGCCGACCCTGTCGTCCGTGGCGCGGCCTGTCGTCACACGCATGGCGGACAGTGTGCCGTCGCTCTAGCACACGGTGACCAGTCACCGCCGGTCACGCGCCCACCGGTACGGCGAATGCGACGGCCAGCCCCCGGCGGGGCGTTCCGGTGACCCCGCAGCGCCCGAACGGGTGATGCTACCCGCGCACGAGCCCCGCGAGGTGTTCGACGGCCACGACGAGCGGGATCTCCTCCCGCTCACCGCTGCGACGGTCCTTGACCTCGATCTTGCCGTCGGCCATGCCGCGCCCGACGACGACGATCGTGGGCACGCCGATCAGCTCGGCGTCCGCGAACTTGACGCCCGGCGAGGCCTTGCGGTCATCGAGCAGCACCCGGATGCCGACCGCGTCGAGCGCTGCGGCCAGGTCCTCCGCGCCCGCGACGATCTCCTCGCTCTTGCCCGCGACCACCAGGTGCACGTCGTATGGCGTGACCGAGCGCGGCCACACGAGGCCGTGCTCGTCGGCGCTCTGCTCGGCGATCGCCGCGACGAGCCGCGACACCCCGACGCCGTAGGAGCCCATCGTGATGCGGATCGGCTTGTTGTTGGCGTCGAGCGCGTCGAGGCCGAGCGCTTCGGTGTACTTGCGGCCGAGCTGGAACACGTGCCCGATCTCGATGCCACGCGCGGCTTCGAGCGGGCCGGAGCCGTCGGGCGCGGGGTCGCCGGGGCGCACCTCGGCCGCCTCGATGGTGCCGTCCGGGGTGAAGTCGCGGCCTACCACGAGGTCGACGACGTGGTGGTCGGGCTTGTCGGCGCCGGTGACCCACGCGGTGCCGGTGACGATGCGCGGGTCCACCAGGAAACGCACGCCGTTGGCGGCCAGCGCCACCGGGCCGATGTAGCCCTTGACCAGGAACGGGTGGCGGGCGAAGTCGGCCTCGTCGAGCAGCGCGACCTCGGCCGGGTCGAGCGCGGCCTCCAGGCGCTTCATGTCGACCTCGCGGTCGCCCGGCACGCCCACGCCGAGCAGCGTCCACTCCGTGGCACCCGGCTTGCGGGTCTTGAGCAGCACGTTCTTGAGGGTGTCGGCGGCGGTGAAGGTGCGGCCGAGGCCCGCGCCGTTGAGGAAGTCGACCAGCGTCTCGATCGTCGGCGTGTTCGGCGTGTGGTGCGCCTGCGCCGCGGGCAGCCCGTCGAGCGACCGGGCGGGGGGCGCGGGCGTGGTGACCGCCTCGACGTTGGCCGCGTAGCCGCCCGCGCTGCGCACGAACGTGTCCTCGCCGGTCTCGGCGACCGCGAGGAACTCCTCCGACGCCGACCCGCCCATCGCCCCGGAGGTCGCGGCGACGATCACGTACTGCAGCCCGACCCGGTCGAAGATCTTCACGTAGGCGTCGCGGTGGAGCCGGTAGGACTCGCTGAGGCCCTCGTCGGTGAGGTCGAACGAGTAGGAGTCCTTCATCAGGAACTCGCGGCCGCGCAGGATGCCCGCCCGCGGCCGCGCCTCGTCGCGGTACTTCGTCTGGATCTGGTAAAGGATCACCGGGTAGTCGCGGTAAGAGCTGTACTCCCCCTTGACGAGCTGGGTGAACAGCTCCTCGTGCGTGGGGCCGAGCAGGTAGTCGCCGCCCTTGCGGTCCTTGAGCCGGAAGATGTTGGGGCCGTACTCGGTCCAGCGGCCGGTGGCCTCGTAGGGCTCGCGGGGTAGCAGCGCAGGCAGGTGGATCTCCTGGGCGCCGATGGCGTCCATCTCCTCGCGCACCACGTCCTCGACGCGCCGCAGCACCTTCAGCCCCAGCGGCAGCCACGAGTAGATGCCCGGAGCGACGCGCCGGACGTAGCCCGCCCGCACGAGCAGCTTGTGGCTCGGCACCTCGGCGTCGGCCGGGTCGTCGCGGAGGGTGCGCAGGAACAGCGTCGACATCCGGGTGAACACCCTCAGCAGCGTAGCGACGCCGCTGCGCGCGGTTAGACCGGGAGGTGCAGGTTGACGTCGCGGGCGGCGTCCGCGAGCTCGGGGAGCTCCACCACCTCCACGCCCGCGGCGCGCAGCTTCTCGGCGCCCTCGCCGTGGACGAAGAGCTCCGGCTCGCGCCAGGCGAACACCACCCGGCGTATCCCGGCCGCGAGGATGAGGTCGGTGCAGCTCGTGGGACGGGAGGCGCGGACGCTGCACGGTTCGAGCGAGCTGTACAGCGTGGCGCCCGCCGGTGCCCGCCAGCCGGGCCCGAGCCCGGCCAGGGCGACCTCCTCGGCGTGGTCGCGGGGATCCCGCTCGTGGGTGTAGCCCTGCCCGATCCGGTCGCCGTGCGCGTCGACGATCAGCGCGCCGACCGAGAACGCGTACGCGGAGGGCAGCGCGTGCTGGGCCAGGGCTATCGCCTCGAGCAGCAGCACACGGTCGTCCACACTCTTGATTGTGCCGCCCTGGCCGACCGATGCGGCGATCAGGTCAGTGTGGACTCTCGCTCCGCGAGCTCCGCTCAGTGAGCGAGCAGCCACCAGACGTCGCGGCCGAACGACCACGCCAGCGCGACCAGCGCCACCGCGGCGAGGCCGACGGCGACCTCGAGCGGCCAGATCGGCGCGGCGGCCGCGACCAGCAGGCCGCCCTGCATCGCGGCGACCACCTTGCGGGCGCGGCTGAACGGCAGCGTCGCCCGCAGCCGCGGCACGACGAACATGGCCGCGACGAACGCGTAGCGCATCAGCCCGATCGCCAGCACCCACGGTCCGACCGTGCGGCACACCAGCACACTCAGCACGAGGATGAGGAAGGCGTCGACCTCCATGTCGAACCGCGCGCCCAGCACCGAGACGGTGTTGTTGCGACGGGCAAGGTAGCCGTCGAGGCCGTCGAGCGCGATGGCCACCGAGCCGATCGCGACCAGCACGACCAGCTGCGGACCGCTCGCGCCCGCGGCCACGAGCGCGGTGACCCCGCCGACGAGCGTCGCCCGCGCCAAGGTCACCTGGTTGGCCGCGCCCGCGGCCCGCGCCCGGCCCGCCGCGTCGTGGCTGACCAGCAACAGCCCGGTGACCAGCGCGAACACCAGCCCGGCCACCCACCCGAGCGGGCTCAACCCGACGGCGGCCGACACGGTGCCGAGCACGGCGAGCTGAACGGCGCCCGCGACGGCGAGCTCGCGGTCGAACACGGTGCTCGTAGCGGAGATGCTGATGGCCATGCCTTCCTCACGGGGTGGACCGACGAGCGGTTCAACCCCCATCGTGCGATGTGTATGTCCGACGCGTTCAGGCGGGGTGCCAGGATCGGGCTCATGTCCGGCGTGTCGCGTTCCTTCTGGCTGAGTTCCCCCGGCGTCGGCGAAATACGCACGGAGTCGCTGAGGTCACCCGGGCCCGACGAGGTGCTGGTGCGGGCCCGCTACTCGGGCATCAGCCGCGGCACCGAGACGCTCGTGTTCCGCGGCGGCGTGCCCCCGAGCCAGCACGCGCTGATGCGGGCCCCCTTCCAGGAGGGCGAGTTCCCGGCGCCCGTCAAGTACGGCTACCTCTCCGTGGGGGTCGTCGAGGAGGGGCCCGAGCCGCTCGTCGGGCGCACCGTGTTCTGCCTGTACCCGCACCAGGACCGCTACGTCGTGCCCGCGGACGCCGTCACCCCGATCCCCGACGCGGTGCCGCCGGGCCGGGCCGTGCTGGCGGGCACCGTGGAGACCGCCGTCAACGCGTTGTGGGACGCCGCGCCGGTGGTCGGCGACCGGATCGCCGTGATCGGCGGCGGGATGGTCGGCTGCTGCGTCGCCCGGCTGCTCACGGCGCTGCCCGGGGCCCGCGTCGAGCTGGTCGACGCCGACCCGGCCCGGGCGTCCGTGGCCGCGGCGCTCGGCGTGCCGTTCCGCTCGCCGGACGAAGCGGCGGGCGAGTGCGACCTCGTCGTGCACGCCACCGGCCACCCCGACGGCCTCACGCTCGCGCTGGGCCTGCTCGGCGACGAGGGCGAGGTGATCGAGCTCTCCTGGTACGGCGACCGGCTGGTGCCCGTGCCGCTGGGCGAGGCGTTCCACTCGCGACGGCTCACCGTGCGCGCCAGCCAGGTGGGGGCGGTCGCGGGCCGCCGAAGGGCCCGCCGCACGCACGCCGACCGCCTGGCGCTCGCGCTCGACCTGCTGGCCGATCCGGCGTTCGACGCGCTGATCTCCGGCGACGTGCCCTTCGACCACCTACCGACCGTGATCGCCGAACTGGCGGACGGTCGCCGCCCCGCCCTGTGCCAGCGCGTCGTCTACGAGCACGATGGGTGACGTGTTCCGGGTGACGGTCCGCGACCACATCATGGTCGCCCACAGCTTCCGCGGCGAGGTCTTCGGACCCGCCCAGGCCTTGCACGGCGCGACGTTCGTGGTCGACGCGACGTTCCGCCGCGTCGAGCTGGACGCCGACAACATCGTCGTCGACATCGGGCTGGCCACGGTCGAGCTCGGGAAGGCGCTTGCCGATCTCAACTACAGCAACCTCGACGAACACCCGGACCTCGCGGGGGTCAACACCACCACGGAGTTCCTGGCGAAGCTGATCGCCGACCGCCTCGCCGACCGGATCCGCGCGGGCGCGCTCGGCGAGGGCGCGCACGGGATCGACGGGATCGAGGTCACGCTGCACGAGTCGCACGTCGCCTCGGCGGGCTACGAGCGCGGCCTATGACTCGGGTGCACGTGGTGTTGCCGGGGGACGTCGACGACCCCCGGTCCCCCAGCGGCGGCAACACGTACGGGCGCCGGGTGGCGCGCGAGCTGGATGCGCTGGGTTGGACGGTGGCGAAGCACCGCGTCGCCGGGAGTTGGCCCCGCCCGTCCGCCGCCGAAGAGGCCGGGCTGGTGCGCTTGTTGGCGTCCGTGCCGGACGGCGAGACCGTGCTGCTCGACGGGCTGGTCGCTTGCGGGGTGCCCGAAGCGGTCGTCCCGCAGGCGGGGCGGGTGCGGCTCGTCGTGATCGTGCACCTGCCGCTGGCGGCCGAGGCGGGGCTGCCCGCCGACGTGGCCGCCGAGCTCGACGCCCGCGAGCGCGCCACGCTGCAGGCCGTCGACGCGATCGTGGTCACCAGCGAGGCGGCGGCGCGGCAGCTCGCCTCGCCGGCGTTCGTCGCGGAGTCGGGCAGCGCGACGCCGCGGCAGCCCGCCTCGCCCGTGTCCGTCACGGAGTCGGGCAGCGCAACGACACCGCAGCCCCCCTCTCCGGCGTTCGTCGCGGAAGCGGGCAGCACGACGACACGGCAGCCCGCCTCGCCCGTGTTCATCACGGAGCCCGGCAGCGCGACGCCGCGGCAGCTCGACGGCACCCCGCCGGTCTTCGTCGCGGAGCCCGGCACCGACCCGGCGCCGCGTGCGACGGGCACGGACGGCGCGTCGGCGCTCGTGTGCGTGGCCGCGGTGACGCCCGTCAAGGGGCACGACGTGCTGGTCGACGCGCTCACCTCCGTGGCCGACCTGCCCTGGACCTGCGTCTGCGCGGGCCCGCTCGACCGCGCGCCCGGGCACGTCGCCGAGGTGCGGCGGCGGATCGAGCGCGCCGGGCTCACCGACAGGGTGCGCCTCGTCGGCCCGCTCGACCCGGCCGCCCGCGACGCGGCCTACGCCGCCGCCGACCTCGCCGTCGCACCGTCCAGGACCGAGACCTACGGCATGGCCGTCGCCGAGGCGCTGGCCCGAGGCCTGCCGCTCGTCGCGACGACGGGTGGGGCGCTCCCCGACACCGTGGGCCACGCCCCGGACGGCACCCGCCCCGGCCTGCTCGTCCCGCCCGACGACCCGGCCGCGCTCGCCACCGCGCTGCGGCGGTGGTTCGACGAGCCTGCGCTCCGCGCTCAGCTCCGCGCCGCCGCCACCGCCCGCGCTGCCACCCTCCCCACCTGGACCGCGACGGCCGAGGCTGTCGCGGCGGCCCTCGTCCCGGGCGTCCCCGCCCCCCGCCGCGCGCCCGACCACCCCGTCGCCAACGCCAGCGCGCCAGCCTCCCCCACCGCACCGACCTCCCCCACCGCGTCAGGCAGCGCACCGGCGTCCCGCGCATCGGCTGCCTCAAGCGCGGCGGCCTCTCCCAGCGCGCTGGCTCCCCCGAGCGCAGCCGATGCCCACGACGTGTCCGACGCCCGTCCCGGCGGCGAGGTGCCCCAGCCGCGATCGAGCAGCGAGGCCGTGCGCCCGTCGCCGGTTCCGGGTGCCGCGACGTGAGCCACCGCCCGACCACGCCTCCGTCCCGACCGCCCGTCGGCGACGTCGACCTCCGCGCCCCGCGAGGCCGGGCGTGACCCCGCACTCGACCGGCCCGGCGTCCGAACCGCCCGTCGCCGAGCCCGACTGGCTCGACCTGCGCGAGCCGGCCGACCGCCGCGCCCGGAGCACCGAGCTGGCCCACGAGCTGGCCGCCGCCCTGCGCCCCCGCCCGGTGCGGGTGCTGGACGTCGGCTGCGGCAGCGGCGCGACGACCCGCTGGCTCGCGCCGCTCCTGCCCGGGCCCCAGGAATGGACGCTGCTCGACCGCGACCCGGCACTCCTCGCGCTCGTCCCCGAGCGCACGAAGGACGTGCGCGACCGCAACGGAGCGCCGGTCACCTGCTCGACCCGGCGCGCCGAGATCCCCGCGCTCACCGCCCGCGACCTCGCGTCCACCAGCGCCGTCACCGCATCGGCGCTGGTGGACGTCCTCACCGCCGACGAGGTCGACGGCCTCGCCGCGACGTGCGCGGTGGCCCGCGTCCCCGCCCTGCTCACCCTCTCCGTCACCGGACGGGTCGAGATCGACCCCTCCGATCCGGTCGACCCCGAGATCGACAGCGATGTCGCCGCCGCCTTCAACGCGCACCAATGCCGCACCGTCGCAGGACGGCGGCTGCTCGGGCCGGACGCACCCGGCGCAGCCGCAGACGCCTTCCACCGCCACGGCATGACCGTCCGGACCGCGGAGACCCCCTGGCGGCTCGACGACGCCGACCGCGCTCTCACCGACCGATGGCTGACCGAGCGCGTAGCGGCGGCCGTCGAGCAGCAACCCGATCTGGCGGCGCGCGCAACCGCAGCGCTGCACCGTAGGCTGATGAACTGCGCATCGCTCCGCGCCGTGATCTATCACGTAGACGTTCTCGCCCTTCCGAACGGAGGCGCCCCATGACGCACGCCGGGGCCCGGCACATCGCCAACGCCGCAGTGCCGACCAAGCACGCTGCGCAGGGGCGACGGGTGCCGTGGCTGCGCATCATCGGTGGGGTCGCGATGCTCGTCGCCCTGGCGTCGGTGCTCGGAACGGGCGCTTTCGCCGCCGGGCTGCGCGTCGTCGGGCCGTGGTCCGCCACGGCGGCGCTCGCGCTGGGGCTCTTCTCCACGGTCTGCACCGCACTGCGGTGGCGGCTGATCGCGCAACGGGTCGGTTTGCGGCTGGACATCCCCGAGGCCGTCGCGGAGAGCTACCGGGCCGTGTTCCTCAACTCCGTCCTCCCGGGCGGCGTGCTCGGTGACGTCGACCGCGCCCGGCGGCACGGCCGGGAGGCGGGCGACGTCGGGCGGTCCACCCGCGTCGTGGTGCTGGAGCGCACCGCGGGCCAGCTGGTGCTCATCGCGGCCGCGCTGCTGGTGCTGCCCACGTACCCGGCCCTGATCCCGTCGCTGCTCGGCGGGGTGCAGACCAAACCGGTCGTGCTCATCGGCGTGGGCTTGGGCGTCATCGCCGCCACGGCGTTCGTCCTGCTGCGGGCCCGCCGCAACGGCGCGCACGAGCGGTGGCGCGCCGCCCTGTCCAAGTCTCTCGCCGATCTCCGCTCCGGTGTGTTGGCCCGGGGCGCGTGGCCGGGCATCCTGCTGCTCTCCGCGGGCGCGTTGGCCGGGTACCTGGGCTTGTTCCTCGTCGCCGCGTACGCCGCGGGCACCACCGCCTCCGTGTGGACTCTCCTGCCTTTGCTGCTCCTGGCCCTCATGGCGATGGGCCTGCCGATCAGCGTCGGCGGCTGGGGCCCGCGCGAAGGCGTCGCCGCGGTGTCGTTCTGGATGGCGGGCCTCACCGCTCCGCTCGGCGTCACCGTCGCGGTCGCGTACGGCGTCCTCGCGCTCATCGCGAGCCTTCCCGGCGCGTTCGTCGTGCTGATGGGCCGCCGCCGCTCGACCGCCCGCGCACCTCAGACCGCGTAGCCGCCCGCGCACCTCAGACCGCGTAGCCACCCGCGCACCACCCCGCCTCGCGCCTGCCCCCACCTCGCACCGGCGCCACCCGCCTCGCCTCGCGCGTCGCGCCTCGCATCGGCGCACTCGCCCACGTCGCCTCGCACCGGCGCCATTCGCCCCGCCTCGCCTCGCGCCTTGCACCGGCGCACTCGCCGACGTCGCCTCGCGCCCCTTGCCACCCCTCTCCCGCCCGACCTCGCACAGCCGCCATCTCGTCTCGCGGCGCCTCGTCGTGCGGCCGCCCACCGGAGGGCGCGCCACCCCGTACCGCCCGCGCGCCACTCCGCACCGCGATCTCACACCCGCGGCAGGCGAGCCTGTCGCGAGTCACGTTGCGCCACGACTCGCCCGCGTCGAATTGCCCAACTCACCACGGCGAATCGTGCGACTCACCGTCGCTGGAATCGCGACCCGCCGCCGGGAAGTCGCGACTCGCCGTCGGAGAAGCCGGGACTCGCCGTCGGAGAAGTCGGGACTCGGCGTCGTGGAAGTCGCGACTCGCCGCCTCGGCAAAAAAGACGACTCGCGGGTCAGGAGAAGTCGAGGGCCTCGACCGTCGCGGCGGACTGGGCGTGGGTCGGGCGCTGGGCACCGCCGACCGCGTACACCGAGTTGCCGACGGTCGCGAGCGAGATGCCGTGCCGCGGCACCGGCAGCGCGGGCAGCGGCGACCAGGTGCCGGTGGCCACGTCGTAAGCCTCGACCGTGGGCAGCACGCGGGTGGGCTCCTCGCCGCCCGCGGCGACGATGCGGCCGTCGACGAACGCCGCCGCCACCCCACCGCGCGGCGTGGGCATGTTCGGCATGGTCTGCCACGCCCCCGTGGCCGGGTCGAAGCGCTCGAACGCCGCCGTGTTCTTGTCCGACGACAGGTTCCGACCGCCGACCGCGTACACGTACGTGCCGTCCGTTGTCGCCGAGAGGTGCTCGCGCGGCGTGGGGATCGGCGCCGCGTCCGTCCACTTGGTGCCGTCGAACACCTCGGTGGGCGCGACGAGCTGGTTGTCGGCCTGCCCGCCCACCACGATGATCTTGTCGCCGACCACGGCGGCCGCGTGCGCCACGCGCGGGTGGGCCAACGGCGGGAGCTCGACCCACGCCCCGCCACGCAGCGCGAAGACCTTGCCCGACACCAGCCCCGACAGGTTGCCGTTGGCGGGCGCCCACCCCCCGATGACGACGAGCTCGTCGCGGTAGTTGACCGCCGCGAGGTGGTGCAGCTGCAGCGGCAGGTCCGGCCCGCGCGTCCACGTGTCGATGGCCGGGTCGTAGCCGTAGACGGCGGGCGTGGCGGCGTCCTGCGTGAGCCCGCCCAGCACCCACATCTTCCCGCCCGCCACCGCGGTGCCCGCGAACTGACGCGCGACCGGCGCGTCCTTCAGCGGCCGCCACACCGGCGCGGGCTGCAGCCTGCGGGGCGGGATCTGCAGCGCCTCGCCCACCCCGGTGGACGCCGTGTGGCTGGCCTGCGTGGCGCCGCCGATCGCGTAGATCGTCTTGTCGACCGCGGCGACCGCGGCCCCGTGCCGACCGGTGGGCAGCGGAGGCAGGTCCGACCACGTGTTGGAGGTGATGTCGTAGGCGTAGACGGAGTTGTCGACCGCGGTCGGCTCCTCGCCACCGGCCACCACGAGCCGCCCGTCGGCCACCGCGGCTCCGGCACCGCCGCGCGGCGCGGGCATGGCCGCGAGCGCGGCCCACGAGTCGGTCTTCGGGTCGTAGCGCTCGAGCGCGCTGCTGTTCTTGTCCGACGACAGGTCGCGCCCACCGACCACGTACGCGTAGGTGCCGTCGGTGGCCATGCCCAGGTGCTCCCGGGGGGTGGGCAGGTCGGTGACCCGCTTCCACGCCGTGCCGTCGAACACCTCGGTTGTGGGGTTGAGCTTGCCGTCGGCCTGCCCGCCGCTGACGATGATCTGGTCGCCGACGACCACCGCGCCGCCCGCCACGTGCGAGGACAACATCGGCGGCAGCTCCACCCAGCCCCCGCCGCGCTGGGCGTAGACCTTCTTCGAGCTCACCGCGGTGAGGTTGGCGCCCTGGGCCTCCCAGCCGCCGAGCACGATGATCTCGCCGCGGTAGGTGACGGCCATCTCGTGGGACAGCCCGACCGGCAGCGGGATGCCGGTCTTCCAGGTGTCGATGGCCGGGTCGTAGCCCTCCATCAGGTTCGACGCGGCGCCTTGCGTGATGCCGCCGATCACCCAGACGGTGCCGTCGGCGACGGTGGTGGCGACCTGCTGGCGCGGGGTGGGATCCGGCCGTAGGGTGCGCCACGCGCTCGCGGGCACCACCGGTGTGACGGAGGGCGGCCCCGGGGTGGTCGGGGTGGTGCCCGATCGGCCGAAGACCAGCACGCCGACGACAGCGAGCGACGCCAGCAGCGCCACGACCACGCCGATCGCGACGAGCGGGAGACGACGGCTGCGGCGATCCGGCGACGGGGGCTGCGGTGCGGGCAGCGGCGGCGGCGTGGACCCCGGCGGGCCGGATCCGCCCGGGCCGCCGGGCCGGTGGCCGGGGTGGACGACCGTCTGCGCCGATGCGCCCGGGTGGTCGAAGTGCCCGGGGCCGGTGTCGCCGGAGCGCGGCCCGGGCGAGGGCCAGCCCGTGGAGCCCGGCCTGCCGACGACGACCGTGGCCCCGTCGACCCCCTTGTTGCCCGAGAGCGCCGCCGTGGCCGCCGTCGGCGACCCGGGCCGTTGCTCGGTGCCCGGTGCCCGGCTCGCCGTGGCACCCGCGGGGTTCGAGGACGGGTTCGACGAGGTGTGCGGCATCGACCCCGCGGCGCCCGCACCCAACGTGCCCGCCCACGGCCGCTCGACCAACGGCAGCGGGTTCGAGGTGCGCCGCGGCGAACGGTCCTCGAACTGCGCGACCTCGGTGGCGTCGGTGGCGTTCTTGTCCGCGGGCCGCCGCCCCACCGGGAGCGCCATCTCCGCGACGGGGAGCCCCGCGTCGCGCTGCACGCCCTGCAGCTCGCGCCCGAACGCCTCGGCCGAGGCCGGTCGGTCGGCGGGGTCCTTGGCCATGGCGCGTTCGAGCACGGCGCACAGCTCGTCGGGCACGCCGTGGCCGCGCAGGTCGGGGATGGGCTGGCCGGTGATCCGCAGGAACTGGGCGATGATCTCCTCGCCCTCGCGCCGCTCGAAGGCGGCCCGGCCCGCGATGATCGAGAACAGCGCGGCGGCGAGGCCGTAGATGTCCGACTGCCGGGTGGGCGGCCGCCCGTTGAGCACCTCGGGCGAGCTGTAGGAGAGCGACCCGGTGAACGCGCCCGTCGCCGTCTCGAACCCGCCTTCGATGCGGGCGATGCCGAAGTCGGTGAGCTGGGCCTCGCCGTAGTCGGAGAGCAGGATGTTGGCGGGCTTGATGTCGCGGTGCAGCGTGCCGACGCGGTGCGCGCACTCCAACGCTCCGGCCAGCCGGACCCCCATCCGGGTGGCCTCCTCCCACGGGATCGGGCCCTCGCGGCGCACCCGCACGGCAAGCGAGTCGAGCGACTGGAACGGCATCACGATGTACGGACGACCGCTGTGGGTGACCCCGACCTGCAGGACGTCGACGACGTTCGGGTGCCCGGACAGCCCACCCATCGCCCGTCCCTCGCGGAAGAACCGCTCGCGGCTGACCGTGTCGAGGTCGGTGTGCAGGAGCTTCACCGCGACCGTGCGGTTGAGCGCCTCCTGGGTGCAGCGGAAGACGACCCCGAAGCCACCGCGGCCGACCTCGACGGCGTCGGTGAACCCGGCGCGCGCGAGGTCGACGACGATGGCGGGCCGTCCGCCCGCGGTGACACCCGGATCCGTCACCGCGGATCAGCTGTCCTTCGCCGCAGCCGCCGCGCGGACCTCGGCGAGCGTGATCGCACCGCGGCGCAGGGCCTCGTTGGCGAGCTTGGTGCGGCGGCGCTCGCCGTCGCCCGAGACGCCGAACTTGTCGTAGAGCCGCAGCAGGTGCTGCTTGACGGCGGCCTCGCTGACCCACAGCTGCTGCGCGATCGCCTTCGTGGAGGCGGGCTCGGTGAACATCTCCGGGCCGGTCATCGGCGTGAACAGCGCGATGAGGACGTCCTTCTCGCGCGGCGTGAGCTGCGGCGGGGGCGCCTGGGCCTCGGTCATGCCGGGGTCGTCGGCGGTGCGGTCGGCGCGCAGCACGATGCGGGTGCGACCGATGCGCAGCTCGTCGCCGGGGCCGACCCGCGCCTCGCCGGACACCCGGTTGCCGTTGACGAACGTGCCGTTGCGGGAGCTGACGTCGCGGATGCTCCAACCGCCGCCGAGCCGCTCGAGGACGGCGTGCACGCGGGAGACCTGGCCATCGTCGCTCAGCACGATGTCGTTGCCCGCAGCCCGACCCACGGTGATGCGGTCACCGCCCAGCGGCACCAGGTCGGCACCGGCCGGGCGCCACACCTCCAGGAACGCCGTCATCACACCCCCCTTCGCGCGGAACGGTAATGCAGCACCCGTTCCTCCTGGTATCGCTCGTACGCCCTTGTGAGTTTCACGGCGGCGGCGGCGATACGGTTTGAGTAGTCACGAACAAGTGACGGCCGCCACTGCTCGGGAGGTCTCGGCATCAGGATAGCGGCCCGGGGGTGTCCAGCAGACGCCCGAGCAACCGCGACACGGTCGCGGCCTCGATGAGGAACCCGTCGTGGCCGTACGGCGAGTCGATCACCTGGACCTCGCCCGCGCCCGCGATGCCCGCGGCCAGCTCCTCCTGCTGCTCCAGCGGGTACAGCCGGTCGGAGGACACCCCCGCCACGAGCGTCCGCGCGGTGACCCGCGCGAGCCCCGCGGGCACGCCGCCGCGGCCGCGCCCGACGTCGTGGGCGTTCATCATCTCCGTGAGCCGCACGTAGGTCGCCGCGTCGAAGCGGTGCACCAGCTTGTTGGCGTGGTGGTCGAGGTAGGACTCGACGGCGTAGCGGCCGCCGCGCGCCGGGTCCTCCCCGGGCTGGGCCAGGCGGCCGAAGCGCTGCGCGAGCTCGTAGGGGCTGCGGTAGGACAGGTGTGCCATCCGCCGGGCGATTCCCAGCCCGACATGCGGCCCCTGCCCGGGCGGGGCGTCGTGGTAGTCGCCCCCGCGCCAGTTGCCGTCGCCGCGGATCGCCGCGAGCTGCGGCGCGCACCAGCCGATCTGCTCCGCCGACGCCGACGCCGGGCTGGCCAGCAGGAAGAGCCTGGCGACCCGGTCGGGCTCGCTCGCCGCCCACTCGAGGGCCCGCATCCCGCCCATCGAGCCGCCGACGACGCACGCCCACCGCTCGACGCCCAGAGCGTCGGCGAGCGCGGTCTCCGCGCGCACCGAGTCGCGGATCGTGACGAGCGGGAAGCGGCTCCCCCACGTGCGCCCGTCCGGCGCGGTGGCGGCCGGGCCCGTGCTCCCCTGGCAGCCGCCGAGCACGTTGGGTGCCACGACGAACCAGCGCGCCGGGTCCAGCGCCTGACCAGGCCCGACCACGGCCTGCCACCAACCGGGGGTGGGGTGGCCGTCGCTCGCGGGCCCGGCGACGTGGCTGTCGCCGGTAAGCGCGTGCAGCACGAGGACGGCGTTGGAGCGGTCGGGCGCGAGCGTGCCCCACGTCTCGTACGCGATCGAGACGCCCGGCAGCTCGCCGCCGAACTCCAGCGGCAGCGGCTCGGGCAGCCGCACCCACTGCCGACGGCCGGGCGGATCCCCCTCCCGCCACGCACCGGTGGCGGGAGGGAGCGCCGTCTCGATGAGGGTCACCCAGCCGCCTTGGCGGCGCGGAAACCCGCTTCGAGGTCGGCCTTGATGTCCTCGATGCCCTCCAGCCCGACCGACAGCCGCACCAGGCCCGGGGTGACGCCGGTGGCGAGCTGCTCCTCGCCGGAGAGCTGGCTGTGGGTCGTGCTGGCCGGGTGGATCACGAGGCTGCGGACGTCGCCGATGTTGGCCAGGTGGCTGTGCAGCTCCAGCGCGTCGACGAACCGCTTGCCCGCCTCGACGCCACCCCGCAGGTCGAAGGCGACGACCGCGCCCGCACCGGCGGGCATGTACCGCTGCTGCAGCGCGTGCCAGTGGCTGGACGGCAGGCCCGCGTAGTAGACCTTTTCCACCTCGTCGCGGCCCTCCAGCCACTCCGCGACGGCCTGCGCGTTCTGGACGTGCCGCTCGACGCGCAGCGACAGCGTCTCGATCCCCTGGATGAGCAGGAACGCGTTCTGCGGGGAGATCGCCGGGCCGAGGTCGCGCAGCAGCTGCACCCGCAGCTTGATGATGTAGGACAGCGGGCCGAGCGCCTCCCAGTAGTTGAGGCCGTGGTAGCTCGGGTCCGGCGAGGTGAGCCCCGGGTAGCGGTCGGCGTGCTCGCCCCAGGCGAACGTGCCGGAGTCGACCACGACGCCGCCGATCGCGGTGCCGTGGCCGCCGAGGAACTTCGTGGCCGAGTGCACGACGATGTCGGCGCCGTGCTCGATCGGCCGCAGCAGGTACGGCGTGGGCACGGTGTTGTCGACCATCAACGGCACGCCCGCCTCGTGCGCGACGTCGGCGACCTTCCGCACGTCGAGCACGTTGCCGCGCGGGTTGCCCAACGTCTCGGCGAACAGGAGCTTGGTGTTCGGCTGGATCTTGGAGCGCCACTCGTCGGCGTCGTCGGGGTCGTCGACGAAGCTGACCTCGATCCCCAGCTTCGGGAACGTGTAGTGGAAGAGGTTGTACGTGCCGCCGTAGAGCGAGGCGGAGGAGACGAAGTGGTCGCCCGCCTCGGCGATGTTCAGGATGGCGAGGGTCTCGGCGGCCTGCCCGGAGGCGAACGCGACGGCGGCCACCCCGCCCTCGAGCGCGGCGACCCGCTGTTCGAGCACGTCCTGCGTGGGATTCATGATCCGCGTGTAGATGTTGCCGAGCTCGGTGAGCCCGAACAGGGCAGCGGCGTGCTCGGTGTCGCGGAACGTGTAGGACGTGGTCTGGTAGATCGGGGTGGCACGCGCGCCGGTCGTCGGGTCGGACGTGGCGCCTGCGTGCACCTGCTTGGTCTCGAAGGACCAGGATTCGGACACAGTTGTCTCTCCAGGTAGAGCTACGGGTTCGGGCCCGGCCCGGCCGTGATCCACATCCCGGCGTACGAGCGCGACCGTAATGCGGCCGGAACCAGCACACAACAATTACACGACGGCGGCACCCGACGATGTTCAGCCGCGACGGCGCTACCGTGCGGGCCGTGCTGGTGCTGCTGCCTCCGTCGGAGACGAAACGGGGCGGCGGTGACGGCCCGTCGTTGCGGCTCGACCACCTCGCCCACCCCGAGCTCAACCCGCTGCGCGCGGAGCTGGTCGACGAGCTCGTGAAGCTCGCCGCCGAACCCGCGGCCGCCCGGGCGGCGCTGGGGCTGTCCGCGCAGCAGGACGCCGAGGTGGCGCGCAACGCCGAGCTGTGGACGGCGCCGACCGTGCCCGCGCTGCACCGCTACACCGGGGTGCTCTACGACGCGCTCGACGTCGGCTCGCTGCGGGGCGCGGCCGCGGTGCGGGCCCGGCGGCGGCTGGTCGTGGGCTCGGCGCTGTTCGGGCTGCTCACGGCGGACGACCCGGTGCCCGCGTACCGGCTGTCGGCGGGCTCGGCGTTGCCCGGGCGCGGCACGCTCGCCGCGACCTGGCGGCCCGCGCTGGAGCCGGTGCTCGCGGCCGTGGCCGCGCGGGAGCTGGTGGTCGACCTGCGCTCCGGGTCCTACGCCGCGCTGGCCCGGGTGCCCGGCGCGGTGACGGTGACCGTCCGCACGGCCGAGGGCGCGATCGTGAGCCACTTCAACAAGGCGCACAAGGGGCGGCTCGCGCGGGTGCTGGTGAGCTCGCGGGCGGAGCCGACCGACGCGGCCGGGGTGGCGGCGGTGGCCCGGCGGGCGGGCCTGCGCGTCGACCGCCGCGGCCAGTCCCTCACCGTGGTGCTGCCCCCCGCCTGAACGGTGCGAACATTCCGGCACTCCTGCCGAAATCCCGTTGCGGGGCTCGATCGGTGTGCTCCACGCTGTGCGGGCTGACGTGGACCGGTGCTCGAACCGAGGAGGTGTGCCGAATGTCCATCGCTGTCGTGGACGGCTGCCGTCCTCATCCCGCCCCGCACGGCTGAACCGTCCGCGGGGCCCACCACCAGGAGACCCCGCGTTGCGCGAGCACGACTTCTCGTTCGAACCCACCCGTAGGCGCCGCCGTCGTTTCGACGACGACGAGCCGCGCACCCACCCCCGTCGCCCGTTCGACCTGACCGCGCTCGACGAGCGCGGCGGCGAGGACATCACAGTGGACGACGGCCCACCCGAAGGCGACCGCTGGTCGACCTGGGACGGCGCCGAGCACGGCCCCCGACCCCGGCCCGACTGGGTGATCACCGACCACGCCGCCGTCGACACCGACTTCGGCGTGCTCAAGACCGGCAAGGAGGCGGACGTCCACCTCCTGGAGCGCGCCGTGCCCGGCACCGACCGGCGCGCGCTCATGGCCGCCAAGCGCTACCGCACCGCCCAGCACCGCATGTTCCACCGCGACGCGGGCTACCTCGAGGGGCGCCGGGTGCGGCGCTCCCGCGAGATGCGCGCGATGGCCACCCGCACGGCGTTCGGCCGTGATCTGCTGTCGGGCCAGTGGGCCCACGCCGAGTTCGGCGCGCTCACCCGGCTGTGGCAGGCGGGCGTGCCGGTGCCCTACCCCGTGCAGCTGGTCGGCACCGAGCTGCTGCTGGAGTACCTCGGCACCGACGACGGACGGGCCGCGCCGCGGCTGGCGCAGCTCCGTCCGGACCCCGACGAGCTGGCCGACCTGTGGTTCCAGCTCGTCGAGGCCCTGCGCGGGCTCGCCCGGCTGGGCCTGGCCCACGGCGACCTGTCGGCGTTCAACCTGCTCGTCCACGAAGGGCGGCTGGTCGTGATCGACCTGCCGCAGGTCGTCGACGTGGTCGGCAACCCCAACGGGCCGGCGTTCCTCGCCCGTGACGTGCGCCGCATCGGCGAGTGGTTCACGGCGCGGGGATTGCCGTCTGACGTGGGCGATCCCGTGTCGCTGCTCGACGAGCTGCGGATGGAGATCGGGCTGCCGCAGACGTCACACGACCGCTGACGACGGAACGGGCCGGGCGCTGCACTAGGATGGAGATCGAGCGCCCGGCCTTTCCGCAGGCGCCACCACGAGGACGCGCATGGACGCGTCCGGGCTCGTCCGGTTCTCCGGTGACGCGCCCGTCCCGGAGGTATTGAGTGACATCCCCGCAAGTCCGCCGTCGTTCCGGCGCGTCGAACCGACGCCCCCGACCCGCTAGCTCCCCGCCCCGCCCCACCCAGCTGCAGGCCGCACCCGAGGTCCTGTGGACCGCGCCCGCGTCGGGAATGCCCAGCTTCGCCGCGCTCGGCCTGCCCGCGCCGCTGCTGCGGGCGCTCGCCGCCAACGGCTTCACCGACCCGTTCCCCATCCAGGCCGCGACGCTGCCCGACGCGCTCGCTGGTCGCGACCTCCTCGGGCGCGGCGAGACCGGTTCGGGAAAGACGCTCGCGTTCGGGCTCGCGGTGCTGGCCCGTCTCGCGGGCGAGCGGTCGCGGCCCCGCCGTCCCCGCGGGCTGGTCCTGGTGCCGACCCGCGAGCTCGCCACCCAGGTCCTCGACGCGCTCGTTCCGTTCACCAAGGCGCTCGGGTTGTCCGCGGCCGCGGTGGTGGGCGGCATGTCCTTCAACCGCCAGTCCAGCGAGCTGCAGCGCGGCGTCGACGTGCTCGTCGCCACGCCGGGCCGCCTCGCCGACCACCTCGACCAGGGCACCTGCAGCCTCGGCGACGTCACGATCACCGCGATCGACGAAGCCGACCGGATGGCGGACATGGGCTTCCTGCCGCAGGTCCGGCGCATCCTCGACCAGACACCGTCCGACGGTCAGCGGCTGCTGTTCTCCGCCACCCTGGACGGCGACGTCCGCACGCTCGTCCTGCGGTACCTCACCGATCCGGTGACGCGTTCGATCACGCCGCCGACCGGGGCCGTCGCCACGATGGAGCACCACCTGCTGCACGTCGACGAGCTCGCCAAGAACCGGGTGGTCGCCGAGATCGCCGCCCGCGAGGGCCGCACGATCATGTTCGTCCGCACGAAGCACGGCGCCGACCGGCTGGTCAAGCAGCTGCGCCGGGACGGCGTCGACGCCGCGGCGCTGCACGGCGGCAAGGCGCAGAACGCCCGCAACCGGGCCATCGCGGCGTTCCGCGACGGGGTGAAGCCCGTGCTCGTCGCCACCGACGTCGCGGCGCGCGGGATCCACGTCGACGACGTGAGCCTCGTCGTGCACGTCGACCCGCCCGCCGACCCCAAGGACTACCTGCACCGCGCGGGCCGCACCGCGCGAGCGGGCGAGTCGGGCACCGTCGTCACCATGGTCACCACCGGCCAGCGCCGCGACGTCGACGAGATGACGCGCAAGGCGGGCGTACGGGCCAGGACCACCGACGTGGCACCGGGCGCCCCCGCGCTGGTCGGCATCACCGGCGCCCGCCCGCCGTCGGGGGTGTCGTTGATCGAGCCCGCGCGGCCGCAGCCCCAGCGGTCTGCCCGCCCGAAGCCGCCGCGCCGCCGCCGCGCGGCCTGACGCCCAGCCGCGCGGTCGGGCGTCACGTGATGGCGCCCGCCGCGCGGCCTGAGGTCACCTCGCGTCGCGGTCTGACGCCTGCGTCGCCGCTCCGCCGCCGCGCGGCCTGACGCGCGGCCGGGTGCCTCTCGCGCCAGCCGCGCGGCATGAGGTCACCTCGTGCCGCGGACTGACGCTTGCGCCGCCGCGCGGCCGGGCGCATCTCGCGCCCGCCGCGCGGCTCGGGGTCAGCTGAGCCCGAGCACCGACAACGCGACCCGCGCCGCCTCGCCGCCCGCCTCTTCGGCGACGGCGAGGGCGCGGGGCACGTCGAGGTCGTCGAGCAGGGCGGCGGTGACCTCGGTCGCGGCCGCGGTGCCCGTGCCGAGCGAGCCGCGGGCGGCCGCGCCGTAGAGCCGCTCCAACCGGGCGGCGGCGGCGTCGAGCGCGACCGGGTGGTACTCCCACCCCTGCGCCCACGGCCGGTCGACGAGCAGCAGCCGCAGCGCGGCCGCCGGGTGCTTGGCGAGCACGTCCGAGACGAGCACGAGGTTGCCCGTGCTCTTGGCCATCTTCGCGCCGTCGAGCCCGACGGTGCCGACGTGCAACCACGCCCGCGCGAACGGCGCGACCCCCGTGACCGCCTCGGCCATCGCCGCCTCGTAGGCGTGGTGCGGGTAGCGCAGGTCGGCCCCGCCGACGTGCAGGTCGAGCGCCGGGCCGAGGGTGGTGAGGGCCATCGCCGCGCACTCGGCGTGCCAGCCGGGCCGCCCCTCCCCCCACGGGCTCGGCCACGCCACCTCGCCCGCACGCGCCCGTCGCCAGACGGGGACGTCCTCGGGCGCGTCGGGGTTGTGCCCGAACTCGACGGCCAGCGCGGCCGCCTCGTCCTCGCCCAGCCCGGCCCGCTCGGCGAGGCCGGCGCCGCGGAACCACACGGTGCCGTCGCGCTCGTAGGCCGCGCCCGTCGCGAGCAGCGCCGCCGCCAAGGTGACGACCTGGCCGACGTGCGACCGCGCCCGCGGCTCGTGGGTCGGCCGACGGACGGCGAGTGCGGTCATGTCGCGGTCGAACCGGAACTGCTGCACGGCCGCGAAGCTGTCGGCCCGCGAGCCGGAGCGGGCGGCGGCCGCGTCGAGGACGTCGTCGACGTCGGTGACGTTGCGGCACACCTCGACCTCCACGCCCAGGTGCCGCAGCACCCGCGCGGCGACGTCGGCCCACACGAACGTGGCGGCGTGCCCGAGGTGGGTGGTGTCGTAGGGCGTGATGCCACAGACGTACAGCCGCGCCCGCCCGACGATCGGCAGCCGCCTGCCCCCGAACTGCAGCATCACCGGCGCGCGGTGCGCCGTGCGGCCCGGCGCAGCTGCATGATCCGCACCCCGCCCGGTATCGCCACTAGCAGCAGCCCGGCGATCGCGGCCAGCAGGAGCGCCACACCCACCGGCACCGAGCCCGCGAAGCCCAGGAACCTGATCGTCACCGAGATCTGGTTCTGCAGGATGAACACGAGCAGGAAGATCAGCACGATCGCCGAGAGGATGAGCCCCATCCACAGCCCGCCCGAGCGGCTGTGCCCGAGGGCGGGCTCCGGCTGGGGTGGCTGCGACTGGGGTGGCTGCGACTGGGGTGGCTGCGCGGTCGGCACCGTCGGCGGTTCGGGCGGCCCGACGCGCACCGCCGGGATGCCGGGGTCGGTGGCGGGCCCGTCGACGTCGGCGGGGCGCAGACCCGGGTGGGTGGCCGGATCGGCGTGCGGATCAGCGGGGCCGACGCGGCCGTAGGCGGGGACCTCCCTGGCCGGGGTGCCCGGCGTGGGCATGGCCCTGGTCGGATCCTCGCTCATCATTCTCCCTCGTCGGTGCCGAGACGCGTGCAGTATCCCGCACCGCGTACCCGCCGCGACCTCAGACGCGCTCGCGCCGCATAGGCAGATGGGTGACGCCGTCCCAGTCGTAGGTGGGGCCCGCGGGGACGAACCCGTAGCCGCGGTAGAGGTCGGCCAGGTGCTCCTGGGCGTCCAACACGCACGGCGCGTCCCCGACCTCGCCGAGCGCCGCCTCGATCAGCTGCCGTCCCAGCCCGCGTCCGCGAACCGAGCGAGCCGTGCACACCCGGCCGATCCGGAACACCCCGTCGGGCTCTTCGAGCAGGCGCAGGCAGCCGAGCACCGGCGCGGCCCACCCCTCGCCCGCGAGCCAGTAGTGGCGGGTGCCGTCCTCAAGATCGCGGCCGTCGAGCTCGCTGTAGGGGCTGGCCTGCTCCACCACGAACACGTCGACGCGAAGGCGCAGCAGCTCGTACAGGCTGCGGGTGTCCAGGTCGGCCGCCCACGCGCGGTGGACCGTCGCCGACATCACCTCTCCGGTCACCGGTCTTTGCTACCAGATCAGACCGTGCTGTCCCACCACCGCGGGTCGAGCTCGCCGTGGGCGACCAGAACGGCGGGGCCGTGGAGGGTGGTGGTGCCCGCGTCGACGGTGACGCGGAGCGGGCCGCCCGGCGTGTCGACCGCGACGGTGCCGGTCGCGCGTCCCGCGTGCCGCAACGCCGCGACGACCGCCGCCACCGTGCCCGTGCCGCACGAGCGGGTCTCCCCCACCCCGCGCTCGTGCACGCGCACCGCGATGCGGTCGTTCACCATCGGCGTGAGGAACTCGACGTTCACCCCGTGCGGGAACAGCGCCGGGTCGTGACCGGGCGGGCGGGTGAGGTCCAGCGCGGCGAGCGGCACGTCGACGACGCACGCCAGGTGCGGGTTGCCGACGTTCACCATCACGCCGGGGAAGAGCTGGCCGTCGACGCTCGCCTTCGACTCGCCCTCGACCCGCGCCGTCCCCATGTCGACGGCGACCTGGTCGTCCTTGACGTGCACGATGCGCACGCCGCCACGGGTGCCGAGCCGCAGCTCGCCCTCGGGCAGCCAGCCGCGGTGGGCGAGGTAGGTGGCGTAGACCCGCACGCCGTTGCCGCACATCTCGGCGACGCTGCCGTCGGCGTTGCGGTAGTCCATGAACCACTCGACGTCGTCGGCGGGCATCGGGCCCTCGGCGAGCGCGGCCCACCGCACCACGCGCAGCACGCCGTCCGCGCCGATGCCGCGGTTGGGGTCGCACAGCGCGGCGACGCGTCGGGGGGTGAGGTCGAGGGCACCGTCGGGGTCGGGGAGAACGATGAAGGTGTTCTCCGTGCCGTGCCCCTTGCTGAACTGCACGGCCTTCAGCGTACCGAGGCGCCGATCGCGGCATGGGCGCGGCCGACCACTTCGGACGAGTCGGCCGCCAGCCACACGATCCGCCGGTCGCGGCGGAACCACGACCGCTGCCTGCGGACGAAACGTCGGGTCGCCACGACGGTGTCGGCCGCCGCCCGCTCGAGGTCGCCGTCCAGCTCCGCGAGGACCTGCTGGTACCCCAACGCCCGTGCCGCCGTCGGCCCCTCCCGCAGGCCGGGGAGCAGGCTCCGGGTCTCAGCGACCAGTCCCGCCGCGAACATGCGGGCCACCCGCCGGGCGATGCGCTCGTCCAGCTCGGCGGTGGGCCGGTCGACCCCGAGCAGCACCGCGTCGTAGCGGGGGGCCGCGGCTTCGGGCAGCCGCGCGGTGAACGGCCTGCCGGTCAGGGCGATCACCTCCAGCGCGCGCACGATCCGTCGCCCGTTGCTGGGCAGTACCGCGGCGGCGGCGGCGGGGTCGGAGGTCGCGAGCCGGGCGTGCAGCGCGGCCGGCCCGACCCGTTCCAGCTCGGCCGTGAGCTCCGCGCGGAGGGCGGGGTCGGTGCCGGGGAACTCCAGCTCGTCGACGACGGCCTGCACGTACAGCCCCGAGCCGCCCACCAGCACCGGCGTCCGACCCGCGGCCAGCACCCGCTCGACCGCGACGCGGGCGGCCCGCTGGTAGGCGGCGACGGAGGCGCTCTCCGTCACGTCGAGGACGTCGAGCAGGTGGTGGGGCACCTCGGCGCGCTCGGCGGGGGTGGGCTTGGCCGTGCCGACGTCGAGGCCGCGGTAGAGCTGCATGGCGTCGGCGTTGACGATCTCGCCGTCGTAGGCGCGGGCCAGGGTTATGGCGAGGTCGGACTTGCCCGCCGCGGTCGGCCCGACGACGGCGATCAGCCGCATCGCTGCCACACCGCCACGTGGTAGCCCACGCCGAACGGCCGCGACGAGTGCAGGAGTTCGCCCGTCCAGGTGCCGTCGCGGGTCGCTCCGGCCAGTACCTGCCACGGGGCCCGACCCGCGACCCACAGCTCGGTGGCGAGCACGGGGTCGAGGGCGGCCAGCGCGGCGGGGTCGGCGGCGGCCAGCGCCGCGGCGACGGCGTCGTCGAACGGGCCCGCCCGCTCGTCGAGGTAGCCGGGCGCCTTCTCGGTGTGGGTGGCGGCGCCGTCGCCGATGACCAACAGCGCCGTGGGAGGCGCGCCGCGGGCCGCCGGATCGCCTGCCGACGACGCTGTCGCCTCGCGGGCGATCTGGGCGCCGAGAGCGAGACAAGCGCCGGGTTCGGCGTCGGGGGCGACCAGCTCGCCGCGGACCGTCACGGGCAGCCCCTCGCGCAGCCACCCGGCGACGAGCAGCGGCAGCGGCATCGCGGCGTCAACGGGATCAGCGGCGTCCTGCCCGAGTCCGACCACGACGTCGACGCCGAAGCCGACGAAGCTCCCCCGGGCGCCGGATCGGACTGTCCGCCGACCGCCGCCGTCGGCGCCGACCGCGATCCAGGTCGATGCCGACGCGGCCAACCGTCGAGCGGCTTCTCGGCAGGCCGCCCGCAGCGCCGCGGTCTCCGCGGTCGCGCCCGTGGCCAGCTCAGGCACGAGCAGCGGCGGCTCGGGGACCACCGCGACCATCGACAGCACGGCAGGAACGCTAGCGGCCGCCTGCCGCGGAGACGGCGCTCGGTGCAGTGACGGCTCGGCGATCCACGCAGGCCGCTGGGCCGTGCAGCCCTGTCGGGGCGTTCCGCTGCGCGGCCGGACCTGTTTGAATCGCCGCACGGCAAGCCTCGATGCGAGGCGGCCGCTGTGCACGGCTCCGCCCCCGGGCGGGGCGCCCGCCTCCCGGCGGGCCGGATCGCGAGGAGGGCCCAGTGTCGGACCAGGAGCAGCGCACCACCCCGGACGAGGTCAGCGTCGGCCACGCCGAGCAGGGCGCAACCAGAGCAGACGCCCACCCGACCGGTCCCGACGCCCCGGCCCCGCCGTCGGCCGTCCCGTCGCCCGCCCTCGCCGTCGAACCCGACGCGACCACCACTCCGCTCCCGGTACAGCGCGAGCCCGAGCTCGCAGGCCCGACGGCCGACGCGCCCCCTCCGGTGACCCCCGCCACGACGGCCTTTCCCGAGCCGCCCACGGGCCACGCCCCGCCCGCCCCGCGGCCCCCGATGCCCACGCCCCCGCCGGGGACCCTGGCACCGGTGGCGCCCCTGCCCGCAGCGCCGGATGCCCCCACCGCAGCACCCGAGTCGGCCGCCCCGGTGGCAGGCCCCGACGCCACCCCCGGGGTTCCTGTGCCCACCGCACTCCCAACGGGCGCCCCCGACGCCTCCGCCGCGACTGCGGCACCCGACTCCACCCCGGCTCCGGAGGCGCCTGAACCCACGGCCCCCACCTCCGCAGCCGCT
>DATAOO010000193.1:0-19519 GCA_036265695.1 Pseudonocardia sp. | reverse complement strand
AACGCCGTGGTGCCGGACGGCCGGGCGCCCGCGACCGCGGCGTAGAGGCCCTTGCGGATGTGCCACAGCGCGGCACGGGCGACGGGGTCGGCGGCCAGCGTGCGCGGCCCGGTGACCGGGAGTCCGGCGAGCACGCCGGTGGCCTCGGTGGCGAGCGCGTCGGCGGCGGCCGCCGTCGCGCCCTGGTACTCCACGAGCAGCGCCGCCTGCTCCTGCACGGACAGGCCGCGCAGCAGGGCGTCGGCCTGCGGGTCGGTCTGGCCGACGCGCAGCGAGGTGGCGTCGAGCAGCTCGATGGTCGCAGGCGTGGTGGCGACGAGGGCGGGCAGCGCGCCCGTGGCCGCGGACAGGTCGTCGAACACGAGCAGCGCGGTGCGGGCGTGGCGCAGCAGCGGCACCGTGCGCATGACGATCTCGGCGATGAACGCGAGCGTGCCCTCGCTGCCCACCACGAGGTGGGCGAGGATGTCGACGGGACGGGTGTGGTCGAGGAACGAGTTGAGCCCGTAGCCCATCGTGTTCTTCATCGAGAACTGCTGCTCGATCTTCGCCCGCAGCGCGGAGTCGCCGCGCAGCTCGTCGCGGATCCTGGCGAGCCCGGCGTGCAGCTCGGGTTCCTGCGCGGCGAGCCGGGCGTCGGCGTCCGGCGCGCCCGTGTCGATCACCGTGCCGGACGGCAGCACGAGCGTGAGGGACTCCAGCGTGGCGTAGCTGTTGGCCACCGTGCCGCAGGCCATGCCGGACGAGTTGTTCGCGACGACCCCGCCGAGCGTGCACGCGCCCTCGCTCGCCGGGTCCGGGCCGAGCTTGCGGCCGTGGGCGGCGAGGCGGGCGTTGACCTGGCGGATCGTGGCGCCCGGGCCGACGCGCACGCGGGCGCCATCGTCGAGCACCTCGATGCCGCGGAAGTGCCGTCGGGTGTCGGCGAGGATCCCGCCGGTGACCGCCTGGCCGGAGAGGCTGGTGCCGCCGGACCGGAACGTGAGCGGCACCCCCGCGCGGCGTGCGGCGGCGAACAGCCTCCCGACCTCCGCGGCGTCGCGCGGCACCACCACCGCCTGCGGGGTGAGCACGAAGTGGGAGGCGTCGTGGGCGTAGGCGAGCCGGTCGGTGGCGCGGGTGCGGACGTCGGTCACCGCGTCGGCCAGTGCAGTCGAAAGCCCGGTCGAAAGGGTCACGGCGCCACCACCATCCCGCCCGGTACGGGCGTCGACACCAGGAGGACGGTACCGCCTGCGTTCCCGATGTTCAGGTCGAACGCGGTGGGCGCCTGCCGGAATGCCGTCCGCGGACGCCGAGTTGATTGAGCCGTGAAGAAGATTGGGTTCCTCTCCTTCGGGCACTGGTCGGCCTCCCCGCATTCGCAGGTGCGCTCCGGTGCCGACGCCCTGCTGCAGTCGATCGAGCTCGCGGTGGCCGCCGAGGAGGCCGGCGCCGACGGCGCGTACTTCCGCGTGCACCACTTCGCCCAGCAGCTCGCGTCCCCGTTCCCGCTGCTGGCCGCGGCCGCCGCGCGCACGAGCCGCATCGAGCTGGGCACCGCCGTGATCGACATGCGGTACGAGAACCCGCTCTACATGGCCGAGGACGCCGGGGCCGCCGACCTGATCTCCGGCGGACGGCTGCAGCTGGGCATCAGCCGCGGGTCGCCCGAGCAGGTGATCGACGGCTACCGCTACTTCGGGTACGCCCCGACTGAGGGCCAGAGCGACGCCGACATGGCCCGCGACCACACCCGGGTGTTCCTCGACGTGCTGAGCGGCGAGGGCTTCGCCCAACCCAACCCGCGCCCGATGTTCCCCAACCCGCCCGGGCTGCTGCGGATCGAGCCGCACGCGCCGGGCCTACGCGACCGCATCTGGTGGGGCGCGGGCACCCGCGCGACCGCGGAGTGGGCGGGCGAGCAGGGCATGAACCTGATGAGCTCTACGCTGCTCACCGAGGACACCGGCGTGCCGTTCCACCAGCTCCAGGCCGAGCAGATCCAGCGGTTCCGCGACGCGTGGAAGGCCGCCGGACACGACCGCGAGCCGCGCGTCTCGGTGAGCCGCAGCATCTTCCCGATCGTGAGCGACCTCGACCGGCAGCTGTTCTGGCGCGAGCGCAGCAGCACCGACCAGGTCGGCTTCCTCGACGGCGGCAACGCCCGGTTCGGCCGCACGTACGCGGGCGAGCCGGACAAGCTGGTCGCCGAGCTGGCCGAGGACGAGGCGATCGCCGCCGCGGACACGCTGCTGCTGACCGTGCCCAACCAGCTCGGCGTCGACTACAACGCGCACGTGGTGGAGAGCGTGCTCACCCACCTCGCGCCGGAGCTGGGCTGGCGCTAGTACCTGTTGACCTTCGCGTCGCGCTTCAGCATCGTGTCGATCACCGCGTCACCCCTGCCACCGTGATCTCCGGGAGGTAGGGCGCGTCGGCGACCACGCGAGCCGTGCCGTTGACCCGCAGCGTGTCGCCCCGCCCGGGCACGAGGAAGAGCATGCCGACCTGGGCGTGCTGCACAATGTTGATCATACTGTCCAGCCTGCGGTTGCCCTTGCGGTCGCCGAAGGCGAGCGTGCGCTCGTCGACCACGAGCACGCTGCCGACCGGGTCACCGCGCGGCGACACGTCGCAGCTCCCGTCGGCCGCGGCGGTGGCCAGCAGGAAGAGCGGGCTGACCGCGATGAACCGGGCCGACGCGGCGTCCACGTGGTCGATCGCCTTCTCGGCGATGGCCTGCGTGGGTTCTCCGATGAACTCCCGCAGCTCGGCGGGCGTCCGCAGTTCCCGCGTCAGCCGCCCGGTCGCACGATGACCTTGACGGCGGTCGGGTCGGTGCGGGCCGCGGTGAGCGCTTCGCCTGCGGAGGCGAGGTCGTAGTGGCCGGTGACGACCGCGTCGAGGTCGACGCGGCCGGACGCGGCCAGCTGGATCGCGGTCGGCCAGGTGTTGGCGTAGCGGAACGCGCCGGTGAGGGTGATCTCCCGGTCCTGCAGGTGCGGGAGGGACAGCCGCAGCTCGTCGCCGCCCATCCCGACCAGCACCACCCGGCCCGCGCGCGCGACGGTGGAGAAGCCGTCCCAGGTCGCCCGCGGGTTGCCGGAGCATTCGATGAGGACGTCCGGTTCGAGGCCCGTCTCGGCGAGCGGCGTCGCGCTGACGTCGATCGCCTCCAGGCCCAGCTGCGCGGCGAGCGCGAGGCGGTGCGGGTTGACGTCGGTGACGGTGACGCGGTCGGCGCCGTAGGCCCGCGCGACCTGGGCGGCGATGATGCCGATCGGCCCTGCGCCGGTCACCAGCACCTCGGTGCCGGGCGCGACCGCCGCGCGACGGCTCGCCCAGATCCCGACCGACAGCGGTTCGAGCAGACCGGCGGCGTCGTCGCTGATGGTGTCGGGCACGGCGAACACGAACTCGGCGGGCATGACGAGGTACTGGCAGAAGGCGCCGTCGTACGGCGGGGTGGCGAAGAACTGCACGTCGGGGCACAGGTTGTAGCGGCCGGACAGGCACTGCCTGCACCGGCGGCAGGGCACGCCGGGCTCGATCGAGACCCGCTGGCCCGGCTGCAGCGTGTTGACCTCCGGACCGACCTCGACGACGACGCCGCCCGCTTCGTGCCCGAGGACGAGCGGGGTGTCGACCACGAACCGGCCGATCCGGCCGTGCTCGTAGTAGTGCACGTCGGAACCGCAGACCCCGACCGACCCGATCTCGACCAGCACCTCACCGCGCCCGGGCGTGGGGATCTCGCGCTCTTCGACGCCGATGTCACCGGCCTTGCGCAACACGCTGACCTGCATCGTCGCCATGGCAGCACCTCACCTGTGCGGGTCTTGGCCCCCGATGCTAATCCTCGGCGACCACTCGACGATCGAGATCAGGGCAGCAACAGCGTGACCCCCGGCAGTTGCCGAGCCAGCGCCTCGTCGAGCGTCGCCAGCTTCGCCCCCGGTTGGGCGGCGGCCAGACTGATCAGATAGGCGTCCGTCACCTGCCGATGGCCGCGGACGTGGTGGAGATCCGCGTCGGCATACGAGAGCCCGTCCGGCCAGAACTCGCAGCCTTGCAGCGCGTGGACGTGACGCAGGAGCGTGGTCGCGACGGACGCCCGTTCTCCGATGCGGACGAGGAAACGCACCAGCGCGCCTTCGACCACCGGGCAGAGCGCGAACCGGTCTATCCCCGCCATCCAGTTCGACGCCCGGGCGTGGTGCTCGTGCTCGGCGACGGTGAGCGCGATGAGGACGTTCGCGTCGAGCAGGTAAGCCGTCACTCCTCGTCCAACACGGCGGCCACCTGCTCCGACGTCACCCGCCGACCGACGCTCACCACGGGGAACCCGGACCGCTCGTCCGTGCTGATCACCATGGGCTCGTCGAGCTGACTCAGCCCCCGCGTCGTCAGGTCGGCGACGACCGCGGACAGCGACACCCCCCGTGCCCTCGCGATCTCCAGCGCGCGCCGATGTACGGCCGGCGGGAGGTCAACGGTTGTCCGCATAGCTGCATCATAGCTGCATCACTGCTGATGCACCTGCCGTCACACGTTGAACCTGAACTCCACGACGTCGCCGTCGGCCATCACGTAGTCCTTGCCTTCCATGCGCACCTTGCCCGCCGCCTTGGCCGCGGCCATGGAGCCCGCCGCGACGAGGTCGTCGTAGGACGCGATCTCGGCCTTGATGAACCCGCGCTCGAAGTCGGTGTGGATCACCGCGGCGGCCTGGGGGGCGGTGTCGCCGCGGTGGATCGTCCACGCGCGGGACTCCTTGGGCCCGGCCGTCAGGTAGGTCTGCAGGCCCAGGGTGGTGAAGCCCGCGCGGGCGAGCGCGCGCAGGCCCGGCTCGTGCTGGCCGATCGACTCCAGCAGTTCGGCCGCCGACTCCTCGTCCAGCTCCAACAGCTCGGCTTCGACCTTCGCGTCCAGGAACACGGCCTGCGCGGGCGCCACCAGCTCGGTGAGCTCCTTGCGCTTCGCCTCGTCGGTGAGCACGCCCTCGTCGGCGTTGAACACGTAGAGGAACGGCTTCGTGGTGAGCAGCGACAGCTCGCGCAGCGGCGCGCGGTCGACGCCCGCCGCGAACAGCGTGCGGCCCTCGTCGAGCACCGCGGCCGCCGCTTGCGCCGCCTCGAACGCGGGGCGCCGGTCCTTGTGCGTGCGCGCCTCCTTCTCCAGGCGCGGCAGGGCCTTCTCCAGGGTCTGGAGATCGGCGAGGATCAGCTCCGTCTCGATCACGGAGATGTCCTCGGCCGCGTCGATCCGGCCGTCGACGTGCACCACGTCGGAGTCCTCGAACACGCGCACGACCTGGCAGATCGCGTCGGCCTCGCGGATGTTGGCGAGGAACTTGTTGCCCAGCCCCGCCCCCTCGGACGCGCCCTTGACGATGCCCGCGATGTCCACGAACGACACCGTGGCGGGCACGGTGCGGGCCGAGGCGAACATGCGCGCGAGCACGTCGAGGCGCGGGTCGGGCAGCGGCACGACGCCGACGTTGGGCTCGATCGTCGCGAACGGGTAGTTGGCGGCGAGCACGTCGTTGCGGGTGAGGGCGTTGAAGAGGGTCGACTTGCCGACGTTGGGCAGCCCGACGATCCCCAGGGTTAGCGACACGTCTACCAAGGGTAGTCGCGTCTGATTTCCGCCAGCCGGGCCGCCGGGGCGGTGGCAGAGTCGTTCCCGTGCTGCTCGACCAGGAACGTTGCTACCGCGCCGTCGCCTCGCGTGACGCCCGGTTCGACGGCCACTTCATCACGGCGGTGCGGACCACCGGGATCTACTGCCGACCGTCCTGCCCCGCCACCACCCCCAAGCGCGCCAACGTCGAGTTCCTGCCGACGGCGGGAGCGGCCCAGCAGCGCGGGTACCGCGCGTGCCGCCGCTGCCTCCCCGACGCGGTGCCGGGCTCGCCGGACTGGAACGTCCGCGCCGACCTCGCCGCCCGCGCCATGCGGCTGATCTCCGACGGTGTCGTGGAGCGCGACGGGGTGCCCGGGCTCGCGACCCGGCTCGGCTACTCCGAACGGCACCTCAACCGGGTGCTGACGGCCGAGCTGGGCGCGGGTCCGCTGGCGCTCGCTCGGGCCCACCGGGCGCACACCGCCCGGCTGCTCATCGAGACGACCCCGCTGGGCATGGCGGACGTGGCGTTCGCGGCGGGCTTCGCGAGCGTGCGCCAGTTCAACGACACCGTGCGCGCCGTGTACGGGGTGGCGCCCACGACGTTGCGCGCCGAAGCGGGCCGTCGGGGTCCCACGACGGCGGGGGGCACGCTGGTGCTGCGCCTGCCGTTCCGGCCGCCGTTCGACGCCGAGGGGCTGCGGCAGTTCTTCGCCGCCCGTGCCGTCGCGGGCGTGGAGACGCTCGGCGGCGACGGCTTTGTGCGCACGCTGCGGCTCCCCCACGGCGGGGCCACGGTCGCGCTGCAGCTTCCCGACGGCACGCCCGCGGGCGCTCGTCGCCCGGCCACGAGCGGGGCCGCCGCGCACGTCACCGCCACGTTGCGGCTGGCCGATCCGCGGGATCTCGGGCCCGCCGTGGCCCGGGTGCGGCGGCTGCTCGACCTCGACGCCGACCCCGTGGCCGTCGACGAGCTGCTGAGCGCCGACCCCGGGCTCGCACAGGCCGTCGAGGAGGTGCCGGGCATCCGGCTCCCGGGCTCGGTGGACGGCGCCGAGACGGCGATCCGCACGCTGCTGGGCCAGCAGGTGTCGGTCGCAGCCGCCCGCACGGCGGCCGCGCGGCTGACCGAGGCGCTGGGCGAGCGGCTCCCGCCCGCGCTCGCGTCGCCGGGCGCCGAACTGCTGTTCCCGACGCCCGCGGCGATCGCCGAGCACGGCGCCGACGTGCTGACCGGCCCGGCCCGGCGCATCGCGAGCGTGTGCACCGTGGCCGCGGCGCTCGCCGACGGCACGCTCGCGCTCGACCCCGGGCGCGACCCGGCGGACCTGCGCGCCGAGCTGCTCGCGCTGCCCGGCGTCGGACCGTGGACCGCGGGCTACCTCGCGATGCGCGTGCTCGGCGACCCCGACGAACTGCTGGCGGAGGACCTCGGCGTGCGGCGCGGTGCCGCCGCCCTCGACCTGCCGTCCGACATCCCCGGCCTGACCGCGCGCGCCGCGGCCTGGCGCCCCTGGCGGTCCTACGCCGCCACCCACCTCTGGAGGAGAGCATGAGCACCTGGAACACCATCGACACCCCGATGGGGCCGTTCACCGCCGTCGTCGACGACGGGGCGGTGCTGGCCTCGGGGTGGACGGCCGGCCTCGACGAGCTGGTCCCCCTCATCCACCCCACGCTGCGGCCCGCCGAACTGCGACGGGGCGAGCTCGCCGCGGTCGGTGACGCGGTCGTCGCCTACCACGGCGGCGACCTCTCGGCGATCGACGACGTGCCGGTGCGCCAGCGCTCCGGGGCGTTCCTCGAGCACGCGTGGGACGTCCTGCGCACCGTGCCCGCGGGCGCGCCGTTGACCTACACCGAGTACGCGGCCAAGTCCGGGCGTCCGGCGGCGGTCCGCGGGGCCGCGTCGGCGTGCGCCCGCAACGCCGCGGCGCTGTTCGTGCCGTGCCATCGCGTGGTGCGCACGGACGGCACGCTCGGCGGGTTCCGCTGGGGGCTGGATGTGAAGCGGGCGCTGCTGACCCACGAGTCGGCGGCGTAGCGAGGCCCGGAGCTGCAGGAACGCACCCCGCCGCCGTCCGGCTGAGCGAGCCTGGCCGAAATTGTCGGGGTCCGGGTGCACGCTGAATGACATGGATGTTGTTCCGGTGCTGTTGCTCGGGCTCGCGATGGGCGTCGGCATCGGCGCGGTCGGGATGTGGCTGCTGGCGGGCGCGCGCACGCGGGCCGCGGTGGCCGACGCCGCCCGCGCCGCGGCCGACGCGTCGGCGATGCTCCGCGCCGAGGCGGCGAGCCTGCGGGCCGAGCGCGGCGGGCTGCGCACGCGGCTCGACGAGCTCGGCCGCCTCCACGAGAGCGCCCAGGAGCGGCTGCGGGCGGCGGAGGCCGCGGCGGCCGCCACCGAGGCCGCCCTCCAGAGTGAGCGGGCGGCGTTCGCCCGCCGCGAGGAGCTGCTCGCCGGGCGCGACGTCGAGCTGAAGCAGGCGTTCGCCGCGCTGTCGGCGGATGCGTTGGCGCACAACACCGAGCAGTTCGTCGCACTCGCCGAGGGCAGGCTCAAGGAGGCCACGGCCGCGCTGTCCGCCAAGGCCGACGGCGACACCGCCGCCCGGGCCGCGGCCATCGGCCAGCTGCTCGACCCGATGGCGTCGGCGTTGCAACGCGTCGAGGGTCAGCTGCGCACGGTCGAGAAAGAGCGCGAGTCGGCCTACGCGGGGCTCCGCGAGCAGGTGAGCGCCATGGCCACCAGCTCCGACCAGCTCCGCGGCGAGACCCGCCAGCTGGTCAACGCGCTGCGCGCGCCACAGGTCCGCGGGCGGTGGGGCGAGCTGCAGCTCGAACGCGTGGTCCAGCTCGCTGGCATGGTGGAGCACTGCGACTTCTCCACCCAGGTCGTCGGGCGGGGCGAGGGCGGCGGGGTGCGGCCCGACATGGTCGTGCACCTGGCCGGGGGCAAGCAGGTGGTGGTCGACGCGAAGGTGCCGTTCCTGGCCTACCTCGACGCCGTCGAGAGCCAGGACGCGGCGGTGCACGCCGAGCGGCTCGCCGCGCACGCCCGGCAGCTGCGCCAGCACGTCGACGCGTTGGCGGCCAAGGCGTACTGGGAGGCGTTCACGCCGTCGCCGGAGTTCGTGGTGCTGTTCGTGCCCGGCGACCCGTTCCTGGAGGCGGCGCTGCAGGCCGACCCGGCGCTCATGGAGCACGCGTTCGCGGCCAACGTCGTGATCGCCACCCCCACCACGCTCATCGCGCTGCTGCGCACGGTGGCGTACGGGTGGCGGCAGGAGGCGTTGGCGCGCAACGCGGCCGCCGTGCACCAGCTGGGCCGCGAGCTGCACGGGCGGCTGGCCACGATGGGCACGCACGTGGCGAAGCTGGGGCGCAGCCTCGATGCGGCGGTCGACAGCTACAACCGCACGGTCTCGTCGCTGGAGGCGCGTGTGCTCGTCACGGCGCGCAAGCTCACCGAGCTGCAGGTCGCCGACGGCGAGCTGCCGGAGCTCGGGCAGGTCGAGCGGGCGCCGCGCACGGTCTCGGCGCCTGAGCTCGTCGCGTCGGCCGATGAGTACCTGATCGCGCTCGACGAGCGGGGGCGTGGCGACGACGGTGAGCACGGATCCCGGGCTACCGTGACCGGGTGAGCGAGCGCCTCTCCGATGCCGCGGACAGCGCCGAGCCCGCGCCGTCGCGGCAGGCATCGGGCGACGGCGCCCCGCCCCCCGCGGCGGACGAGCCCGCGGCCGCCGACGACGCCCCCGCACAGAGCCCGTCCGCCACCGGCACCCGCGCGCAGTCCCCGCCCGCAGGCGGCGCCCCCGCGCAGACCCCGCCCGCCAACACCACCCGCGCGCAGTCCCCGCCCGCAGGCGGGCCGTCCCAGCGGTCGGCGCTGTCCGACAAGGCCCGCGCCGTGTCACCGGGCACCCGGCCCCGCCGCACCGCGGCCGACCGCGCCCGGGAGGCGGCCGGGAAGTCGGCGACCGGGGCGGGTGAGGACGCAGGCCAGCGCGACGACGTAGCCGGAGAACGCGGCGCCCCCAACCGCCGCGACAGCAGTACGCGAGCAGGCGACCGCATGGGGTCCGAGGAGCGCGCGTCAGCGGGCGCCCGCGGCGGACGCGACGGCTCGTCGGCCGATCAGCACGGCAAACGCGGCTCCGGTGAGAAGGGCGCATCCGACGTCGGGCCGGAGCGGGAGCGTCCGAGCGGCCCGTGGCCGATGCCCGACCGCTCACTCATGGCGACGGTGCTGGGGGTCAACCCGGCCATCGCGGTGGGGGTGGCGGCGGCGCTCACCGCGGTCGGCGTCGCGATCGACCTGCTGCGGGTGGGCACGCTGGGCACCGCGTTCACCATCTGCTACCTCACCGGCTGCGTGCTGGCCACCGCGTGGGTGCGGCGGAGCGGCGTGTTCTGGCCGATGGTGGCGCCGCCGTTGCTCATGGCGCTCGCGGTGCCAGTGGTCGTGCTCGTCGCGGGCACCCCGCGGCCCGGCGCAGGCATCGCCCAACGCCTACTGGTGATCGGCGCGCCGCTGGTCAACGGCTTCCCGATGATGGCGTGGACCAGCGGTCTGGTGCTCGCGCTCGGCCTCTTCCGGCTGGTCACCCAGCGCGAACACCCCGGGCGGGGCGCAGCTCGCGCGGGAGGGCGAACGTCAGCGTCTCCTCGGCGGTCGTGAGCTCCTCCACGTCGGACCACCCGCGCTCGGCCAGGTGCTCGAGCACCCCGCGCACGAGCACCTCGGGCACCGACGCCCCGCTGGTGACGCCGACCGTGCCGACGCCGTCGAGCCACGCCTCGTCGATCTGCCGGGCGTAGTCGATCAGGTACGCGGCGCCTGCCCCGGCCTGCAGCGCCACCTCGACGAGCCGCACCGAGTTGGACGAGTTCACCGACCCGACGACCAGCACGAGATCACACTGCGGCGCCATCGCCTTCACCGCGGTCTGCCGGTTCTGCGTGGCGTAGCAGATGTCGTCGCTCGGCGGGTTCTGCAACCCGGGCAGGCGCTCGCGCAGCGCGCGGACCGTCTCCATGGTCTCGTCGACCGAGAGCGTGGTCTGCGACAGCCACACGACCTTCTCCGGGTCGCGCACGGTGACCTTCGCGGCGTCGGCCGCGGTCTCGACGAGCTGGATGTGCTCGGGCGCCTCCCCCGACGTGCCCTCGACCTCCTCGTGGCCCGCGTGCCCGACCAGCAGGATGTCGTAGCCCTCGCGGGCGAACCGCTTCGCCTCCTGGTGCACCTTGGTGACCAGCGGGCAGGTGGCGTCGATGGTGTGCAGCTGCCGCGCCCGCGCCTGCTCGCGCACGGCCGGGGAGACGCCATGGGCGGAGAAGACGACGATCGCGCCCTCGGGTACTTCGTCGGCGTCGTCGACGAAGATCGCGCCGCGCTCGGTGAGCGTCTCCACGACGTGCACGTTGTGGACGATTTGCTTGCGGACGTAGACGGGGGCGCCGTGCTGCTCGAGCGCGCGCTCGACGGCCTCGACGGCCCGGTCGACGCCTGCGCAGTAGCCGCGGGGCTTGGCCACCAGGACTCGCTTGGAGGTCATGTGTTCGAGGGTACGTGTGTCAGGCCGTCTGCCGCGGATCCCGCCCGCGATCTTCGCGCCCAGATGGCCCCTCGCTGCGTTGTCGGACGACTCGAGTACGCCCGGTACGAGAGCCGCCCTCCGCCTTGCGAGGAGCCATCTGGATCACGAAGCTCATCGTCCGTGACCCGCGGCACACGGCCTGGTGGGCGCGTCGGCGCCCGGCCCGGCAGGATGGACGCCATGAATCCGTTGCCGTTCCCCGTGCGGATCGCCGCTGGTCTCGTGGCTACCGCCGTCGAGCAGGCCCGCGATCTCCCCCGGCTGGTCGTCGAGTTCCCCGTCACGGCCGTCAGCCAGGCGCTGCAGGCCTCGATGCGCGTGCAGCAGAAGGTCACCGAGCTGGCGATCAAGGGCGACCGCGTCCTCGGCACGCTGCGACCGGTGGAGGAGAAGCCGAGCTGGGCCACGTTCGACGAGGACGAGCCGCCTGCGCGCAACGGCGCCAACGCCGTCACCGAGCTGCGTCCGTTGGGCCGCACCGTCTCGGCGCCCGAGGACCTGCCGCCGCTCGCGCCGAGCGCCGAGGACGTCCCCACCGACGAGCTGGTCGACGAGGTGGAGGCCGAGGAGGTGCAGGCCGAGGCGGCGGCGGAGAGCGTCGATCCCGAGGAACCGCCCGTCCTGGCCGGGTACGCCGAGATGTCGATCCCGCAGCTGCGGGGCAAGCTGCGCTTCCTCTCCCTCGACGACCTGCGCGCCCTCCTGGCCTGGGAGCTGGCGCACGGCGAGCGCCCGCCGTTCGTGACGATGCTCACCAACCGGATCACCGCGGTTCAGGAGGCATGACCTCGCGGCCTACCCCCGAACAGCCGTGGCCGGTGCGCACGGTCGCGCGCAAGATCGCGGAGTGGGTCGACCGGCTGGGCGCGGTGTGGGTGGAGGGCCAGCTCGCCCAGGTCACGGCCCGGGCGGGCACGGGCACGGCGTTCCTGGTGCTGCGCGACCCGGCGGCGGACGTGTCGCTGCAGCTCACGGCGCCGGTCGGACTGGTGCGCGGCAACCCGGCCGTCGCCGACGGCAACCGGGTGATCGTCCACGGCAAGCCGTCGTTCTTCCTCGGACGGGGCACGCTCTCGCTGCGGGTGGACGAGATCCGCGCGGTCGGCATCGGCGAACTGCTCGCCCGCATCGAACGGCTGCGCAAACTGCTGGCCGCTGAAGGCCTCTTCGACGTCGCCCGCAAGCGCCGTCCCCCGTTCCTGCCGCGCTGCATCGGGCTCATCACCGGGCGGGGCTCGGCGGCCGAGCACGATGTCGTCACGAACGCGCAGGCCCGCTGGCCCGCCGTGCGGTTCCGGATCGAGAACACCGCCGTGCAGGGCGCGTTGGCCGTGCCGCAGATCGTCGACGCGCTGGGCGCGCTCGACCGCGACCCGGAGGTCGACGTGATCGTGCTCGCGCGCGGTGGCGGGAGCGTCGAGGACCTGCTGCCGTTCTCCGACGAGACGCTGTGCCGGGCGGTCGCGGCGTGCCGCACACCGGTGGTCTCGGCGATCGGGCACGAGCCGGACACGCCGTTGGTCGACCACGTCGCCGACGTCCGCTGCTCGACGCCCACCGAGGCGGGACGGCGGCTGGTGCCCGACCTCGCCGAGGAGACCGCGCGCATCGCGGGCCTGCGCGACCGGGCCCGCCGCGCGCTGGGCGGCTGGGTCGACCGCGAGCAGCACGGCCTCGCCACCCTGCGGGCCCGGCTCGGCGACCCCCTGCGGGCGATCGACGTGCAGGCCGAGCGGGTGCACCGGATGCAGGCCGACCTGCGCGGCGCGATGCTGCGCGGGCTGGACCGGCGGGCGGTCGACATCGAGCACGCCCGGGCCCGCCTCACGACGCTCGGCCCGGCCGCGACGCTGGCCCGCGGCTACGCGATCGTGCAGCGCGTCACCGATGACCCGGTGCTGCCGGTGCTGCGCTCGGCGGGCGAGGTCGCCCCCGGCGATCGGCTGCGCGTTCGCGTGGCCGACGGGGTGGTCAGGGCTACGGTGGAGACGTGACGCAGCCGGCAGACGACCTGGGCTACGAGCAGGCGCGCGACGAGCTCGCCGAGGTCGTCCGGCGGCTGGAGGCGGGCGGCCTGTCGCTGGACGACGCCGTGGCGCTGTGGGAGCGCGGCGAGGCGCTGGCCCGGCGCTGTGAAGACCGGCTCGCCGGGGCCCGCGAGCGCGTGCAGAAGGTGCTCGACGCGGCCGAAGGGGTCGCCGCCGAGTAGGCCCCGCGTCCCGTTGCGGCACAACGGGTTCGCGCGGCGCGTCACCGTGGCCGGTGCGCAGTTGATCACGCCGCGAGCACCGCCGTGGCCAGGGTGCGGAACTCGTCGTCGGTGGCGCTGCCGGTGAGCACCAGGCGCACCCCCTTCACGTCGGCGATCCACACCGGCTCGGTGGGCCGCGCGCCGTAAACGACCCACCGCGCGCCGCCGACCTCCTGGACGCCCTGGGCGGGACGCTCGCCGATCGCAGCGAGCAGCGCCTCCTCGGCGGCGTCGCTCTGCTGGAGCTGGAGGTAGCCGACGGACGGCGTGAGGTAGCCCGCGCGGACCGCCTTCCGGCCCGCCACGACGTCCGTCCCGACCGAGTTCGACCGCCAGCCGACTGGCGTGGCGGGCACCCGCACGGGGAACGGCGCCGTGATCGCGCGCAGCTGCGCCGGGGCGTCGACCACCCGGGCCTGCGACGGGTCGGCCACCGGGCCGCCGGGCCCGAACGACGCCCCGCTGGACAGGAAGCCCAGCACGAGGACGACGAGCAGCAGCACGCCCACGGCGGCGATCATGTGTCGGATGGTCAGCGCCGAGCGCGGGGGCTTCTCCAACGGCTCACCCACGTGTCCATCATCCCAGCCCTTGCCCGCGTCTGATCTGCGAGGATCGGAGATCGAGCGAAGGAGGCCCCATGCCCACGTCGAACAGCCGCCGCGAGGCCCCCGACCGCAACCTCGCCATGGAGCTGGTGCGCGTCACCGAGGCCGCCGCGATGGCGGCAGGCAGGTGGGTGGGCCGCGGCGACAAGAACGGCGGCGACGGGGCCGCGGTCGACGCGATGCGCCAGCTCATCGGGAGCGTCTCCATGCGGGGCATCGTCGTGATCGGCGAGGGCGAGAAGGACGAGGCGCCCATGCTGTTCAACGGCGAGGAGGTCGGCAACGGCGAGGGCCCCTGGTGCGACGTCGCCGTCGACCCCATCGACGGCACCACGCTCATGGCCAAGGGCATGCCCGGCTCGGTCGCGGTGCTCGCGGTGGCCGAGCGGGGCGCCATGTTCGACCCGTCGGCGGTGTTCTACATGGAGAAGCTGGCAGTGGGGCCGGAGGCAGCCGACGCCATCGACATCACGGTCCCCGTGGCCGAGAACATCCGCCGGGTCGCGGCCGCGAAGGGCATCGAGCCCAACGACGTGCGGGTCTGCGTGCTCGACCGGCCCCGGCACGCCGAGCTCGTCAAGGAGATCCGCCGCACCGGCGCCCGCATCCAGTTCATCAGCGACGGCGACGTCGCGGGCGCGATCTCCGCGGCCCGCCCCAACACCACCATCGACCTCCTCTACGGCATCGGCGGCACCCCGGAGGGGATCATCGCGGCCGCCGCGCTGAAGTGCATGGGCGGCGCGATGCAGGGGCGGCTGTGGCCGCGCGACGAGGACGAGAAGCGCAAGGCCCTCGACGCGGGCCACGACCTCGGGCGCGTGCTCACGATCGACGACCTCGTGCAGGGCGACAACACGTTCTTCTGCGCCACCGGGATCACGGACGGCGACCTCCTGCGCGGCGTGCACTACCGGGCGGGCGGGTGCACCACGCAGTCGATCGTCATGCGATCCAAGTCCGGCACCGTCCGCATGATCGACGGCTACCACCGGCTCACGAAGCTGCGGGAGTACTCGTCGGTCGACTTCGACCTCACCGACGAGCAGCTCGCCGCCGACCCGGTGCCGCCCCTGCCGTGAGCCCATGATCGCCGTGCCGGGTACATGACGTGCGCAGGCGCATCTCATGTCCCCCAGATGGCGATCTTGCCCGTTGGGGCGATTGTCCGCGGGCGTCCCGTGCCGGATCCTCGATCTTGTCCGATGGGGACGGTCGGATCGGGGGGCCATGCGCAGGTCGAGCGTTGTCGTGGGGCTGGCGCTGGCGGTCGCGGCCGGTGTGATGGCCGGTGGGGTGACGGCGGTGGCCCGCGCCGAACCCGCCGCGGTGTGGGGGGCGGCCGCACACGTGGTGGCGCCCGTCGTGGCCCCGCGCCCCGCCGCGCAGCCTGCCGCCGTGGTCCCCGCTCCGGCCCCCGCGGCGCCACGCCCGGCCCCGGCAGCGCCGCCCGCCCCGGCCGCCAAGCCCGCCCCGGCGAAGCCCGCGGGTGTGCCGTGCGCCGCGACCGTGCGGGCCTGCATCGACCTCGCCCACAACAAGGCGTGGCTGCTGCGCGGCGGGGTCGTCGAGTACGGGCCGGTGCCGATCACGAGCGGCAGGCCCGGGTACCGCACCCCGGTCGGCACGTTCCGCGTGCTCTCCAAGGAGCGCGTGCACCTCTCCCGGGCCTTCGACAACGCCCCGATGCCGTACTCGGTGTTCTTCATCCCCGGCATCGCGTTCCACCAGGGCAGCCTGTCGGTGACCTCGCACGGCTGCATCCACCTGTCCAAGGCGGCCGCGATCCGCTTCTACGGCTCGCTCGCGCGCGGCGACGTCGTGCAGGCGGTGCGCTGAGCCACACCACCCGGCGCGCGGCGCGCGTCCGGAGAAGACTGTGCCCATGGGCGAGCAGAGCGGCTTCCGGATCGAGCACGACACGATGGGCGAGGTGCAGGTGCCCGTCGACGCGCTGTGGCGGGCCCAGACCCAACGGGCCGTCGAGAACTTCCCGATCTCCGGCCGCGGGCTGGAACGGTCCCAGATCCGGGCGTTGGGGCTGGTCAAGGCGGCCGCCGCGCGCGTCAACAAGGACATCGGCGTGCTCGACGCGCCCGTGGCGGACGCCATCGCCGCGGCCGCCGACGAGGTCGCGGCGGGCGAGCACGACGACCACTTCCCCGTCGACGTCTTCCAGACCGGCTCGGGCACCAGCTCCAACATGAACGCCAACGAGGTGATCGCCACCCTCGCCGACCGCAGCGGGGCGGACGTGCACCCCAACGACCACGTCAACGCGTCGCAGTCGTCCAACGACGTCTTCCCGACCACGATCCACCTCGCCGCCACCGAGGCGCTCGCCACCGACGTGGTGCCCGCGCTGGAGCATCTCGCCGCGGCCCTGCGCCGCCGCGAGGCCGACTGGGCCGACGTCGTGACGGCGGGCCGCACCCACCTCATGGACGCCGTGCCGATCACCTTGGGGCAGGAGGCGGGCGCCTGGGCCACGCAGGTCGAGTACGGCGTGGCGCGGGTCCGCGACGCGCTGCCCCGCCTCGCGCAGCTGCCCATCGGCGGCACGGCCGTCGGCACCGGGCTCAACGCGCCCGCCGGGTTCGGGGCCGCCGTCGTCGAGCAGTTGCGCGCGGCCACCGGCCTCGACGTGCTCACCGAGGCGCCCGACCACATCGAGGCGCAGGCCTCCCGCGACGGCCTCGTGGAGGCCTCGGGCGCACTCCGCACGGTGGCGGTGTCGCTCTACAAGATCGCCAACGACCTCCGGTGGCTGAGCTCCGGCCCGCGCACCGGGCTCGCCGAGCTGCAGCTCCCCGACCTGCAGCCGGGCAGCTCGATCATGCCGGGCAAGGTCAACCCGGTGATCTGCGAGGCGACGATGATGGTGGCCGCGCAGGTGATCGGCAACGACGCCTGCGTCGCGTTCTCCGGCACACAGGGCAACCTGCAGCTCAACGTGATGATGCCGGTGATGGCGCGCAACGTGCTGGAGTCGGCCCGGCTGCTGGCCAACTCGGCGCGGCTGCTGGCGGACAAGGTCGTCGACGGCGCTGTGGCCGACATCGCGCGCACCCGTGAGTTCGCCGAGTCCTCCCCGTCGATCGTCACGCCGCTCAACAAGTACATCGGCTACGAGGAGGCGGCCGCCGTTGCCAAGCAGTCTCTGAAGGAGCGGCGCACGATCCGCGAGGTGGTGATCGAGCGCGGCCACGTCCGCGACGGCCACCTCACCGAGGAGCAGCTCGACGCCGCCCTGGACGTGCTCGCGATGGCCCGGGGTGGTCGCTGAACCGGGGATTCACTCCGACGGCACGGCAGCGCGGGTGAAGCGGGCGCCCCAGTCCTGCAACAGCTCCACCAGTTCGGCGGGCTCCCGCACCTCGAACTCGGCGCCCGTCGAGCCGAGCGCCATGGCGGGCCACGCGAGCGCGTCGGTGGTCATGCGCAGCTCGCAGGTCTCCGCGTCGACCTCGGTGATCTCGGCCCAGCGGCCCAGTTGCGGGCGCAGGCGCTCGGCCGGGGCGTGCACCAGCACGTCGACGCGGTAGGTCGCCGGGATGCTGCGGATCCCCGCCCGCACGAACTGGGCGGCGTCGTCGGTCGGGAGCCTGCGGGGCAGGAAGCGGGCGCCGGTGCGGCGCGGCTCGGTGATGCGGTCGAGGCGGAAGCTCCTCCAGTCGTGGCGGTGCAGGTCGTAAGCCACGAGGTACCAGCGGCGGCCGAGCGGGACGAGCCGGTGCGGCTCGACGAGTCGGCCCGCCTGGTCGCCCGCGTAGGTGGTGTAGCCGAACTCGAGGCGCTCGTCGTCGCGGCAGGCCTGCGCGAGCGTGGTGAGGACGTCGGGGTCGAGCACCGGGGCGGTGCCCCACGTGGGCGCCGTGGTGACCGCACGCAGGGCCTCCACCCGGCGGCGCAGCCGCGGCGGCATCACCTGCACCACCTTCGTGAGCGCCCGCACCCCGGCCTCCTCGACGCCGGGCACCGCGCCCTGCGCCACCGCCTGCATGCCGACGGCCAGCGCGACGGCCTCGTCGTCGTCGACCACGAGCGGGGGCAGCGCCGCCCCGGCGGCCAGCTGGTAGCCGCCCTCTGCGCCGCGGTGCGCGTCGACCGGGTAGCCGAGCTCGCGGAGGCGGTCGACGTCGCGGCGCAACGTGCGCGCCGAGACCCCGAGCCGGTCGGCCAGCTCAGGCCCGGACCAGAAGCGGTGGGTCTGCAGCAGCGACAGCAGCCGCAGCGTGCGCGAGCTCGTGTTGGCCATATTTCCCAGTGTGGCCGCAATGCGGTCAGAAAGTGACCGCTGACCCCTCTAGAGTTCTTCTCATGAGCGAACGCGACGACCTCATCGAAGCCCTCACCGCCCACCGCGGCTTCCTCCGCCACACCGTGCAAGGCATCACCGACGAGCAGGCGCGCCAGCGTCTCACGGTCAGCGAGCTCACCCTCGGCGGCCTCATCAAGCACGTGGCCCGCACCGAGAAGGGCTGGGCGGACTTCGTCGTCGACGGGCCGCAGACGATGGCGATGACCGAGGACAGCTACGCCGAGCACGCCGACGGCTTCGTCCTGCGCGAAGACGAGACCCTGGAAGGGGTGCTCGCCGAGTACGAGAAGATCGCCGCCCGCACCGACGAGCTCGTGCGCACCTGGGACCTCGACGCCACCCAGCCGCTGCCCGAGGCGCCCTGGTTCCCGCCGAACGCCACCCGCTCGGCGCGCCGGGTGTTCGTCCACATCGTGGGCGAGACCGCGCAGCACGCGGGCCACGCCGACATCCTGCGCGAGGCCCTCGACGGCCAGAAGACGATGGGCTGATGGACGAGAAGTTCCAGATCCTCACGGTCCTGGAGTCGGCGCGGCAGAGCCTGTCGCGGATGTTCGCCGACGTCACCGAGGAGCAGGCGCGCGCCACGCCCACGGCCAGCGCGCTCAGCCTCGGCGGCATCCTCAAGCACGTCACCTACGGCGAGACGATCTGGGTCGACTTCATCGTCGAGGGCGAGAAGGTGGACGACCTCGACCGGTACGCGGCGAGCTTCCGCATGGAGCCCGGGGAGACGGTCGCGAGCCTGCTCGACGCGTACGCCGCGGCGGCGAAGCGCACCGAGGAGGTGATCGCCGGGCTGCCCGACCTCGACACGGCGTACCAGCTCCCCGAGGCGCCCTGGTACCCGCCGGACACGGGGTGGAACGCGCGCGAGGTGCTCCTGCACCTCCTGCACGAGACCGCCCAGCACGCCGGGCACGCCGACATCATCAAGGAGTCGCTCGGCGCCCGCTGAGCTCCACGGGCGCAACGGGTGTCGGCGCGGCGCGTTCAGCGCGCGGGCGGCATCGGGGGGGTGCCGCCCGCGCGGGACGCGCCAGCCCAGGCCGCTCCGCGCGGCGCGGTCGGCGTGTGCGCCACCGCCCCGCCGTACGCCGAGGGGGCGGTTCGGGTCGCGTTGTCG
>DATAOO010000192.1:0-13906 GCA_036265695.1 Pseudonocardia sp. | reverse complement strand
CGGAGCCATTCGCGGTCGCGGTGTCGAGCTGGTGATCACGCTCGGCACCGGCGTCGGCTGCGCGGTGTTCTTCGACGGCACCCTGCTACCACACATGGAGCTGTCGCACGGCCGGTTCGGCGACGGCCTCAGCATCGAGGTGGCCTGCGGGGAGAACGAGCGGCACAACGTCGGCAAGCACGAGTGGCGCAAGCGGGTGCTGAACGCGCTCGACGCCTTCGAGGAGATGGTGCTTCCCGACCACATCTTCATCGGCGGCGGCAACGCCAAGAAGCTCGACCCGGACACGATCGGCGCCAACCGCACCATCGTGGCCAACATCTCCGGCCTGCTCGGCGGCATCGCGCTGTGGGAACGCACCGAGGGCGCCGCGATCAGCCACGCGGAGACCCCGCTTCCGTCGCGCACCTGACGATCACACGGCAGGATGTCGCCCGTGGCCGACTACCCCGCTGACATCACCGCGACCGAGGAGTGGTCGGCGCTTGCCGAGCACTTCGGCGCGGTCTCCGACCTGCACCTGCGCACGCTGTTCGCCGACGACCCCGGCCGGGCCGACGCCCTCACCGTCTCGGGGGCCGACCTCGTGCTGGACTACTCCAAGCACCGGATCACGCGCGACACGTTGCCGCTGCTCCTCGCGCTGGCCCGGCGCGCGGGCCTGCCCGAACGCACCGAGGCGATGTTCGCGGGCGTCCACATCAACACCAGTGAGGACCGGGCGGTGCTGCACACCGCCCTGCGGGCGCCGCGCGAGCTCGCACTGGGGGTCGACGGCCAGGACGTGCCCACCGATGTCCACGCCGTACTGGGCCGCATGGGCGAGTTCAGCGACGCCGTGCGGTCCGGGGAGTGGACGGGCCACACCGGCGAGCGGATCCGCGCCGTCGTCAACATCGGCATCGGCGGCTCGGACCTCGGGCCCGTCATGGCCTACGAGGCGCTCAAGGACTACTCGCAGCGCGACCTCACGATGAAGTTCGTCTCCAACATCGACCCCACCGACGTCTCCCAGGCGCTGCGCGACCTCGACCCGGCGTCCACACTGGTGATCGTCTCGTCCAAGACCTTCACGACGCTGGAGACCCTGACCAACGCCAAGGTCGCGCGGCAGTGGCTGGTCGAGGGGCTCGGCGAGGAGAAGGCGGTCGCCAAGCACTTCGTGGCGGTGTCGACGAACGCCAAGGAGGTCGCGGCGTTCGGCATCGACGAGGCCAACATGTTCGGCTTCTGGGACTGGGTGGGCGGGCGCTACTCCGTCGACTCCGCGATCGGCCTCTCGCTCATGATCGCCATCGGCAAGGAGCAGTTCGGCGAGTTCCTCGCGGGCATGAACGCGATCGACCGGCACTTCCGCACCACGCCACTCGAGAAGAACCTGCCGGTCATCCAGGGCCTCCTCAACGTGTGGTACGTCAACTTCTTCGGTGCGCAGACGCACGCCGTCCTGCCCTACAGCCAGTACCTGCACCGCCTCCCGGCCTACCTGCAGCAGCTCACCATGGAGAGCAACGGCAAGTCGGTGCGCGGCGACGGCACCCCGGTCACCACGCTCACCGGGGAGATCTTCTGGGGCGAGCCGGGCACCAACGGCCAGCACGCCTTCTACCAGCTGATCCACCAGGGCACCCGGCTCATCCCGTGCGACTTCATCGGGTTCGCCGAGCCCAACCACGTCATCGCGGTGGACGAGCACACGGACATGCAGGACCTGTTCATGTCCAACCTCTTCGCGCAGACCTCGGCGCTCGCGTTCGGCAAGACCGCTGAGGAGATCGCCGCGGAGGGCACGCCCGCCGAGGTCGTGCCGCACAAGGTGATGCCCGGCAACCGGCCGAGCTCGACCATCCTCGCCCGCAAGCTCACCCCGTCCACGCTGGGCCAGCTGATCGCGTTCTACGAGCACGTCACGTTCGTCGAGGGCACGATCTGGGGCATCGACTCGTTCGACCAGTGGGGCGTCGAGCTGGGCAAGGTGCTCGCCAAACAGCTGGTTCCGGTGCTCAACGGGGAGGCGGGCCTCGAGGGGTTGGACGCGTCTACCGCCGCGCTCGTGGCGCGCTACCGCATGTGGCGCGGCCGCGGCTGACCGTCGTCGTAGGAGGTGGGGGATGTCCGAGGAACGGCCCGATCCGGGCATCCCGCCTGCCGGGCTCCCCCACCACCCGCCGCCGCAGCCCGGGCCGCGATCGAGCCGGGTGGCCGTGCTCGCCGCCACGCTCGTGGCGTTGGCCGTGGCCGCGCTCTGGGCGGCGTTCTCCGGCGTCGGGCCCGCGCGGTTCGACAACGCGGCGCTCGCCGAGTCGGTCGAGGAACGCACCCCGGGCGCCACGACGGTCGCCGTCCTGATCACCACGCTCGGCAGCACGGCGGCGATGGCGTTGCTCGCGGTGGCCGTCGGCGCGTGGTGTTGGGGGGTGGGACGGCGCGCCGACGCGGTGCTGGCCGTCGGCGCGATGGCGGGGGCGAGCCTCGTGTTCACCGTCCTCAAGAACGTCCTCGACCGGAACCGCCCCCCGGTGCCCGACCGGCTGGTCAGCGTCACCAACGAGTCGCTGCCCTCGGGCCACGCCACGATGTCGTTCGTCGTGGTGGGCACGATCGTGGTGCTGGCCTGGGCGGGGCGCAGCACGCTCGCGCGCGTCCTGCTGGTGGTGGCCGCCGCGGCGTGGGTCGGGGCGGTCGGCGCCACCCGGGTCTACCTGGGTGTGCATTGGTTCTCGGACGTGCTGGCGGGCTGGGCGGTCGGCGCGGCGTGGCTCGCGCTGTGCGTCACGGCGTGGCTGCGGTGGCGCGCCCGTGTGCCGGCGTGATGACCTCGTCGGCGACCCAGCGCGCCACGCCGTCGGGGTACGGCGCGGGCAGCCCGAGGATCACGTGGCCGAAGCCGGCTTCGAGTGCGGCGCCGATCGCGTCCCTGGTGGCGCCGGGCCGGTCGTAGTCGAGGGGCAGGTGGATCGAGCGGGTGATCTCGGCGGGGTCGCGGCCGATCTCGGCGCAGAAGCGGTCGAGGAGCGCGCTGCGGCCCAGGAGGTCGTCGATGTTGTCGAGGTCGCTGCCGCCGGGGATGTTCCACAGGTCGGCGTGCTCGGCCACCACGCGCAGCGTCGGGGTCGCCCGGCCGCCGATCATGATCGGCGGGTGCGGACTCTGGACGGGCTTGGGGTTGCCGAACGCCCCCTTGAGCTGCACATAGGTGCCGTCGAAGTCGAACGGCTCGGCCTCGGTCCACAGCCGCTTGATCACCGTGCACGCCTCGGCCAGGCTGCCCACCGCGTGCGCGGCGTCGTGGTAGGGCAGGCCGTGCGCCTCGTACTCGCGGCGGGCCAGCGGGTGGCCGGGTCGCGAGCCGGCACCGATGCCGAAGTCGAGCCGTCCGCCGGAGACGACGTCGACGGTCGTGGCGATCTTGGCGAGGACGGCGGGCGGCCGGAAGCGGTTGCTGGTGACGAGCAGGCCGACGCGCAGCCGTCGGGTCTGCGCGGCGAGGGCCGCGAGCAACGTCCAGCCTTCGAAGATCGGGCCGTCCGGGTCGCCGCCGATCGGCATCAGGTGGTCGAACAACCAGGCGTGCACGATCTCCGGCGTCGCGTCGGCCTCGCGCCAGACCCGCTGGACGTCTGCGTAGTCGACCTGCATCGGCGCGGTCATGATGCCGAACGTCGCCATGTGCCACCTACCTCTACCCTGAAACGGAACACTGCTCCGGTCACGATACGGAACCATGTTCCGTTTTGCAAAAGGGAGGGGTCATGACGGCCAGGCGGGTCGACGCGCGACGCAACGAGCAGGCCCTGCTCGACGCGGCCGCCGCCGCCTTCGTCGCGTCGGGCGTCGAAGCTCCGGTGCGCGACATCGCGGCGCGGGCCGGGGTCGGGGTCGGCACGGTCTACCGCCACTTTCCCACGCGGGCGGACCTGGTCGTCGCCGTGTACCGGCACCAGGTCGAGGCGTGCGCCGAGGCGGATCTCACCGGCCTCGACGCCTACGCGGCGCTGGCCCGCTGGATCGACCTGTTCGTCGACTTCCTCGTGACCAAGCACGGTCTGGCAGGCGCGATGCGCCCCGACAGCGCCGACTTCGCGGCGTTGCACACCTACTTCCTCGACCGGCTCCTCCCGGTGTGCACCCGGCTGCTCGACGCGGCCGCCGCGGCGGGCGCGATCCGCGCCGACGTGCAGGCCTACGAGCTCATGCGCGGCGTCGGCAACCTCTGCATCGGGGCGGAGCACGACCCCGGCTACGACGCGCGGCGGCTGGTCGGGCTCCTCGTGGCGGGGCTGCGCCGCTGACCGTCCCGACTTCGCACCCCGTCGGCGGGGTGGGAGGTGGTGGCGCTAAGCCTGCTCGGCCGAGCACCACCAGGTGGAGCGGCCGCCCACGGTGCCGTGCACCATCTCGGCGCCGCAGCGGGGGCAGCGCCCGCCCGCGCGCCGGTGCTCGATCACCTCGCCGGTGTGCACGCCGCCGTTCGCGATGGCCGCCTTCAGGCTCCGCTCCAACGCGTCGTAGAGGCCGTCGAGGGTGCGTTCGGAAAGCTCGTCGGCGGGCGCGGACGGCGACACAGCCGCCTGCCAGAGCGTCTCGTCGGCCAGGAGGTTGCCGACCCCCGCCAGCACCGACTGGTCGAGCAACCGCGCCTTCACCGCGGAGCGCCCGCGGCTCACCCGAGCGCGGAAGTCCGTCCGGCTGATCATCTCGGCGTCCGGGCCGAGCGCGTCGAGGTCGGGGTCGAGCCGCACCCGCCCTAGCCTGCGCTTGTCGAAGAGGCGCAGGCGACCGCCGTCGGCGAACACGACGGTGAAGCGGTCCCACTCGGCCTTGCGCGGCGTGCGGTCCGGCCGCACCGGCTCGCCACCGCCCTGATCGCCGACGATCAGCCGTCCGCCCATGCCGAGGTGGATGCCCAGGTGCGGGCCGGGCGCCCCGTCGCGGCCCGCGGTCTCGCACCACATCGACTTGCCCTTCCGGTGCGCCGCGGTGAGCCTGCCCCCGACCAGCGCCGCGGCGATCTCCCCCGGCGCGTGCGGGCGGCACACCCAGTGGTCGGTGTCGTCGACCGCGGCGATCTCGCGGTCCAGCGCGTGGACGAGCACGCGCCGCGCGCTCTCCACCTCGGGCAGCTCGGGCACCGGCCCATCCTCGCCTGGCGGCGGAACAGCCGCGCGCCGACGGCGGTTCCCCACGTGTGATGAGGATGCGGGTGCGCGCGCCCGAGCTGCGCGGGCGGCGCTGGCTGAACACCGGCGGGGTGGAGCTGTCCCTCGCCGACCTCCGCGGCAAGATCGTCCTGCTCGACTTCTGGACGTTCTGCTGCGTCAACTGCCTGCACGTGCTCGACGAGCTCAGGGAGCTGGAGGAGCGCTACGCCGACGTGCTCGTGACGATCGGCGTGCACTCGCCGAAGTTCGCGCACGAGGCGGACCCGGACGCCGTCGCGGCCGCGGTGGAGCGCTACGCCGTGCACCACCCCGTGCTCGACGACCCGGAGCTGGCGACGTGGGACGCCTACGCGGCGCGGGGCTGGCCGACGCTGGTGGTGATCGACCCGCGGGGCTACGTGGTGGCGCAGATGTCGGGTGAGGGGCACGCGCACGGGCTGGGCGTACTGATCGAGGAGCTGCTCGCCGAGCACGCCGAGGTGGTGCGCCGCGGGGACGGCCCCTACGTCGCTCCCCCCGAGCCCGCGACCGCACTGCGCTTCCCCGGCAAGGTCATCGCGCTGCCCGACGGCGGGTTCCTCGTTTCCGACACCGCGCACCACCAGCTCGTCGAGCTGGAGCCCGACCTGGTGACCGAGCGACGCCGGATCGGTACGGGCGCGCGCGGGCTGGTGGACGGGACGGACGGCGCCTTCAGCGAGCCGCTGGGGCTGCTCCTCCTCCCGGACGGCGACGTGCTGGTGGCCGACAGCGTGAACCACGCCCTGCGCCGGGTCCGGCTGTCCGACGGCGCCGTCTCCACGGTGGCGGGCAACGGCGCTCAGCTCCGCGAGTGGGTCGGGCCGGGAGTAGCCGCTGCCGAGCTCTCGACGCCGTGGGACCTGGCCTGGTGGGACGGGCGGGTGGTGGTCGCGATGGCGGGCAACCACCAGCTCTGGACGTGGGACCCGGCGACGGGCACCGCGCGGGCCTGGGCGGGCACCACCGACGAGGGCCTGCGCGACGGCCCGCCCGACGCGGCGTTCTTCGCCCAGCCCTCCGGCCTCGCGGGGGGTGACGGCGTGCTGTGGGTGGCCGACGCCGAGACGTCCGCGCTGCGGGAGGTGCGGGAGGCGCTGGTCGCCACGGCCGTCGGGCAGGGCCTGTTCGACTTCGGCCACCGCGACGGGCCCGCGGAGCAGGCCCTCTTCCAGCACCCGCTCGGGGTGGCGGTGCTGCCCGACGGCTCCGTCGCGGTGGCGGACACGTACAACGGCGCCGTCCGCCGCTACGACCCGGTGACGCGCACGGTCGGCACGCTCGCGGCCGATCTGGCCGAGCCGAGCGACGTCCTCGTGGACGGCGACACGCTCGTGGTCGTCGAGTCGGCGGCGCATCGGCTGGTCCGGGTGCCGCTGCCCGCGTCGGTCCGGGTGGCGGGGCGCGCGGGGCAGGTGCGCCGGGCGCCCACCGACCTCGCGCCGGGACGCCTCGCGCTGCGGGTGGCGTTCGTCCCGCCGACCGGTCAGCACCTCGACACGCGGTTCGGCGAGCCGACCGAGCTCACGGTGGCGGCCTCTCCGCCGGAGCTGCTGGCGGCGGGGGCGGGTACGGCACCGGGGCTGTGCCGGGAGCTCGTGCTGGGCGAGGTGACCGAGGGGGTGCTGTCGGTCAGCGTCGCCGCGGCCGCGTGCGACGAGGGCGACGGGGTGTTCGCCGCCTGCCACCGCTACCAGCAGGACTGGGGCATCCCGGTGCGGCTCGTGGCGGGCGCGCCCGACGAGTTGGTGCTCGACCTGCGGGCGGTCTGAGCGGGCCGAAAATGTCGGTGGCCGGTGTGAGACTGCGGGCATGACGACGTTCACGCTGCACCCCACAGGCGCGTTCTCCCTGCGCGAGAGCGCCGAGTTCGGCTTCGGCCCGCGGCACGCCGCGGTGTTCGACGGCACGATGCGGCTCGCGTTCTGCGTCGACGATCTGGTCCACCAGGTGGGCGTGGCCGTCACGCAGGATGGGCGCGGGGTGCACGGGGAGATCGTCGGGCCGGGCGCGGCGCCGGTGGCGCAGGTGGCGGCGCAGACCGCTCGGATGCTGTCGCTGGACGTCGATGCGCAGGGCTACGAGGCGGTGGCCGCCCGAGATCCGGTGGTGGCGCGGGTGCTCGCCACCGCGCCGGGGCTGCGGCCGCCGCTCTTCCACTCGCCCTACGAGGCGGCGGCGTGGTGCGTGCTGTCGTTGCGGTGGAACGCCCGGCAGGCGGCCGTCGTGCGGGATCGCCTCGCCCAGGCGCACGGCCTGCCGGTCGAGGTGGCGGGGGTCGCGATGGCGGCGTTCCCCACGCCGGAGCAGTTGCTGGCGGTCACCGCGTTCGAGGGCGTGCCGCCGGTGAAGATCGAGCAGCTCCACGGCGTGGCCAGGGCGGCCCTCGACGGGAGGCTGTCGGCCGAGGAGATCCGGCGCGCCGATCCGGAGGAGGCGATGGCCCGGCTGCGGGAGATCCCCGGGATCGGGCCGTTCTCGGCGTCGCTCATCGTGATCCGTGCGAGCGGGGTGTGCGACGTGTCGGCGGAGCAGGAGCCGCGCCTCGCGGCCATCGTGGGTCGGCTCTACGGCCTGCCCGGCCCGGCCACCGCGGCCGACATGCGGCGCATCGGGGAGGCCTGGCGACCGTTCCGCACCTGGGTCGGCGTGCTTCTACGCGCAGCGTCCAGCCGCGTGCCGCAGGCGGCATAGCCGGCTGTGGTGCGGCGGGCGGCAAGCCCGCCAACGAGCCGAGTCCCCATTTCCGCGATGGCGAGCCTTCACTTCCGCGACGGCGGGAGGCCGGCAGACACGGTCAAGCGGCGCCAACGTGACCGGCGGTTGCGCGGCAGGCGGCGACGCGGCAGGCGGTGGCGCGGCAGGCGGTGGCACGCGGTGGCGCGCGGTGGCACGGCGGGCGGTGGCACGGCGGGCGGTGGCACGGCGGGCGGTGGCACGCGGGCGGTGGCACGGCGGGCGGTGGCGCGCGGTGGCACGGCGGGCGGTGGCACGGCGGGCGGCGAGGCGAGGCCGTGCGGCGCAAGGGGAACCGGCAGACTGGCGGCGTGACCCAACCGCTGTGGAGCGCCGTCGACGACTACTGGACTACCAAGCTGCACGCGCCGGACGACGCGCTCGACGCGGCGACGGCCGACAGTGCGGCGGGCGGCCTCCCGCCGATCGCCGTCACGGCGCCCATGGGCAAGTTCCTCCACCTGCTGGCCCGGGCGGCGGGCGCGCGGCGGATCCTGGAGATCGGCACGCTGGGCGGCTACTCGACGATCTGGCTCGCGCGCGCCCTCCCGAGTGACGGCGAGGTGGTGACCTGCGAGATCGACCCGCACCACGCCGAGGTCGCGGAGGCCAACTTCGTACGGGCCGGGGTGGAGAAGCTGATCGACCTGCGTGTCGGGCCCGCCCGCGACACCCTCGCGACCCTCGACGGCCCGTTCGACTTCGCGTTCATCGACGCCGACAAGGCTTCAGGCGCCGAGTACTTCCGGTCATGCGTGCAGCTCGTCCGCCCCGGCGGAGTGATCATCGTCGACAACGTCGTGCGGGCGGGCGCGATCCTCGATCCCGGCAGCGCCGACGAGGCCGTGATCGGCACGTGGCGGCTGGCCGACGCGATCGCCGACGAGCCGCGGGTGGACGCCACGGTGATGCAGACCGTCGGCGGCAAGCGCCACGACGGATTCGTGATGGCGGTGGTGCAGTAGCGCCGCTCGCGCTCGCACACCGCCCGCGGTGTGCGAGGGCGGGGCGGTGGGCGCGAGGACCGCGCTGTGCACGCGCCCCGCCTGCGCGGCGCTCAGGTGACGGTGGTGTCGATGGCGACGTCGATGTTGCCGCGGGTGGCGTTCGAGTACGGGCACACCTGGTGGGCCTCGGCCACGAGCTTGTCGGCGGCCGCCTGGTCGAGCCCGGCGATCTCGACGTGCAGCGCGACGGTGAGGCCGAAGCCGCCTTCGTCGCGTGGGCCGATGCCGACGTCGGCGGTGACGGACGAATCGGCGACCGTCACCTTCTCCCGGCGAGCTGTGCCCTTGAGCGCGGAGTGGAAACACGCGGCGTAGCCCGCCGCGAACAGCTGCTCGGGGTTGGTGGCGCCGCCCTGGCCGCCCATTTCCTTCGGCGGGGCGAGATCGAGGTCGAGCAGTCCGTCGGACGAGCGGACGTGGCCGCTGCGGCCCTCCCCCGTCGACAGTGCGGATGCGGTGTACCGAACGTTCACGTTAGCCACGCGGCCAACGCTAGCCGCCGTACGAGCCGACGGCGACCCACCCCGCCGCCACCGCGTTCGCGTCCCGCGCGGCCTGCACCGGCGACGCGCCTCGCAGCAGCGCGGCGAGGAACACGCCGGTGTGGACGTCGCCCGCGCCGGTGGTGTCGACGGCGGCCACGGGCACGGCGGGGACCACCACCGGCTCGGCCCCGGCCTGCGCCACCACGCACCCACGCTCGCCCGTCCGGACGATCGCACCCGCCCGACCACCCAGCCGCCCGGCCGCGACGACCGGGTCGGACGCGCCCGTCAGCGCGACGGCCTCCCAGGCGTTGGCGCTGATCCAGTCCAACCTGCCCCGGGCCCGCGCGAACGGCTCCGACCGGACGAGCGGCCCGGGGTCGAAGGCGACGATGACCGCGTCAGGCAGACCGGCGACCCACTCGGCGAGCGCGTCATCGAGGCCGTAGCCCGACACCAGAACGACGTCTTCCTCCCCGAGGGCGAGGTCGCCGAGATCGGCGGGCCGGAGCGTGGTCTCCGCGCCGCGGCCGCTGACGAAGGTGCGCTCGCCCTCGCCGTCGACCAGCACCACCACCACGCCGGTGTCGAGGTCGGCCCGCGGCGCCAACCGCACCGCGACGCCCTCGGCCCGCAGCGCCGCGCGGGCCAGGTCGCCGAACGGGCCGGTCCCGTGCGCGCCCGCGTACTCGACCGGCACACCCTGCCGCGCCGCCGCGACCAGGGCGTGGAAGCCTCCGCCCGCCACCATCCGCATCCCCGACGCCCACACGTCACCGCCGCGGGGCGGCAGCTCCGCCACCGTGGCGACGACGTCGACCACCACGCTCCCGACCCCCACCAGCCGCCCCCTCACCGCCGGGATCGCCGGATCCCGCGCACCGGCGCCCTTCGGCCGGGCACGCCGATCACGAGCCGCACCGCCGCCCCACCGCGCCGTTCGCGCGCGACCCACCCACCAGCCGGGCGACCACGAGCACGCCGCGGCGCCACCCCACAACGCCTCCACGCACCCGTGCGGCGATCACGAGCCGCACCGCCCCACCGCGCCCTTCGCGCGCGACCCACCCCACCAGCCGAGCGACCACGAGCGCGCCGCGGCGCCACCCGCACCGCGTCCCCGCACCCGGCGCGGCGATCACGAGCCGGTCCGCAGGGCCAACAGCGCGTCGGCGAGGCCGTCCAGGTCCAGGTGCTCGACGTTAGCGCGCACCGGCAGCGCGTCCACCCCGCAGCACGCGCCCGCCACGGCCCCGGCCATGGCGGCGATGGTGTCGCAGTCGCCGCCGACCGAAGCGCCGAGCTTGCACGCGAGCCACGGGTCGTCTCCCGCGAGCGCCAGCACCGCGAAGGCGGCGGGCACCGACTCCTGCGTGGCCAGGCCGGTGCCGACGAGCGTGCCGATCGTCTCCACGGGCTCCCGCCCGCGGCGGACCAGCTTCGTGGCCCACCGGATCCGCGCGGCCACGTCGGCCGCGGCCACCCAACGACCCCGCTCGGCGGCGCGCTCGGCGGCGTCGGCCGCGACGTCGAACGTCTCGCGCACGGTGGCGCCGTCGATGCCCGCGCTCACCGCCGCCGCCACGGCCGCTGCGCCCGCCAGCGCGACGCCGGTGCCGTGCGTCACGAGGGACGCCTCGACCACCCGGTCGATCAGCCCGTCCCCGACCGGCACCGCGATGCCGACCGGCGCAATCCGCATCGCCGCCCCGTTCGTCGTGCCGCTGCGGCCCGCCTCGGCGGGCTCCGCGCCCGCGGCCAGCGCGGCGAGCGCCCGCTTCGTGGACGGCCCGAGCAGGCCCGCCGAACCCCGCTCGCGCATGGTCTCCTCCCACGCCACGAGCCGCCTGCCCAGCTCACGGGGGTCGACGCGGCCCTCCGACTCGACCATCAGCCACCCGAGCAGCACCGCCTGCTCGGTGTCGTCGGTGACCGATCCCGCCGGGAGCTCCGCGGCCAGGGCATGACCGGGCGGCCCCGGGTAGAAGCGGTCGACGAGCACGCCGTACCGCTCCACGATCTCCGCGCGGGGCGTCGACTCGGTCGGCATCCCGAGCGCGTCCCCGACCGCGAGCCCGTGCAGAGCGCCGCGGGCCCGGTCCCGCGTCACAGCGCGATCATCGGACGTCGGCGCTGGACACGACCTGCACCAAGGGCCCGTAGAGGGCGAGCACCTCGAGCGTGGCGCGGTGGCTCTCGGCCGAGACCCCGGCGCAGCCGTCCGCGACCACGCGCACCGCCACCCCGGCGTCGGCCGCGGCGACCGCGGTGGACAGCACGCAGCAGTCCGTCGAGACACCGCAGAGCACCATCGTGGCGTCGCCCAACCGCTCGGCCAACGCGGGACCCCACTTGGAGAACGTGGTGGCGTCCACGGTCGGGCCGGTCGACCCGAGCTCCGGGACGACGTCCCACAGCGGTGCGTCCGGCGGCTGCAGCGCGAACGGCCAGGCGGCGTAGTACTCCCGCCACGCCCCGGTGGGCCGCTCGGGCGCGACGAACCGGGTGCACGTCACGGCGTCGCCGAAGGTCTTCACGAGGCCCGCCACGGTGGGGAGGACGGTCGCGAAGCCGGGTGTGGCCCACGGGCTGTCCGCGTCGGCGAACACCCGCTGCATGTCGATCACGACCAGGTGCTGACCGCTCACGGGCCCTCCTCGACGGCGCTCGTCGGCCCCGTTCACTGCTGCTGTATCGATGGTGAGCTCGCCAGCTCGCTCACGTCTCCTGCGCCCGCACCCGTCCGCGGTCCAGGGCGAGGCCGCCGACGAACCCGACCGCGAGCGCCACGAGCACGCCGAGGTTGGCATACGCCCAGGCGCCTTCGCGGCCGCCGAGCCCGACCGGTCCGAGCAGGTAGCCCTGCCAGCTGAGGATCTCGCTGGTCGTGTTCGTGACCAGGCCCCAGCCGAGGACGGTGCCGACCACGAGCAGGACGACCGCGGTCCACCGGACGTCGCCGTAGCGGCCCGTGGGGTCGTACAGCTCGCGTTCGGCGTAGTCGCGGTGCCGCAGCATGATGTCGGCCAGCATGATCCCCGCCCACGCCGCGACCGGCACCCCGAGCGTGTAGAGGAAGCCCTGGAACGGCCCCAGGAAGTCGTCGGCGAAGAACACGACCCAGATCGTGCCGAGCACCATGATCACGCCGTCGACGAGCGCGGCCGTCCACCGCGGGATCCGCAGCCCCAACGACAGCAGCGCGAGCCCGGACGAGTAGATGTCCAGCACCGCGCCACCGACCAGGCCCAGCACCGCCACCAGCACGAACGGCACGAGGAACCACGTGGGCAGCAGGTCGGCGAGCGCGCCGATGGGGTCCGCGGCGATCTTGGTGGACAGGTCCTGCGACGATCCCGCCAGTAGCAGCCCGAACACCAGCAGCACGAGCGGCGCGATGGCGGAACCCGCCGTCGTCCAGCCGACGACCCCGCGCGAGGACGCGTCGCGCGGCAGGTAGCGCGAGTAGTCCGCGGCCGTGTTGACCCACCCGAGCCCGAAGCCGGTCATGAGGAACACCAGCGCGCCGATCACCTGCTCGACCGACCCCGCCGGCAGCGCGGAGACGGTGGCCCAGCTGATCTGATCGGCCACGAGGAAGACGAAGACGACCGTGAGCACCGCGGTGACGATCGTGATCCCGGTCTGCAGGCGCATGATCACGTCGAAGCCGAGCACGCCTGCGCCCACGACGAGCGCCGCGACCACCAGCAGCGCGATGACCTTCGTCGGGGCGCCGCCGCCGAGTCCGAGCCGGTCGAAGACCGTCGCCGTCGCGAGCGTGGCCAGGATGACCAGCACCGTCTCCCAGCCGACGGTGAGCAGCCAGGAGATCGCAGTGGGGAGCTTGTTGCCGCGCACGCCGAACGCCGCGCGGGAGAGCACCATCGTGGGTGCGGAGCCGCGCTTGCCCGCCAGCGCGATGAAGCCGCAGAGCAGGAACGAGAACAGGATGCCGATCACGCCTGCGACCACGGCCTGACCGAACGAGATCGAGAACCCCAGCGTGAAGGCGCCGTAGGAGATCCCGAGCACCGAGACGTTGGCGGCGAACCACGGCCAGAACAGCTGGAACGGGCGGCCCTTGCGCTCGGCGTCGTCGATGACGTTGATGCCGTTGCCCTCGACGCGGGGCGCGGACTGTCCCGTCTTCTCGACCACGGGCTTCCCTCCTGACACGGTGATGTACCGGCCGCCACCCTAAGTGATCAGGTGACAGGCGGGCAGACCCGGTCGGCCCAGCGGTCGCGGCTCAGTGGTCCGACGGCCGCAGGTGGTACTCGAAGACCAGTCCGCCGATCGCGACGATCAGCAGCACGCCGGAGATCACGAGCATCCAGACGTAGAAGAACGCGAGCGAGAGGCCCACCAGGGCCGCCGCGAACGCGAGCGTGATCGGCCAGTAGCTGCCCGGCGAGAAGAACCCGATCTCGCCCGCCCCGTCGGAGACCTCGGCGTCCGGGTTGTCCTCCGGCCGCTCCTCCAGCCGCCGCGCGAC
>DATAOO010000191.1:0-5969 GCA_036265695.1 Pseudonocardia sp. | reverse complement strand
CGGGCGCGCAGCGGCGCCGACAGCTGGTCAGGCCGGTTGTAGGCGTTGGACACGGTGGTGCGTGAGACACCCAGCTCGGCGGCCAGCGAAGCGAGCGTCGCGGGCCGACGGCTGCTCGGGAACCCGGACATCTGCGAACCGTAACGGTTCAGACACCGCGCGCGGAAGCACGCCGCCCGGGCAGTGCGACGTGCGGCGTGCCACACTCGCACGCTAGTGTGAATCGACAACCGTTTTCGTTATCATCCGGAGTCGTGATGCCACTTCTGCGTGCCGGGGCCGCGCTCGCCGCCGTCCTGATGCTGGCGGCCTGTGGCTCGGCCTCCCCGCCGCCCGCCGGGCCGTCAGTCGTCGCGACCACCGACGTCTACGGCGCGGTCGCGAGCGCGGTCGGGGGCCCAGGCGTGCCGGTCACGTCGCTCATCCGCTCCGCCGACGCCGACCCGCACGAGTACGAACCCACGCCTGCCGACGCCCTCGCCGTCTCCCGCGCCACCGTCTTCATCGCCAACGGCGGCGGCTACGACGACTTCGCGAGCAAGCTCTTCGACGCGGCGAGCGCCAAGCCGATCAGCGTCGTCGTCACGTCGCTGTCGAGCGGCGACAGCGACGCCCCCGACTTCAACGAGCACGTCTGGTACGACCTCCCGACGATCAAGAAGCTCGCCGACCGCCTCGCGACCTCCCTCGGCACCGCCGACCAGCCGAACGCCAACCGCTACCTGGACAACGCGAAGAAGTTCGACGCGCAGGTCGACGGCCTGACGGCCAAGGTCGCGGCGATCAAGGCCAAGCACGCGGGCACGAAGGTGGCCATCACCGAGCCGGTGCCGGGCTACCTCCTCGACGCGGCGGGCCTGGTCGTCGTGACGCCGCCGGAGTTCTCCGAGGCGGTCGAGGAGGGCACCGACCCCCCGGCCGCCGTCGTCACGGCCAACAACGCCACCTTCGCCGAGGCCAAGGTGCTCGTGGAGAACGCCCAGACCACGGGCCCGACCACCACCCAGGCCGAGCAAGCCGCCGCGGCCAACCGGGTGCCCGTCGTCAAGGTCACCGAGACCCTGCCCGACGGCGTCACCGATTACGTCGTCTGGATGAGCGGCCAGGTCGACGCGCTGGCCGCGGCGTTGGATGCATCATGACCGACGTGGCGACGCGGGTGCGCACGGCAGCGGTCTCGCTGCGCGGCGCCGCCCTGCGCTTCGGCGAGCGCACCCTGTGGGAGGGCCTCGACCTCGACGTCGAACCCGGTGAGTTCCTCGCGGTGCTGGGCCCCAACGGATCCGGCAAGACCACGCTGCTGCGGGTGCTCCTGGGGCTGCAGCCGCTGCACGCGGGGCAGGTGCTGATCGGGGGGCGGCCGCCCGCCCGTGGCAGCGGGGCCATCGGCTACGTGCCGCAGCAGAAGGCGCTCGCGGAGGACCTGCCGCTGCGCGCCCGCGACCTCGTCGGCCTCGGCCTCGACGGCCACCGCCTCGGCATCGGGCTGCGCGGCCGGTCCGTGCGCCGCGAACGGGTGCGGGCGGCGCTGGAGTCCGTGGGAGCGGGGCACTACGCCAACGCCCCGGTCGGACGGCTCTCGGGCGGCGAGCAGCAGCGGCTGCGGGTGGCGCAGGCGCTGGTCGGCGACCCGTCGGTGCTGCTGTGCGACGAGCCGCTGCTCTCCCTCGACCTGGCCCACCAGCAGGTCGTCGCGCACCTCATCGACCGCAGGCGCCGGGCGGCCGACACGGCCGTCGTGTTCGTCACGCACGAGATCAACCCGATCCTGCCGCTCGTCGACCGCGTGCTCTACCTCGTGGACGGCCGCTTCCGCGTCGGCACCCCCGACGAGGTGATGACCTCGGCCACGCTCTCGACGCTCTACCGCACCGACGTCGACGTGCTGCGGGTGCGCGGACGGCTGGTGGTCGTGGGCGCCGACGCACACTGCCACCCGGAGGAGGCGCCGTGATCGACCGCCTCTTCACGTTCGCAGGCACCGGCGAGCTGCTCGGCCAGGGCTTTGTGCAGAGCGCCCTGCTGGCCGCGGCGCTGCTCGGGCTGGTCGCGGGCGTATTGGCGCCTCTCATCGTCGCCCGGGGCATGGCCTTCGCCGTGCACGGCACCGCGGAGCTCGCGTTCACCGGCGGCGCCGCGGCGCTGCTCGTCGGGGTCAGCGTGAGCCTCGGGGCGGTGGCCGGGGCGGTCGCGGCGGGCATCGTGTTCGGCCTGCTGGGGCTCCGGCAGCGCGAGCGCGACTCGGTGATCGGCGTCGTGCTCGCGTTCGGCCTCGGCCTGGGCGTCCTCATGATCGCGCTCTACCCGGGGCGGGCGGCGAACAAGTTCGGCCTGCTCACCGGGTCGATCGTGGCGGTGGACTCGACCAACCTGGCCGTGCTCGGCACCGTCACGGTCGTCGTGCTGGCCGTGCTCGCCGTCGTCTACCGTCCGCTGTTGTTCGCGAGCACCGACCCCGACGTCGCCGTGGCGCGCGGGGTGCCGGTGCGGCTGCTGTCGCCGCTCTTCGCCGTGCTGATCGCGTTGACGACGGCGCTGGCCGTGCCGATCGTCGGGGCGGTGATCGTGCTCGCGGTCACCGTGATCCCGGGCGCCGCGGCCGCGCGGGTGACGGCGAGCCCGGTGGTGGCCACGCTGCTCGCCGTGCTGTTCGCCGAGCTCGCGCTGGTGGGCGGCACGGTGGCGTCGCTCGCGCCGGGGCTACCGGTGAGCGGTTACGTCGCGACGATCGCGTTCCTCTGCTACCTCGGCTGCCGCCTGCTGGGACGTCAGCGGGCCTGACGGCGGCGCCGCGCCACCTCGGCCAGCACGACGCCCGCGGCCACGGAGGCGTTGAGCGACTCCACCGGGCCCGCCATCGGGATCGACACGGTGACGTCGCAGGTCTCCTTGACCAGCCGCGACAGCCCCTTGCCCTCCGAGCCGACGACGAGCACGAGCGGGTCGGCCGCGAGGTCGAACTCGTCGAGGCTCACCGAGCCCTCCGCGTCGAGCCCGGCGATCATGTAGCCCGCCGTGGCGAACTCGCGCAGGGTGCGGGTGAGGTTGGTGGCGCGCGCCACCGGCAGCCGGGCCGCGACCCCCGCGGACGCGCGCCAGGCCACCGCCGTCATCCCCGCGGAACGCCGTTGCGGCACCACCACGCCGTGCCCGCCGAAGGCGCCGACCGAGCGGACGACGGCGCCGAGGTTGCGCGGGTCGGTGACGCCGTCGAGCGCGACGATGAGGCCCGGCGCGGGCGTCTCCGCGGCGATCTCCAGGAGCTCGTCCGGGTGCGCGTACTCGTAGGGCGGCACGGTGAGCGCGACGCCCTGGTGCAGCGCGCCGCCGGAGATCCGGTCGAGCTCGCCGCGGGGCACCTCCAGGATCGGCACGCCCGCCTCGGCGGCCAGGTACACGGCCTCGGCGACGCGCTCGTCGGACGTGCTGCCCACCGTGATCGTGAGCGACAGCGCGGGGACCCGCTCGCGGAGGCACTCGACGACGGGGTTGCGGCCGAGCACGGTCTCGGGGGTCTCGCCGTCGCCGGGGCGGCGGCGCGCGACCTTCGGGCGGGCCGCGCGCTTGGCGTTGCGCGCGGCGGCCGCGGCCTTGGCGTGCCCGGGGCGGCGCTCGGCGGGCGGCGTGGGGCCCTTGCCCTCCAACGCTCGACGGCGTTGGCCGCCGGAGCCGACGACCATCCCCTTCTTCGTGCCTTCCTTGCGCACCGCGCCGCGGCGCTTGGAGTTGCCTGCCATGGGTGTTATGCGTCCTTCAGTGACCACGTGGGGCCGTCGGGGCTGTCTTCGACGACGATCCCGGCGGCGGCGAGCCGCCCGCGCACCTCGTCGGCGGCCGCGAACTCGCGGCGGGCACGGGCGTCCTGCCGCCGCGCCAGTAGGTCGTCCACCAGTGTGGACAGTGCTGTGGACGCCGCCTCGCTGCCTTCCGCGCGGGCCCACTGCGGGTCGAACGGGTCGAGCCCGAGCACGCCGGTCATGGCCCGCACCGAGGCCGCGGCGCCCAGCGCGGACTCGTGGTCGCCCGCGTCGAGCGCGGTGTTGCCCTCGCGCACGGTGGTGTGGACGGCGGCCAGGGCGCCGGGGGTGCCCAGGTCGTCGTCCATCGACGCCGTGAACTCCGCGCACAGGACGCCGGACTCGGGGGGGCCGACCCGCTCGCGCACCCGGTGCACGAACGACTCGATCCGCCGGTAGGCCGCGACGGCCTCCGACAGCGCGGCGTCGGAGAACTCGATCGACGACCGGTAGTGCGGGGCCACCAGGTAGTAGCGCAGCTCGACCCCGCGCACCCGGCGCAGCAGCGCGTCGATCGAGAGCGTGTTGCCCAGCGACTTGGACATCTTCTCGCCCGCCATCGTGACCCACGCGTTGTGCAGCCAGAAGCGCGCGAAGCCGTCGCCCGCCGCGTGGCTCTGGGCTTGCTCGTTCTCGTGGTGCGGGAAGATCAGGTCGATGCCGCCGCCGTGCACGTCGAACTCGGGGCCGAGGTACATCGTGGACATCGCCGAGCACTCCAGGTGCCAGCCCGGGCGCCCGCGGCCCCACGGGGTGGCCCACGACGGCTCGCCGGGCTTGGCCGCCTTCCACAGCGCGAAGTCGCGCTGGTCGCGCTTGCAGTCGGAATCCGGCTCGCCCTGCACGACGTCGTCGATCTTCTGGCCGGAGAGCGCGCCGTAGGCGGGGAACGAGCGCACAGCGAAGTAGACGTCGCCGCCCGCCGCGTAGGCGTGCCCGGAATCGATCAGCCGCTCCATGAGCTCGATCATCTGCGGCACGTGCCCGCTGGCGCGCGGCTCGATGCTCGGGGGCAGGCAGCCGAGCGCGGCGTAGGCGGCCTGGAACGCGCGCTCGTAGGTGGCGGCCCACTCCCACCACGGCCGGTGGGCGGCCGCGGACTTGGCCAGCACCTTGTCCTCGATGTCGGTGACGTTGCGCACCAGCAGCACGTCGAGGCCCGCGTGGGTGAGCCAGCGGCGCAGCACGTCGTAGTTGAGCCCGGAGCGGACGTGCCCGATGTGCGGGGGCCCCTGCACCGTGGCGCCGCACACGTAAATCGACGCCGTCCCGGGGCGCAACGGGACGAACTCCCGCTGCTCTCTCGTGGCGGTGTCGTGCAGGCGCAAACTCACCCCTCCAGGGTACGGAGTTCCGATTTGTCCATGACGAACGGCCCACGGGCCGGGAGGGTGGGGTCATGAGCGAGATCAACGACTTCTACCCGCGGCTGGTGGTCGAGGGGGCCGACGACGCGATGGCGTTCTACGGCAAGGCGTTCGGGGCCGAGGTGACCGAGCGCTACGCCGACGGCGGACGGGTGCAGCACGCCCTGCTCGTGGCGGGGCCTGCGCGGTTCGCGGTGAAGGACGCGGGCGACGGCGACCCGGCCCCCGGCGCGGGCGGCCTCCCGGTGATCATGGCGTTGTACGTCGACGACCCGGACGCCGTGGCGGCCCGGATGCTGGACGGCGGCGCCACGGTGATCTTCCCGGTGACCGACCACGAGTACGGCGAGCGCGCAGGCCGCCTCGCCGACCCCTGGGGCCACCAGTGGATGCTGGCGAAGCGCCTGACCTGACCCCGCCCAGTGAGTCGTACATTCCACCCCGGTGAGTCGTACATCTCGCCCGGGTGTGTGGGGCATCTCGCCGGGGTGAGTCGTGCGTTTCGCCCGGGTGAGTCGTGCATCTCGCGGGGGTGTGCAGGCATCTCGCGTGCCCGGGGTGGGGCGATCCGCGGGAGCGGCGCTGGGTGGCATTGGAGCGGTACTAATGGAGCCGTCAGCCCACGGCGGGGTCGGCGGGCAGCAGGAAGGCCGTCGCGATGGCCGCGATGCCCTCGCCCCGGCCCGTGAGGCCGAGGCCGTCGGTCGTCGTGCCCGACACGGCGACCGGCGCGCCCACCGCGTCGGACAGCACCCGTTGCGCCTCGGCCCGGCGCGGGCCGATCCGGGGCGTGTTGCCGATCACC
>DATAOO010000190.1:0-9135 GCA_036265695.1 Pseudonocardia sp. | reverse complement strand
CTTGGTGATCGGCATGGTGATGCCGGTGATGTCGGCTTCCTGGAACGCGTCGGTGCCGATGAGCGGACGGCTCTGCTGGCCGGTGATCGCGACGACCGGGATCGAGTCCATGTGGGCGTCGGCGATCGGGGTGACGAGGTTCGTGGCCCCCGGCCCGGACGTCGCCATGCAGACCCCGACCTTGCCGGTGGCCTGCGCGTATCCCGTGGCCGCGTGCCCGGCGCCCTGCTCGTGGCGGACGAGGACGTGCCGCACTCTCGTGGAGTCCAGCAGTGGGTCGTAGGCGGGGAGGATCGTGCCGCCGGGGATGCCGAAGACGACCTCGCAGCCGACCTCCTCCAGCGAGCGGACGAGCGACTGCGCCCCGGTCATGGGGACGTTGTCGTAGCGGTCTCCGGCCACGGGCTCGGCGCGCGGGGTCACCGCGGCTGGGGCCGGGGCGGGCCGTCCGGGCGGTGGCGCCGGCTTCGGCCCTGATCGGGGGGTTGCGGTGGTCATTTGGGCTTCGCCTCGCTGCTCGCTCACGGGATCCGAACATGAAAAAACCCCCGACCGCCGGAGGGCGGAACGAGGGTGGCGCGTCGACGACCGAGGGCTCGCTCAGGCGTTGACGCGCCTGGGAAGTACGAGGACCTTGGCCTGCGACATGGCGGGGACGCTAGCGGCCCGGCGGGCGGGGCGTCAAATCCTTGGGACGTGATGTCCGCATCATGGGAGCCGCCTGCGGTTGCGACGCAGCCTCCGCTGCAGCGGGATGGCGCTGAACGTCGTGCCGCCCGCGGCGACCAGGCCGACGCCGATGTCGACCGACACCCGCCCCTGCCGTTCCCAGTAGACGTCCTTCAGGTCCAGCAGCAGCGCGAACTCGTCCACGATCAACGCCGTGCCGGTGCCGTAGGCCAGCCCGACGAGCGGGTGGCGCCGGGTCTCGTCCGTGCCGCGCACGGCAACCGCGCCCACCCCGGCGAGCAGGCCGATGCCCCACAGGTAGTGGTGCAGGTGCACGCCGCCGACCGAGATGTCGCGGAACGGGCCGCCGCCCCGGCGGATCGTGTAGGTGATCGCCCGCACCGCGCCGAACGTGGTGGTGAAGCCGGTCCACGACCAGAGGACCGCCCGTTCGCGCGGCCCCAGCCCCTCGCGGTAGGCGAGACGGACGTCCGAAGGGGTGGGTGCTGCGGGCATGCCCCGAGTCTTCCTTGCTCCGCAAGCCCGGCGCCGCCTGCACTGGGACGATGGTGGGGTGAGCGAGCTTGCGAGCGCACCATCCAACGCAGCAGCGCAGCGAACGCGGCTGACGAGCGTCAGCGAGGAGGTCGAGTGAGCGAACGCGCTGTGTTCCGCATCCCGCCGTTGGCGATCCTCGGGGCCGTGCTGCTCGCCGTCTGCGCGACGCCCGCGGCGTTCGGGGCTCCCTGGTTTTGGCTGGTCTACCTGCTGCCGGTGGCGGTGGTGGTCTGGGTGCTGCGGGTGCGCACGGTCGCCGACGCCGACGGGCTCACCGTGCGGCGGCTCGTCGGCTCCCGGCGCGTACCGTGGTCGGAGATCCGCTCGCTGCACCTGCACGACAAGGGTGGGGTGCGGGCGGTGCTGACCGACGGCGCAGAGCTACCGCTCCCGTCTGTGCGTGTCCGCGATCTGCCTCAGCTCGCCGCGGCCTCCGGCGGGCACCTGAGCTTGGGAGACGAGTAATGCCCGCCCTGCGTTCCCGCGTCACCACCCACGGCCGCAACGCCGCCGGAGCGCGTTCGCTCTGGCGCGCCACCGGCATGACCGACGGCGACTTCGGCAAGCCCATCGTCGCCATCGCCAACTCCTACACCCAGTTCGTGCCCGGCCACGTGCACCTCAAGGACATGGGCGACATCGTCGCCGGGGGCGTGCGGGCGGCGGGCGGCGTGCCGCGGGAGTTCCACACCATCGCCGTCGACGACGGCATCGCCATGGGCCACGGCGGCATGCTCTACTCGCTGCCCTCGCGCGAGGTCATCGCGGATGCCGTCGAGTACATGGTCAACGGGCACGCCGCCGACGCGCTCGTCTGCATCTCCAACTGCGACAAGATCACGCCGGGCATGCTCAACGCGGCCATGCGGCTCAACATCCCCACGGTGTTCGTCTCGGGCGGGCCGATGGAGGCGGGCAAGGCCGTGGTGGTCGACGGCGTGGCGCACGCACCCACCGACCTCATCACGGCGATCTCCGCGTCGGCGTCCCCGGACGTCGACGAGGAAGGCCTGACGATCGTCGAGCGCTCGGCCTGCCCCACCTGCGGGTCGTGCTCGGGGATGTTCACCGCCAACTCGATGAACTGCCTCACCGAGGCGCTCGGCCTGGCGCTGCCCGGCAACGGCTCGACCCTCGCTACGCACGCCGCCCGCCGGGCGCTGTTCGAGCGGGCGGGCACGACCGTGATGGAGCTGGCCACGCGGTGGTACCGCGACGACGACGCGTCGGCGCTCCCCCGTTCGATCGCCACCCGCAAGGCGTTCGAGAACGCGATGGCGCTCGACGTCGCGATGGGCGGCTCCACCAACACGGTGCTGCACATCCTGGCCGCCGCGCAGGAGGGCGAGATCGACTTCGACCTGGCCGCCATCGACGCCGTCTCCCGGCGGGTGCCGTGCGTGGCCAAGGTGGCGCCCAACTCCGACTTCCACATGGAGGACGTCCACCGCGCGGGCGGCATCCCGGCGATCCTCGGCGAGCTGCGGCGGGCCGGGCTGCTGCACGAGGACGTCCACACGGTGCACTCGCCGTCGCTGTCGCAGTGGCTCGACGCGTGGGACGTCCGCGCTGCGGCGCCGTCCGCCGAGGCCGTGGAGCTGTTCCACGCCGCGCCGGGCGGGGTGCGCACGACCGAGGCGTTCTCGACGACCAACCGCTGGTCGTCCCTGGACACCGACGCGGCCGGTGGCTGCATCCGCGACGTCGACCACGCCTACACGCGCGACGGCGGCCTGGCCGTGCTGCGCGGCAACATCGCCCCCGACGGCGCGATCATCAAGTCCGCGGGGATCGACGAGGAGCTCTTCCGGTTCGCCGGCCCGGCGCGGGTCGTCGAGAGCCAGGAGGAGGCCGTCTCGGTGATCCTCGCGAAGCAGGTGCAGCCCGGCGACGTCGTGGTGGTGCGCTACGAAGGGCCCTCCGGCGGGCCCGGGATGCAGGAGATGCTGCACCCCACGGCGTTCCTCAAGGGCGCCGGGCTGGGCCGGGTGTGCGCGCTGATCACGGACGGGCGGTTCTCCGGCGGCTCCAGCGGCATCTCGGTGGGCCACATCTCGCCGGAGGCCGCGGCGGGCGGGGTGATCGGGCTGATCGAGGACGGCGACCGCGTGGTGATCGACGTGCACGCGCGCACGCTGCAGCTCGACGTCGCCGACGAGGTGCTGGCCGAGCGCCGGGCCAAGATGGAGGCGAGCGAGCGGCCGTGGCAACCGCGTGACCGCGACCGGCCGGTGAGCAAGGCCCTGCGCGCCTACGCCGCACTGGCCACCAGCGCGCACACGGGGGCGGTCCGCCGGGTGCCGTGAGCGGCGATCGGAGCGGTGCGCCGGGTGCCGTGAACGGCGATCGGAGCGGTGCGCCGCGTGCCGTGATCGGCGCGAGCGGCACACCAGGCAGGTCGTGACCGGCATGGTGTGCGGCTCGACGCGATCACCGGCGGCGGCGGGGCGCGGTCACCGGCGGCGGCGAGGCGCGATCACCGGCGGCGCGCTGGGCGCCGTCACCGCAGCCGCGCGCGGGCGGCGGTGGCCGTCGCGATCATCTCGCCCACCCGGGCGGCGCCGAGGTGGTCGGCGGCGAAGCCGAGGTACTGGACGTGGACGTGCACGTCGGCCCAGTCGCGCCCGGGTGGTTCGGCGAACCACGGCGGGGGCACGGCGCCCTGGGCTCGCAGGGTCGCCAGGTCGAGCGCCGCGGGCGCGACCCGCGCGTTGCCCCAGTCGATCAGGGTGTCGCCCAGGACGTTGCCGCGGTGGGCGTCGCCGTGCACGAGCGTGCGGGGCAGGCGGGCCAGGCAGTCGGTGATCACCGGGTCGGCCCGCCAGCCCAGCAGCGCCTGCTCGGCGGCGGCGAACTCCTGCTCCCCCGTGCGGGCCAGGCCACCCCGCACCGCGACCAGCGTGCGGTCGCACAGCGCCGCCCACCACGCCGCGTCGACCACGGGGATGCCACGCGCCCGCTTGCCCAGCCAGTGCGCGTGCACGGCGGCGAGGGTGCGCCACACCGGCTCGGGCACCGGATCGGCGGCACCGAGCGCCGGGGCGTCCACGAACGGCAGCACCAGCCAGCCCGGCCCGATCGCCAGCGCCTTGGGCGCTCCGGCCACCACGGCGACCGCGCGCATGGCCGCGACCTCGACCGGCCCGGCCGCCTTGAGCACGACGGCGCGGGCCCGCCCGTCGACGTCGAGGTCCAGCTTCTCGACGGACGCCGCAACGTACCCGCCGCTCAACGGCGCGCGGCCGAGCACGCGCACAGGCGCGCCGAGCCGGCGTTCGAGCACGGGCCGCCAGGCGTCGTCGAGCATCCCGTCGCCGGGCCTGGCCCGGGCGTCGCCGGAGGTCACGGGCCGCCGCCATGTTCGGGCCGGGCGTCGGACATCACCGGCGCTCCCGCGTTCGACTCCGGCGGTCGTCGGGCACCCCGTCGCCGCGCCTGGCCGGGGCGTCGTCGGAGGTCACCGCCCGCTGCCGCATTCGGCCCCGGCGTCCGACGTCACGGGCCGCCGCCGCGTTCGACCCCGGCGTCGAGGACGTCACCGGCCGCTGCCGCGTTCGGGTCCGGCGTCGTCGGACGTCAGGCGATCACCGGTCGTCGCAGCAGGACGTACACGAGCACGGCGGCGGCGACGCCGATGACGAGCGCCAACACCCCCCACGAGGCGGGGCGCCGGTGCCAGGCGCGCCCGTTGTCGAGCGCGATCCGCCCGGGCCCGGTGAGCACGAGGCAAGCGGCGCCGAGCCCCAGCAGGGCCGAGAGCTCGAGCGCGTCGGAGCCCTTGGGGCCGGAGACGAAGAAGCCGTTGCCCAGCTTGAGCAGCACGGCGTTGATCATGATGGCGAGCACGGCCGCCGCCGCCAGCGGGGTGAGCAGGCCCAGCACGAGGAACGCCCCCGCGATGAGCTCGGTGACGCCCGTGACCCACGACAGCGTGGTCGCCTGCTGGTAGCCGAGGCCCTCCAGGTTGTTGGCGAACCCGGCGATGCCCGTGCTGCCCCACAGCCCGAACACCTTCTGGGCGCCGTGTGCGAAGACCACGCCGCCGACGCCGAGCCGCAGCAGCAACAGGCCGATGTCGGTGCCGCCGTTCCACGCGAGCGGGCGCCTGGTCGGACGGGTGTCGGACGGCGCGGGCGACCCGGCCTGCCCGTAGTTGCCGAACCCCGGGTAGGCGGTCGTGGGCTCTCCGGTCATGGGCGGCACAGTAGCGGTGGGCGGGGGGTCAGTACCCATCCTTGACGAGATTCGACGGCGTGTTTCCGCCTGCGAACTCCCGGATCTGACCGGCGGCGATCCGGAACGCGCGATCCGTCGCCAGCGGCACGCTGCCGCCGACGTGCGGGGTGAGCAGCAGACCGGGCGCCGACCACAGCGGGTGGCCCGCGGGCAGCGGCTCGGGATCGGTGACGTCGAGCGCCGCACGTAGCCGTCCGGACGTCAGCTCGGCCAGCAGGGCGGCGGTGTCCACGACGGGGCCGCGGGCCGCGTTCACCAGGACGGACCCGTCCGGCATCGCGGCGAGGAACGCGGCGTCGACGAGCCCGCGGGTGGCGTCGGTCAGCGGCACGACGACCACGCACGCGTCGTGGTGCGGGAGCAGCTCGGCGACGTCGTCGATGGGGTGTACGCCGTCGCGGGCGCGGCGGCCGACGAGCGTGGCCGTCGCCTCGAACGGGGCGAGGCGGGCCACCGTCTGCTCGGCGACGTCGCCCGCCCCGACGATCAGCACCCGCTTTTCCGCGAGCTCCTCGGTGACGTGGTAGTCCCACCGGCCGTCGGCCTGCGCGGCGGTGAACCGCGGGAGGTGCCGGTAGACCGCGAGCAGGGCGGCGACGATCCACTCGGCCGTCGCGCCCCCGTGCGCGCCGCGGCCGTCGGCGAGCGCGACCCCGTCGGGCAGCCGCCCGATCCACGCCTCGGCACCCGCGGTGAGCAGCTGCACCAGCCGCAGCTGCGGCATCCCGCGCAGCGCTTCGACGAGCTCGTCGGTGGCGAGGAACGGCGCGACGAGCACCTCGGCCGTGGCGGCCTCGGGCGGCAGCGGGGCGTCGGGGCGGTAGTGGATCGCGCGCACGCCCGGCACGTCGGCGAGCGCGGCGATCCCGGCCGCGTGCGGCACGAGAACGTCCATGGCTTCCGACGGTACTCACCGGCCGCTCACCCGCCGGTGCCTAGCCTGCTCCTGTGGTGGGTCGCGGCCGTGGCGTTCTCGTGCTGCTGGCTGCCCTGCTGGTGTTGGCGGGCTGCGCGTCGTTCCCGGACGGCGGCCCGCACGACTGGCGCGACAAGATCGAGGGCGTCGGTGAGCTCGGTGGCCCTCCCGCGGCCGCACGGCCACCGCCCCAGGAGACGCCCCCGCCGCCGGACCCGGCCGAGAGCGGGGCCCCGCGGGCGCCGTCGGGGTGCGTCGACCCGGATCCGCAGGTCGTCGCCACGTGCTTGGCGCCCATCGGCGCGATCGCGGTGCTGCCCGACGGGGTGTCCGCGCTCGTGGGCGAGCGCACCACCGGCCGCGTGTTGCGGGTGCGACAGGGTGCGCCTGCGGTGGTCGTCACCACGATCCCGGTGGACGCCACCGGGGGCGGCGGGCTCACGGGGCTCGTGCTCTCCCCCGCATACGCCGAGGACCAGCTCGTCTACGCCTACATCACCACGCCGACGGACAACCGCGTGGTGAAGCTGGCCGCGGGCGAGCCGCCCAAGCCGGTGTTGGTCGGCATCCCGCGGGGCGCGCAGCACAACGCGGGAGCGCTGGGGGTCGACGCCGACGGGCTGCTGCTCGTCGCGACCGGTGACACCGGCGACGACGGCGCGCAGCCCGGCTCGCTCGCGGGCAAGGTGCTGCGCATCGACACGCTCGGGCGGCCGGGCGCGGGCAACCCGGATCCCCGCTCGCCCGTGCTGAGCTCGGGTGTGGACAACCCGGCGGGCCTGTGCGTGGACGACATGACCGCGCTGGCCTGGGTGCCCGACCGCACCGACGACGGCGACACCCTGCACCTCATCACGCCGGGCGCCCTGCCGACGCCCGCGTGGCGCTGGCCGGACCGCCCGGGCGTGGCGGGGTGCGCGGCGCACGACGGCGTCGTGACGGTCGCCCAGACCTTCGGCAGGGCCACCTACGTCCTCCGCGCCGACCGCAACGGGCTCTTCAGCGGCCAACCCCAGACGCTGCTGAAGGGGGTCTACGGGCGTCTCGGCCCGGCCGCCGTCGGCCCCGACGGCTTCCTGTGGTTGGGCACGGTGAACAAGAACGGGGGCAGACCCGTCTCCAGCGACGACCGGGTGATCCGCATCCAGATCGGCGGCGGGGGCGGCGCCGGGCGGACCTGAGCCACGCAGTGATCGGCGCGAGCCGCACACCACGCCGGGCTTGACCTGTGTAGCGCGCGGCTCGCCGCGATCATCGGGGCGGCGCGATCCGGCGACGAGCGCGCGGGCGGGCATCGCACTCCCCTCCGCGGCGCACCAGGGTCAGCTGCAGCGCTCCAGCACCAGCTCGCGCACCCGCTTCGCGTCCGCCTTGCCGCGGGTCGCCTTCATCACCGCGCCGACGATCGCGCCCGCCGCCGCCACCTTGCCGCCGCGGATCTTCTCGACCACGTCGGGTTGGGCGGCCAGCGCGGCGTCGACGGCCGCGACCAGCTCGCCCTCGTCGGAGACGAGCGCAAGCCCGCGGGCGGCGACGACCTGGTCGGGCGTGCCCTCCCCGGCCAGCACGCCGTCGACGGCTTGGCGCGCGAGCGCCGTGCTGAGCTGCCCCGAGGCCACGAGCGCGATCACCCGCGCCACCGCGCCCGGCGTGATCGGGAGCTCCTCCAGCGGCACCTCGCGCACGTTGGCCTGCTGCGCGAGGTAGGACACCCACCACGACCGGGCCTCGCCCGCGGGAGCGCCCGCGGCCACCGTGGCCTCGATGAGCTCCAGCGCGCCCGCGTTGACCAGGTCGCGCAGCTCCTCGTCGGTGAGCGACCACTCCTGCTGCAGCCGGGCCCGCCGCACCCACGGCCGCTCCGGCAGCGTGGCGCGCAACTCGTCGACCCACTCCGGTGAGGGCGCGATCGGCACGAGGTCGGGCTCGGGGAAGTACCGGTAGTCCTCCGAGGTCTCCTTGCGCCGCCCCGCCCGGGTGGTGCCGGACTGCTCCTCGAAGTGGCGGGTCTCCTGCACGATGGCCTCGCCCGCGTCGAGCACGGCGGCCTGGCGGGTCATCTCGTACCGCACGGCCCGCTCCACCGAGCGCAGCGAGTTGACGTTCTTCGTCTCGGTGCGGGTGCCGAGCGCCCCCGAGCCCTTCGGCGCGAGCGACAGGTTCACGTCGCAGCGCATCGAGCCCTGGTCCATGCGCACATCGGAGACACCGAGGGACTTGACCAGATCGCGCAGCGCCGTGACGTACGCGCGCGCCACCTCCGGCGCCCGCGCCCCGGTGTCCGGGATCATCTTCGTGACGATCTCGATCAGCGGCACGCCTGCCCGGTTGTAGTCGAGCAGCGAGTACTCGGCGCCGTGGATCCGCCCGGTGGAGCCGCCGACGTGCAACGACTTGCCGGTGTCCTCTTCCATGTGCGCCCGCTCGATGCCCACGCGCACGACCGTGCCGTCGTCCAGCGTGACGTCCAGGTAGCCGTTGAACGCGATCGGCTCGTCGTACTGCGACGTCTGGAAGTTCTTCGGCATGTCCGGGTAGAAGTAGTTCTTGCGCGCGAACCGGCACCACGGCGCGATCTCGCAGTTGAGCGCCAGCCCGATCCGCATCGCCGACTCCACGGCCGTGCGGTTCACCACCGGCAACGACCCGGGCAGGCCCAGGCACGTCGGGCAGACCTGCGTGTTGGGCTCGCCGCCGAACGCGGTGGGGCAGCCGCAGAACATCTTGGTGTGCGTGTTGAGCTCGACGTGCACCTC
>DATAOO010000189.1:0-17585 GCA_036265695.1 Pseudonocardia sp. | reverse complement strand
CTTGCCGCCGAGCGCGGCGGCCAACGCGGTGACCAGCACGGTGACGGCGAGCATCACGGCCCCGCCGACCGTCATCGTGGACGCGTCGAGCGGGAGGGCGGGCAGCCGGACGACGGCGGTGAGGTCGGTGTTGGCGCCCACGACGGCCGCGGCGATACCCGCGAGCGCGGTCACGATCAGGCCGAGCAGCCAGGCGAGCAGGCCGTTGCGGGCGCCGTCGAAGCGGGCCAGCCGACCGGCCACGTAGCCACCCGCCAGGTAGCCGATCGCGAGCACCGCGACGACCGTGCCGACGCTCGTGAACCCGACGGTGGTCGCGTCGGTGGCCGCCGTGTTCGGCCGCCACGCCGCGAGGGCCAGCGCGACCAGGCCGGAGAGCAGCACGGTCATGCCGATGGCGACCAGCCAACCGAAGAACGCGGCGCCGACCTTCGAGCCCCCGAAGCGCTCCCGCACGTCCGCGGGCACGGCCACCGGCCCGGTGGCCGGCTCCGTGACCGGGGTTTCGCGCACGACGGTGGACCGATCCTGCTGGTTCTCCACAGTGGTCATAGCGCCGTGTTCCCCGTTACCCGCGCCGGGAAACGGCGGCATGGGACGATGGGGGGAGCCACGTACGAAGAGGAATCACTTGAGCTCGTTCGCCGACCAGACGTTCACCACGCCGTCGCTGATCCGCAACTTCTGCATCATCGCCCACATCGACCACGGCAAGTCGACGCTGGCCGACCGCATGCTCCAGCTCACCGGCGTCGTCGACGAGCGCATGATGCGGGCCCAGTACCTCGACCGCATGGACATCGAGCGCGAGCGCGGCATCACGATCAAGGCGCAGAACGTGCGGCTGCCGTGGAAGGTGGGCGCCACCGAGCACGTGCTGCACTTGATCGACACCCCCGGCCACGTCGACTTCACCTACGAGGTCTCGCGCGCGCTCGAGGCGTGCGAGGGCGCGGTGCTGCTGGTCGACGCGGCGCAGGGCATCGAGGCGCAGACGCTGGCCAACCTGTACCTGGCGCTGGAGAAGGACCTCACGATCATCCCGGTGCTCAACAAGATCGACCTCCCCGCCGCCGACCCGGACCGGTACGCGGCCGAGATCGCGCACATCGTCGGCTGCGACGCGTCGGAGGTGCTGCGGGTCAGCGCGAAGACCGGCCAGGGCGTCTCCGAACTGCTCGACGAGGTGGTGCGCCAGGTGCCCGCCCCCGTCGGCGACGCCGACGCCCCCGCTCGCGCGATGATCTTCGACTCGGTCTACGACACCTACCGGGGCGTCGTCACCTACATCCGGGTCGTCGACGGGCGGATCGTGCCGCGCGAGCGGATCAAGATGATGTCCACCGGCGCCACGCACGAGATCCTGGAGATCGGCATCGTCTCGCCGGAGCCGAAGCCGTCGGCGGGGCTGGGCGTCGGCGAGGTCGGCTACCTCATCACCGGCGTGAAGGACGTGCGGCAGTCGAAGGTCGGCGACACCGTCACCTTGGCCCGCAAGGGCGCCGAGACCCCGCTCACCGGCTACCGCGAGCCCCGGCCGATGGTGTACTCGGGCCTCTACCCCGTCGACGGCTCGCAGTACCCCGACCTGCGCGAGGCCCTCGACAAGCTCCGGCTCAACGACGCCGCGCTCACCTACGAGCCGGAGACGTCGGCGGCGCTCGGCTTCGGCTTCCGCTGCGGCTTCCTCGGCCTGCTGCACCTGGAGATCACCCGCGACCGGCTGGAGCGGGAGGCGGGCCTCGACCTGATCTCCACGGCGCCCAACGTCGTCTACCGGGTGATCAAGGACGACGGCACGGAGATGACCGTGACGAACCCGTCGGACTGGCCCACCGGCAAGGTCGCGCAGATCTTCGAGCCGATCGTGAAGACCACCATCCTGGCGCCCTCGGAGTTCATCGGGGCGATCATGGAGCTGTGCCAGAGCCGCCGTGGCCAGCTCGGCGGCATGGACTACCTCTCGGAGACCCGGGTCGAGCTGCGCTACACGATGCCGCTCGCCGAGATCATCTTCGACTTCTTCGACGCGCTGAAGTCCCGCACCCGCGGCTACGCCTCGCTCGACTACGAGGAGGCAGGCGAGCAGGAGTCGGAGCTGGTCAAGGTCGACATCATGCTGCAGGGCGAGCCCGTCGACGCGTTCTCCGCCATCCGGCACAAGGACGACGCCTACGCCTACGGCACCATGATGGCCACCAAGCTGCGCGAGCTCATCCCGCGCCAGCAGTTCGAGGTGCCGATCCAGGCCGCCATCGGCTCGCGCATCATCGCCCGGGAGAACATCCGCGCGATGCGCAAGGACGTGCTCGCCAAGTGCTACGGCGGCGACATCACCCGCAAGCGCAAGCTGCTGGAGAAGCAGAAGGAGGGCAAGAAGCGCATGAAGACCATCGGTCGGGTCGAGGTGCCGCAGGAGGCCTTCGTGGCCGCGCTCTCCACCGACGCCACGGCGGACAAGGCCAAGAAGTAGGGAACCGGCGCCCCTCAGATCTCGTCTATGCCTGCGAGAACCGAGGAGGCACCATGGGCGCCATGGCCAGCCTGGCAGCGATCCCCACCGGTCGTCCCTTCACGGTCGACGACCTGGAGGCAATGCCGGATGACGGCAACCGGTACGAAGTCATCGACGGGATGCTCATCGTGACCCCGGCGCCGGAATGGCACCACCAGGAGATGAGCTTCGTCGCGGCTATTGAGTTGCGCAAAGCTTGTCCGCGGGAGCTGCGGGTGATGATCGCGCCGTTCGCCCTGCGCACCGCGCACGACAGCGAGGTGCAGCCCGACGTCCTGGTCACCCGCTACGTCGACCTCACCCCGAAGAACCTGCCCGTGGCGCCGCTGCTGGTGGTCGAGACGCTCTCGCCGAGCACCGCGCTGCACGACCGCAACACGAAGAAGGCCCACTACGAGCGGATGGGCGTGCCCTCGTACTGGCTGCTCGACCCCACCGCGCCCGGCGCCCTCACCGTGTTCGAGCTCCGCGACGGTGCGTACGTCCAGGTCGCGCACGTCGTCGGCGACGAGCCCCACGCCGCGGAGCGGCCGTTCCCGGTCACCGTCGTGCCCGCCCGGCTGCTGGACGGCACCCGTCCCTAGGCGGCATATCGCCGCGCCCGGCGGGGTTGGGCCGGTCATGCGAGCTGTGCAGTACGACGAATTCGGTGGTGTCGACGTCCTGCGCGTCGCCGAGGTGCCGGTGCCCGAGCCCGGACCCGGCGAGGCGCTGGTCGAGGTGGCGGCCGCGGGTACCAACCCCGGGGAGGCGTACGTCCGCGAGGGGCGCTACGCGCAGCGCTGGCCCTCGACGTTCCCGTCGGGGCAGGGGAGCGACCTCGCGGGCACGGTGCGCGCGCTCGGGGCCGGGGTGGACTCCGTCGCGGTCGGCGACGAGGTGTTCGGGTGGACCGACGCCCGCGCGAGCCAGGCGGAGTACGTGGTCGTGCCGGTGGGCCAGATCCTCCCCAAGCCGCCGGACCTGGCGTGGGAGCAGGCCGGGGCGTTGCACGTCGTCGGGGCCACGGCCTGGGCCGCCGTGCGCGCGGTCGACCCGCGGCCCGGTGAGACGGTGGTGGTGTCGGCTGCGGCGGGCGGGGTCGGCGTGCTGACCGTGCAGCTGGCCCGCCGCGCAGGCGCCACGGTCGTCGGCATCGCGTCGACGGCGAACCATGACTGGCTGCGCGCGCACGGCGTGGTCCCCGTGGCCCACGGCGAGGGGTTGGTCGACCGGATCCGGGCCGTCGCGCCCACCGTCGACGCGTTCATCGACCTCTTCGGCGACGGCTACGTCGACGTCGCGCTGGCGCTCGGCGTCCCGCCGGACCGCATCGACACGATCATCGACTTCGCCGCGGCCGAGGAGCACGGGGTGAAGGCGGACGGCAACGCCGTCGGGGCCCGCCCCGAGGTGCTCGCCGAGCTGGCCGCGCTGCTGGCCAAGGGCGAGCTGGAGCTGCCCGTCGCCGCGACGTTCCCCTTGGCGCGGGTGCAGGACGCCTACCGCGAGCTGGAACGCCGCCACACCCGCGGCAAGATCGTACTCGTTCCGTGACGGGGGCAGGCGGCGGTCGGGAGTGGCGGGCGGGGGTCGGGGGTCAGGGGGTGGCCAGGGCCGCGAGGAGCTCGGCCAGGCGTTCGCGTTCGGGGGTGTGGGTGCCGCCCAGCAGCCCGGCGGCGGAGCGTTCGACCCGCCTGCACACCCGCTCGACCAGCTCCCGCCCGTCGGCCGCCAGGTGCACGAGCACGCGGCGCCGGTCGACGGCGTCGGTGTGGCGGTAGGCGAGCCGGGACTCGACGAGCCGGTCGACCACGCGGGTCGCGGTCGGTGCGGGGAGCGCGGTGTGGGCGGCGATCTCGCCCATGCTGCGTCCGCTGCCCCTGGCGAGCATCAACAGCACGCGCCAGCCGTCGCGGCTGACGCCTTCGGAGTCGGCTACGGGGAGCAACGCCGTTGCGACCGCACGGTCGAGGCGGTCGAGCAGCTCGACGAGGCCCGTTACTCGCGGCGCCGGGACGTAGACCGTCCCCGCCGGTCTTCGACTTGGTTCAGACACGATCACACACTGTACGTCCTGAGAGGAGTTTGACCACCTCTCAGGTACGGAGAGTGGGACGAACGGTCTAATCCCGCCGACCGGCGGTCTCAGCGCGTGAAGACGATCTTTCCGGCCGTGTTGCCGTCGAGCATCGCTCGGAAGCCATCGACCGCCTTCTCCATCGGCAGTTCCAGCCCGATCTCCGGGGTGATCCCCTTGTTCGCGACGAACTTGAGGAGGTTCGCCAGCTCGTCTCGGGTGCCCATGGTGGAACCGATGACCCGGAGCTGCAGGAAGAACAACCGCTGGAGGTCGGCGCTCGGCGCGGGCCCGCTCGTCGAGCCCGAGACGACGATCACACCGCCCGGCTTCAGCGACTTCATCGAGTGCCCCCACGTGGCCTCGCCGACGGTCTCGAAGACCGCGTCCACCCGCTCCGGCAGCCGTGCGCCGCTCGGGAACGTGGCGTGCGCACCGAGCCGAGCGGCCACGTCTTGCTTCTCCTGGGTGCGCCCCGTCACCCACACGCACATCCCCGCCGCGACGCCCAACTGGATCAGCGCGGTCGAGACGCCCCCCGTCGCCCCCTGGACGAGCATCGTCTGGCCCGGCTGGAGGCCCGACTTCGAGAAGAGCATCCGGTACGCGGTGAGCCACGCGGTGCCCATCACGGCGGCCTGCGCCGGCGTCACGCCCTCCGGCATGGGCACGGCGTTGCGCGCGGGCACCACGACCGTGTCGGCGAACGTGCCCTGGTGCTTCTCGGTGAGCATGTTGCGGCGCGGGTCGAGGGTCTCGTCGCCGAACCACGCCGGATCGCCGATGATCGAGTGCAGCACCACGGGGCTGCCGTCGGGCAGCGTGCCCGCGCCGTCGCAGCCCAGGATCATCGGGAACTGCTCCTCCTTGATCCCGACGCCGCGGAGCGTCCAGATGTCGTGCATGTTCAACGACGCGGCGGTGACGGTGACCGGCACCCAGCCGTCCGGCGCCTCCGGGTCGGGGCGCTCGCCGACGACGAGCGCGTCGAGGGGTGATTCGGGGTTGGGGGCTGCGGCGTAGACGGCGAACATGGGCCGAAAGTAGCCGCAATCGGCCCGGACTACCCTGTGAGACGTGGTACGGGCGGTCGTGGACTGGTGGGATGCGGTCGAGTTGTGGCTCACGCAACTCGCGTTCCCGTTCCAGGTCGCGCTGGCCATCGTGGTCGGACTGCCGCTGTGCTGGCTCGCCGCGGCCGGGATCGACCGGCTCGTCGACGTGGTGATCGACCGGGCTACCGGGTGGGTGAGCGCCACCCGGAGCCGGACAGCGCCGCCGCGAGCGCCGTGAGGGTCTCGCTGCAACCCGCGTCGATGCGGACGTCCGCCAGCGGGTCGCCGCGCGTGGCCCCGCGGTTGACGATCACCACGGGGATGCGGCGCTTGCGGGCGTGGCGGACGAACCGCAGGCCGGACATCACGGTGAGCGAGGATCCCGCGACGAGCAGCGCGTCCGCGTCGTCGACCATCGCGTAGGCGCGGGCCACCCGCTCGCGGGGCACGTTCTCGCCGAAGAACACGACGTCGGGCTTGAGCAGGCCGCCGCAGGCCAGGCACCCCACCAGCCGGAAGCCGTCGGTGGCGGCGAGCTCGGCGTCGCCGTCGGGGGCGGTCTCGACGGCATCGCCCGCCGTCTCGACGAAGCCCGGGTTGGCCGCGGCGAACCGCTGCTGGAGCGTGGCACGGGGGCTCCGGCGCCCGCAGGCCGTGCAGATCACGTCGGCGATGCGGCCGTGCAGGTCGATCACGGCCCGGCTGCCCGCGGTGGTGTGCAGGCCGTCGACGTTCTGGGTGATGAGCCCACGCAGCGGGCCGCTGCGCTCCAGGCAGGCGAGGGCGCGGTGGCCGTCGTTGGGCGCAGCCTTGCCGATGCGGGTCCAGCCGACGTGGCTGCGCGCCCAGTAGCGGCGCTGGGCGGACGGCCCGGACAGGAACTCCTGGTAGGTCATGGGGGTGCGGCGCGGCGCACCGGGACCGCGGTAGTCGGGGATGCCGGAGTCGGTGGAGAGCCCGGCGCCCGTGAGCGCGACCAGCGGGCGCCCCGCGAGCGCGTCGACGGCGTTCTCGACGGTGTCTACCAGCAGCTCCACGCTTTCCACGGTAACTGTCGCGTTCGTGCAATGCGCGCCGTCGGGCCGTGCGAGAGGGTGATGGCATGGATCACGCAGACCACATGCGGGAGAGCGTCGACGTCGCCGTCGCGGCGATCCGCGGCGCGGACCCCGCGCACTACGGCGACCCGACGCCGTGTTCGGACTGGACGGTCGGGCAGGCGGTCAACCATCTGGCGTTCGGGCTGGTCATGGCGGAGTACGGAGCGCGCAAGCAGGCGTGGCCGTCCGACTGGACCGAGGACGAGCGCTGCCCCTACCTGCGCGGTGTGCCGGAGGCCGAGTGGTCCGACCGCGTCGCCGAAGCGGGCGCCGCGGCGGCCCGCGCCTGGCAGGACCCGGCGGCGTGGGAGGGCGATGCGCCGTTCGGCGGCGGGTCGATGCCCGCCGCCGCGATCGGGTCGATGATGACGTCGGAGTTCGTGGTGCACGGGTGGGACGTGGCGCGGGCGACCGGCCAGGAGCTCACCGTGCCCGAGCCGCTCGCGACGACCGTGCTCACCGGCGTGGAGGCCATCGCGGGCATGGGCCGCGACGGCGGGTGGTTCGCGCCGGAGGTGAAGGTGCCCGGGGACGCCCCCACGCTGGACCGCGCGCTGGGCCTGTCCGGCCGCGACCCGGGCTGGACGCGCTGACGTAGCGCAGCGGGGGCACAGGCTGCCCCCGCTGCGACGGCGGCTACCCCGCCCAGCGGGGCGGGCGCTTCTCGGCGAAGGCGCGCATGCCCTCCTGGCCCTCCTCGCCCGCGAAGAAGCGGGCGGACAGGGTGAGCATGTCGGCGAACTGGTCGGCCAGCCCGGCCGGGCGCTCGACCCGCAGCATCTCCTTCGTCGCCGCGAGCGCCCCGGGCGCGCCGAGCCGCAGCATGCCGACGTAGCGGGCGACCTCGTCGTCGAGTTCCTCGGCGGCCACCGCCGCGTTGACGAGCCCGACGGCGACCGCGCGGGCCGCGTCGAACGTCTCCCCGGTGAGGAACAGCTCGTGGGCCGCGCGCGGCAGCAGGCGGGGGAGCACGGTCACGGAGATCACGGCAGGTACGACGCCGATGCGGACCTCGCTGAACGCGAACGTCGCCGCCGTGGCCGCCACCGCGATGTCGCAGGCGGCCACCAGGCCCACCCCGCCCGCCCGCGTCGGGCCGCCGACCTTCGCGACCACCGGCTTGGGCGCCGTCCAGATCCGCTGCAGGATCGTGGGCACCTCGTTCACGCCCTGGTCGGCCGCGCCCGCCCCGCGGGCCTCCTTGAGGTCCATCCCCGAGCAGAACACCCGCCCGGTGTGGCCGAGCACGACCACCCGCACGGCGTCGTCGGCCAGCGCGGTGTCGAGGTGCCCGAGCAGCTCCCGGCGCAGCTGGGCGGACAGGGCGTTGCGGTTGGCCGGGGAGTCCAGCGTGATCGTCGCGACGCCCGCCGCGACGTCGAGGTGCACCAGCTCGCTCATCGCTCTCCCTCGCTGCGCTCGGTCGGCGCTTCGCGCGGGCGCTGCGCCGATGATTCGCTCGCAAGCTCGCTCATGCCCCAGAACGTAGTGCCGAGGTCGCGTCGAAACGGCCAACTCGGGGCGTCGGATCGTACGACTCGCCGTCAGGTGGTGCAGCCGCGGCCGTTGAAGAGCGGGCGGGGGTCGACGGGGCGGCCGGGCGGCGGGTTCACCTCGACGGCCACCAGCCCGTCCGGCGTGAGCGCGTTCTCGCACGCGAGGAGGGCCGACCCCTGGAAGTCCCCGGTCCACAGGTCGATGTGCGGCCTGCGGGAGGAGCGCCAGTCGGTGATGCATTGCGCGCAGTCGTCCTCCATCACGAAGTACTTGCGCAGCGGCGGGTAGTAGACGCGGGTGCCGACCGGGATCGCGCGGGGGTCGGCGGCCAGCGACAGCGGATCGGCGTACGTGCCGCTGCCGCCCGCCTCCTGGTGCCGGTCGTTCGGGTGCGCGATCTCGGTGGAGCCCGGCGGGTCGTTGTCGGCCGCGCCGTAGAACGTGACGAACACCGACCACATCCGCCCGGTCGGGGCCTGCTTCGGCGAGGTGGTCGGGGTGGCCGACGGGGGCGGCGGGAGGGTGGTCCTCGGGGCGGCGGCGGGCGCGGCCGTCGGCGGCGGCGGGCTGGTGAGCGGCGCGGCCGCCATCCACCCGACGGCCAGGGCGAAGCCGCCGATCACGACGACCGTGACGGCGAGCAGGGCCCGGCGCAGCGCCTGCCTGCGGCCGGGGAGCGGGGAGCGTCCCATCACGGGCATCCTTGCAGTTCGGCTCGCGTGTCGACCCGGCACCCCGGGCACATGATCAGGTGTCGGCGTACGCGCGGGCCTGCAGCGAGAACAGCTCGTGGTAGGTGCCGCCGCGGGCCATCAGCTCCGCGTGGGTGCCGAGCTCGGTGACCCGGCCCTCCTCCAGCACGACGATCTGGTCGGCGTGGCGGACGTTGGCCAGCCGGTGCGTCACGAGCACGGTGATCCGCTCGCCGCCGCCGAGCCCGCGCAGCGCGGTGAACACGGCGTGCTCCGCGCGGGCGTCCATCGCCGCCGTCGGCTCGTCGGCGATCACCAGCGGCGCGTCCCGGTAGAGCCCGCGGGCCACCGAGAGCCGCTGCCACTGGCCGCCCGAGAGGTCGCGGCCCTTCTGGAACTGGCGCGAGAGCATGGTCTCGGCGCCGTCGGGCAACGCGGCGAGCACGGCGTCGGCGCCGGAGCGGGCCGCGGCGTCGGTGAACGCGGCGTCCTCGGGGTCGGGCCGTTCCAGCCGGCCGATGCGCACGTTGTTCGCCGCGGTCATCGGCCAGTGCAGGGGGTCCTGCAGCACGACGGCGATCCGCTCGTGCAGCGCCGGGGCGCCGATGCTCGCCGTGTCGACGCCGTCCCAGGTGACGACGCCCTCGTCGGGCAGGTAGAGCCCGGTGAGCAGCTTGGCGAGCGTCGACTTGCCGGATCCGTTCTCGCCGACCAGCGCGATCACCTCGCCGCGGCGGAGCGTGAGCGACACGTCGGTGAGCGCGGCCTCGTCGTGGCCCGGGTACCGGAACGACACCCCGGCCAGTTCGATCTCGGCGGGGCCGGTCGGCGCGGCGTGCCCGTCCGCCCGGCTGCGTGCGCTCGCGTCGGCGATCAGCGTGCGGTGCAGTTCGAGGGTGAAGCCGGACTCGTACAGCTGGCTCACCTGGAACATCGAGTTGACGATCGCGGACGCCGCCGCCCGCATGGCGAGCACGGCGGTGCCCGCCAACGGGAGCGGCATGCCCCCGGCGTAGAGGAGCACCCCGAGCACGACGTAGCCGAGCGCGGTGCCGATGCCGGAGATCGCGCGGCCGGTCGTCGTGGCGCGGTTCTGCCGCTGCGCGACGCGGATCGCCTCGGTCAGCAGGTCGTCGGCGATCCGCCGGTGCTCATCGAGCAGCACCTCCTGGGTTGTGAACGCCCGCACCTCGGCCGCGTTCTCCCGCCGGGAGATCAGCTCGCTGACCACGTCCAGCCGCCGCGCGCGCGACGACGTGCGCAACCACGAGTCGAACGCCAGCTTCGCGCCCTTGACCTGGGCCCAGGCCTGCGGAGCGGCCGCCAGCAGCACGGTCGGCGCGAGCACCGGGTGCAGGATCGCGGCCGCGGTCACCGCGGCGCACATCGACACGGCCAGCGCCGTCAGGTCGGACGTCTCGCGCACCGCGGCCCGCACCCGGCTCGGCGCGCCCTGCGTGACCCGTTCGACGAGCTGGGTGAAGTCGGACTCGTCGAACGCGACGAGGTCGACGTCGATCAGGGCGACGTACAGGTCGTCCTCGGCCATGCGCTGGACCCGCGGGGCGAGCTCGGCCTGCACCGCCCCCTCCAGCGCGTCGAGCAGCCCGCGCGCGGCATAAGCGGCGACGACGACCGCGAGGGCGGGCAGGGCGGCGACCACCCGCTCGGGGGTCGGGCCCTCCGCGAGGAGCCGCGTGAACACGCTGGCCGTGGCGAGCAACCCGAACGCCTGCACGCAGCCCGTGACCAGCTGCAGCACCCCGGTCAGCAGGGTGAGCCGCGGCGCGGCCCGCCACGCCCACCGCACGATCTGCGCCATCGTGCGCGGCACCGCGACGGCGACCTCGCGCAGGCTCGCCTGCACGACCTTCTCGTACCCCCGCGCCCAGTACGGGGTCTCCATGTCGTCGACACCGATCAGCGGCATGCGGCCCTCCGGGATAATGCGGCTCGACCACGGTAGACGCGCGGGAGGCGCCGCATGGACGTCCACCTGCACGCGGGCGACGCGGGCGGGCGCATCAGCGCGCTGTACCGCCAGCTGCGGGAGGCGATCGTCGCGGGCCGTCTCCGCAGCGGTGAACGGCTGCCCGCCACCCGGGTGCTCGCCGTCGACCTCGGGGTCGCGCGGGCCACCGTCACCGCGGCCTACGAGCGGCTCGTGGCCGAGGGGCTCGCCGAAGGCCGCACGGGGGCGGGCACGTTCGTCGCCGACGCCGTGCGTCCCCTGCAGACCCACCGCGTCCGGCGGCCCGCCCGGCTGCCGCCCGCGCCGCCGGAGGCCGAGGTCGCCCCGTCGGCACCGCTGCCCCGACCGCTGCGGTACGACCTGCGGCACGGCCGCCCGGACGACGCGCTGTTCCCGCTGCGCGAGTGGCGGCCGATCCACGTGGCCGAGGCGTCGCGCACCGACGTCATGCGCAACGACCAGGACCCGGCGGGTGACCCGGCGCTCCGCGCGGCCGTGGCGCGCCACCTCGGCCGCTCGCGCGGCATCACCGTCGACCCGGACGAGGTGCTCGTCACCCGCGGCACCGCGCAGGCCCTCGACCTGATCGCGCGCACGCTGCTGCGGCCCGGCGACCCGGTCGCGATGGAGTCGCCCGCCTACCCGGACGCCGTCCTGGCGTTCCGCACCGCCCGGGCGCGGCCGGTCGGCGTGCCGGTGGACGCGGAAGGGCTCGTGGTCGACCGGCTCCCGCCCCGGGCGGCGCTGGTCTACTGCACACCGTCGCACCAGGCGCCGGTCGGCCCGGTGCTGTCGCTGCCGCGGCGCGTCGCGCTGCTGGAATGGGCGCGCCACACCGGCGCGTGGATCGTCGAGGACGACTACGACACCGAGTACCGCTGGGCACGGCTCACCCTCGACCCGCTCAAGTCGCTCGACGCCGACGGGCGGGTGCTCTACCTCGGGTCCGTGTCGAAGACGCTCTCGCCGCGGCTGCGGGTCGGGTGGATCGTGGCGCCGCCGCCGCTGCTCGCGGCCGTCGTCGCGGTCAAGCAGGTCACCGACCCGTTCGCCGAGCGACCCGTCCAGCGGGCCCTCGCCCGGTTCATCGACGAGGGGCGCCTCGCCCTGCACGTCCGGCGCACGGCCGCGGTCTACGGGGCGCGGCGCGCGGTCGTGCTGCGGTGCGTCGCCGCCGAGCTGCCAGCGTTCGCGGTCGCGCCCGGGGAGGCGGGGCTGCACATCACGATCAGCGCGCCGACCGACCCCGACCGGCTCGACGCCGTCACCCGGGCCTGCGCGGCGTCGGGCGTGGCCGTGCGGAGCGTGCGGCAGTCGGCCGTCGTGCTCGACGGGTACGCGCACGACGGGCTCGTCCTCGGCTTCGGCGGGATCGAGGAGGCCGCGATCCCCGCCGCGGTCGCCGCCATCGCGCGGGAATGGTCTGGTTGACTCCCGGTGGAGTGGACCTTCAGCCAGACCATTGGGCGCCCTAGCGTCAACGGTGTGAACACACCGATGAGCCGCCGGGCCCTGCTGCTGTTCTGCGCGATGGGCCTCATCTGGGGAATGCCGTACCTGTTCATCCGCGCCGCCGTCGCCGAGGTCAGCCCCGGCGTGCTGGTCTTCGTGCGCACCGCGCTCGGCGCCGCCGTGCTGCTCCCCCTCGCCTTCCGCCGGGGCCGGCTCGCCGCGCTCCGCGGGCCGTGGCGGGCGTTGGTGCTGTTCGCCGCGGTCGAGATCGTCGTGCCGTGGTTCCTGCTGTCCGACGCCGAGCAGCGGCTGCCCAGCGCGCTCACCGGCATGCTGGTGTCGGCCACCCCGATGCTGGCCGTGGTCGCGGCGCGCGTCACGGGGATCGACCACCGGGTCGGCGGCCCGCGGCTGCTCGGGCTCGCCGTCGGCGCGGCCGGGCTCGTCGCGCTCGGCGGCGGCGCGGTCGACGCGGCCGACCCGTGGGCCGTGGTCGAGGTCGTGCTCGCCGCGGCCTGCTACGCCGCCGCGCCGATCATCGTCACGCGCAGGCTGGCCGACGTGCCGCCGTTGACGCTCACCGCGGGCGCGCTGTCGGTGTCGGCCCTGCTCTGCGCCGCACCCGCCGCGCTGACCTGGCCCTCCCAGGTCCCGTCCACGGCCGCGCTGGGGTCGATGCTGGTGCTGGCCACCGTGTGCACCGCGGCCGCGTTCGTGCTGTTCCTGTCCCTCATCACCGAGATCGGCCCGGCGCGGGCCACGGCCATCACCTACGTCAACCCGGTCGTGGCCGTGGCCCTCGGCGCCGTGGTGCTGGGCGAGTCGCTCACCTGGCCCACCGCGCTGGCGGGTGTGGTCGTGCTGCTCGGCACGGTGCTGGTCACGCGGCCGACCCCGGCGCACCGCCGCGAGCTCGTGACCGCATGACCGCTCCGGTGGTCGTCCCCGGCGACGCCGCCTGCCCGGTGCTGCTGCACGTCCCCCACGCGGGCACGCTGGTGCCCGCGTGGGTGCGTGCGCACCTGTTGCCCGGCGACGCCGAGTTCGCCGCCGAGGTCGCGGCGCTCACCGACCACGGCACCGACGCGCTGGCACTGGCCGCCGCCGAGCGGGCCGCCGTGCGCCCGTGGGTGGTCGTCAACCCGGTGTCGCGCTTCGTCGTCGACGTCGAGCGGTTCCCCGACGAGCGCGAGGAGATGGCGGCGGCCGGGATGGGTGCGGTCTACACCCACGGCACGCGCGGGCAGCGGATCCGGCTCGACGACCCCGTGCACGCCGAGGCGTTGCTGGCCGCGTACTTCCGGCCGTGGGGCGCGACCGTGGCCGGGCTGGTCGACGCGGGTCGGTCGGTGCTGCTCGACGTGCACTCCTACCCCCGCGACCCGCTGCCCTACGAGCGGCACGCCGACGGCCCCCGCCCGCAGGTCTGCCTCGGCGCCGACCCGGTGCACACGCCGTCCTGGCTGGTGGCGGCGGCGAACACGGCGTTCGGGGCGTTCGAGGTGGGCCTCGACAGCCCGTTCTCCGGCGCCTACGTGCCCGAGGGCGCCGCGGCGGCCGCGCTCATGCTCGAGATCCGCCGCGACGTCCACGCCGCCCGCGAGGCCGAGCTGGTCGCGGCGCTGGCCGCGCTGGTCGACGCGGTGACGTGACCTTCGCCCGTTCCGCTGGTCTGGGCCCGCCGCCCGCCTTACCCTCGATCACATGGGGGTTCGGCTCGCGCGACGGTGGCACGTGGACCTGTGCCGCACCGCGTCGGCCCGGGTTTCTCGCGGACGTTGACCACCGTCCGTCCGCGAGAGGAATCTGCAATGTCCACGATTGTGATCGTCGGGGCGGGCCCGCGCGGCACAGGCCTGCTGGAGCGCCTGGCCGCGAGCGCGCCGGAGCTGCACCCGCACGGCCTGGACGTACACCTCGTCGACCCGTACCCGCCCGGCGCGGGCCGCATCTGGCGCCACGCGCAGTCGCCGCTGCTCGCGATGAACTCGATGGCCGCCGACGTCACCATGTACACCGACGCGTCCGTCGTGTGCGAGGGCCCGATCGCGCCCGGCCCGTCGTTCTGGGAGTGGGCGCAGACCGAGCCGGAGGTCGGGCCCGAGCTGGCCGACGAGCTGGCCGCCGTCACCGCCACCACGTTCCCCAGCCGCCGCCTGCAGAGCGCCTACCTGGGCTGGGTGTTGCAGGACGTGCTCACCCGGCTGCCCGCGGGCATGCGGGTGCACCTGCACCGCACCCGCGCGACCGGGCTCACCGAGGAGATCAACGCGGACGGCGTCACCCAGGTCGTGCACCTGGAGGGCAGGCCGCCGGTCCGCGCTGACGCCGTCGTGCTCGCCTCCGGGCACCTCGACGCCACCCCCACGGCGGACGAGCTCGACCTCGCCGCGCGCGCCGCCGCCGCGGGCCTGCGCTACCTGCCGCCGGAGCAGACCACCGACACCGACCTCTCGGTGCTCGCCCCCGGCGAGACCGCGCTGGTGCGCGGCCTCGGCCTCGCGTTCATCGACCTCGTCGTGCTCCTCTACGAGGGCCGCGGCGGCCGCTTCGAACCCGAGGGCGGCCACGACGGGACCCTGCGCTACGTGCCGTCCGGCAACGAGCCCTACCTGGTCGCGGGCTCGCCGCGCGGGGCCCCCTACCACGCCAAGACGCACTACCAGCTGCGTGCGGGCCGTCCGCCGCTGCCGCGCTTCCTCGGGCCCGCGCAGACCGACCCGCTCATCGCCGCGGGCAGGCCCGTCGACATGGGTGCGCAGGTGTGGCCGCTGATGGCCAAGGAGATCGCCTGGGGTTGGTACCACGAGCTGGGCCGCGGGCACCCCGAGCGGCTGCGGGTGCCGTGGCGGGAGTTCGTCGACCGCTTCGCCGCCCTCGACTGGGGCACCGCAGCCATGGACGCGTTCCTCGCCGAGGTCGTGCCCGACCCGCTCGACCGGTTCGACCTCGACGCCCTCGACCGTCCCCTGGACGGGGTCACCGGCGACAGCCTCGAAGCCCTGCAGCCGCTCGTGCGGGCGCACATCGCCGAGGACCTCCGCCAGCACGTCGACGAGCGGCACACCCCGCACCTCGGCGCGTTCGTCGCCATGCTGTCGGTCTACGCCGAGGTCGGGCGCTTGGCCGAGGTGCTGTCGGCCCGCTCGCGGGCGGTCGACGTGAGCCGGTGGCAGAGCTTCTTCAACTCCGTCGCCAGCGGACCCCCCGGGTTCCGCGTGCGCGAGCTGCTGGCGCTGGCCCGCGCGGGCTACGTGCGCTTCCTCGGGCCCGGCATGGCGGTGGAGATCGTCGACGGGGAGTTCCGGGCCACCTCGGCCGCGATCCCCGAAGCCGTCACGGCCGACGTGCTCGTCGACGCCCGGCTGCCCGACCCGAGCGCCTCCCGCTCGTGCGACCCGATGGTCGCCGCGCTCATGCGGGACGGCGCGGCGAGCGAGGAGGTGCTGCGCGACGAACGCGGCGCCGTGCTGCGCAACACCGGCCAGGTGCGCGTGCGGGCCGCCGACGGCGCGCTCGTGGACGCGGCCGGGCGGGCGCACCCCCGCCGGTTCGCGATCGGCCCGCACACCACCGTGCGCGTGGCGGGCGCGTTCACCCGGCCCGGCATGAACGCGCAGAGCCTGCGCTACAACGACGCCGTCGCCCGTGCGGTGCTGCGCGCGCTCGCCGCGGACCCGGCGGCCGCCACCGCGGCCTGACCCGTCCCGGCCGCGGCCGCTCGGCTTCGCAGCCACGTGAGTCGTACATCTCGCCAGGGCGTGTTGGCCGTTTCAACGGGCCGAATGGCCAACACACGGTGTGGGAACGTGCGACTCACCGGGGGGCTAGCTGCGGGCGCGGCGGGCCAGCACCACGCCGGCGGCGACGGCCAGCACGGCCACCCCGCCCAGCGCCCACAGCCAGCCCGGCGCGCCACCCTCGTCCGTGGCGGGCGCGGCAGGCGCCGACGGTGCCGCCGCGGGTGTCGCGGCGGCGGGGGCAGGCGTCGGGGTGGCGACGGCGGTGCCGGGCGGCGACGCAGGCGCGACCACCGGTGCGGCGGGCGCGGTCAACGTGAACGGGATGGTGCCGCGGATGGTGTCGCCGTCGTCGGAGATCACCTGCCAGTGCACCGTGTACGCCCCCGCCGGGCCGGTGGCGGTGACCGGCGCCGTGACGGTGGCGTCGGTGACCGTCGCCTTCCCGACCGTCCACACCGCACCGTCGGGGCCCGCGACCCGGATCGGGGCGGCGGGCAGCCGCACGGCCTCACCGAAGGTGAGCGACACCTCGGTGGGCGGCGCGGCCAGGCTCGCCCCGGCGGCGGGGGTGCTCTTCTGCAACGACGTGTGGGCCAGCGCGGCGGGCGTGCCGAGCAGAGCGGTGAACAACACGACGAGCGCGGCGACGGGCAGTGATCGCATCGGGGTCCGTTCCGGTGTGGATCGAGGCCCTAGCCCACCACGCCGCGCCGCTACCGCGTGAAGTGGGTGCGTGGCCGCGGCAGCGGGACGCCGTCGACGACGAGGTCGACCCGCTCGTTGTAGAACGCGACCATCCCCGCGACGGCGCTGACCGCGCGGTCCGGGTACTGGTAGCTCCACGCCACGTCCTCGTGCACGGTGTCGCCGACGCGCGCCGACCAGTAACCCGTGGTCACCCCCTTGTACGGGCAGGCGGTCTGGGTGTCGGACGCGATGAGGTGCTCGAACGCGACGTCGGTGCGGTCGACGTAGTACCGCGTGGGCAGCCCGGTCTCGAACAGCAGCACCGGGGACCGGGTCTCGGCCAGCACCACGCCGTCGACCTCCACCCGCACGTGCCGGTGCGACCGCAACGCGTCGACGCGCGCGTAGGGGCTGCGCGGGTGCCCGCCGACGATCCGCTCGTCCTCCTCGAACCACTCCACGGCGTCCCACGCGAAGCGGGCGGTGCCCGCGAGGTCAGGCAGGGCGTCGTCGCCGAACACCCGGACGGCCTCGGTCACGGTCACCCCGTTGACGTGCAGCGCGTGGCTCTGCGCGGTGCCGAACTGCAGCCGCCGCGGGTGGCCCTCGTCGACGAGGTACTGCATGCGGACGTCCTTCACCGGCACGTAGTACTGCGGGTAGTACGGCACCTCCCACACGTAGCGGGCGGCGACGGTGTCGAACACCAGCACCCCGTCGACGTACCCGCGCACCCGGCGCGGCGCGGGCTCGACCCGGCCGCGCTCGGCGGGGATCTGGGGGTAGTCCCGATCGGGGGACGATTCCGGGATC
>DATAOO010000188.1:0-3903 GCA_036265695.1 Pseudonocardia sp. | reverse complement strand
GCTTGCCCAGCGCGTCGAGCATGTGGTCGTAGAACCGGACGCCGGTGGCGATGTCGGTGGTGCCGGTGCCGTCGAGGTCGATCTCGACGACGATCTTCGTCTCCTTAGTGACGCGCTCCACCCGGCCGATCCGACTCACACCATCGCCTCCTGCTACAGAACATCCACCGACGCTTGCAGGAACGCATCGTTCTCCTCGGGCGTTCCGATCGTGACGCGCAGATGTTTCGGGATGCCGACATCGCGAATCAGTACCCCGAGGTCGAGGAACGCCCGCCACGCGCCCGGCGCGTCGGCGAAGCGCCCGAAGAGCACGAAGTTGGCGTCGCTGGGCACAACCGTATATCCGGCGGTGGCCAGCTCCGTTACCACGCGCTCCCGTTCGGCCCGCAGGAGCGCCACCGAACCGAGCGTCGCGGCGGCGTGCCGCAGCGCCGCCCGCGCCGCGGCCTGGGTGAGCACCGACAGGTGGTAGGGAAGGCGCACGAGCTGCAGCGCGTCGACCACGGCGGGCGCCGCGGCCAGGTAGCCCAGCCGTCCGCCCGCGAACGCGAAGGCCTTGCTCATCGTGCGCGAGACGATCAGCTTGTGGCCGTGCGTCCCGAGCAGCGTGATCGCGCTGGGCTGGTCGGAGAACTCCGCGTATGCCTCGTCCACCACCACGATGCCGGGCGCGGCGTCGATCAGCCGGGCCAGGTCGGCGGGCTCCAGCGACTGGCCCGTCGGGTTGTTCGGGCTGGTCAGGAACGTGACCTCGGGCGCTTTGGCGTGCAGCAGCTCGGCCGCGGCGTCGACGTCGATGGCGAAGTCGGTGCGGCGTGGGGCGGGCAGCCACTCCGTGCGCGTGCCCCCGGCGATGATCGGGTGCATCGAGTAGGACGGCTCGAAGCCCACCGCCAGCCGCCCCGGGCCGCCGAACGCCTGCAGCACCTGCTGGAGCACCTCGTTGGACCCGTTGGCCGCCCACACGGCCGCCGCGTCGAGCGGCACGCCGGTGGCCGCGGTGAGGTAGGCGGCGAGGTCGGCGCGCAGGGCGCGCGCGTCGCGGTCGGGGTAGCGGTGCAGCTCCGCCGCGACCTCGGCCACGGCCGCAGTGACATCGGCCACCAGCTCGGGCGGCGGCGGGTACGGGTTCTCGTTGGTGTTGAGGCGCACCGCGACGTCGAGCTGCGGGGCACCGTAGGGGGTCTTGCCGCGCAGGTCGTCGCGCAGGGGCAGCTGGTCGAGGGTGACGGGGGCGCCCTCCGGGGCTGGAAGCACGTCGGCGGTCACGAGAACCGTCGCGAGATCGCCTGGCCGTGCGCGGGGAGGTCCTCGGCGGCGGCGAGCGTGAGCACCGGCTCGGCGGCCTCCCGCAGCGCCGCCTCGGTGTACTCGATCACGTGCACGCCGCGCAGGAACGTCTGCACCGACAGCCCGGCGGAGTGCCGGGCGCAGCCCCCGGTGGGCAGGACGTGGTTGGAGCCCGCGCAGTAGTCGCCGAGCGACACCGGCGACCACGGCCCGACGAACACCGCCCCGGCGTTGCGGACCCGCGCGGCGACGGCGGCCGCGTCGCGGGTCTGGATCTCCAGGTGCTCGGCGGCGTAGGCGTCGACGACCGTGAGCCCGTCGTCGAGGTCGCGCACGAGCACGGCCCCGGACTGCGGGCCGGTGAGCGCCGTGCGGATGCGCTCGGTGTGCTTGGTCTCCGGCACCTGCTGCGCGAGCTCGGCGTCCACCGCGTCGACGAGCTCCGCGGACGCCGTGACCAGCACCGACGCCGCGTTGGGGTCGTGCTCGGCCTGGGAGATGAGGTCGGCGGCGACGTGCACGGGGTCGGCGGTGTCGTCGGCGAGCACGGCGATCTCGGTGGTGCCCGCCTCGGAGTCGATGCCGATCAGCCCGCGGAGCAGCCGCTTGGCCGCGGTGAGGTAGACGTTGCCGGGGCCGGTGACCATGTCGACCGGCTCCAGCTCGGCCCCGTCGGTGTCGGTGCCGCCGTACGCGAGCAGCGCCACCGCTTGGGCCCCGCCCGCCGCCCACACCTCGTCGACGCCCAGCAGGGCGGCGGCCGCGAGGACCGTGGGGTGCGGCAGACCGCCGTGCTCGGCCTGCGGCGGCGACACCAGCACGAGCGAGGCGACGCCCGCCTCCTGCGCGGGCACCACGTTCATGACCACGCTCGAGGGGTAGACGGCCAGGCCGCCCGGCGCGTAGAGCCCCACGCGGCGCACCGGCACGAACCGCTCGGTGACGGTGCCGCCCGGCACCACCTGCGTGGTGACGTCGGTCCGTCGCTGGTCGGCGTGCACCTTGCGGGCCCGCTCGATCGCGACCTCGAGCGCGGCGCGGACGGTCGGGTCGAGCGCGGCCAGCGCCCCGTTCAGGGTCTGCACGGGCACCCGGATGCCGGTGGGGCGCACCCGGTCGAACCGCTCGGCGAACTCCAGCACGGCCTCGGTGCCCCGCTCCCGCACGGCGTCGACGATCGGCCGGACCTGCGTCACGACCGCGTCGACGTCCACCTCGGCCCGCGGCAGCAGCCCGCGCAGGCGCGCGGGCCCGGGCAGCGGCGCGGAGCGGAGATCAAGGCGGCGGAGCATGCCCTTCAGGGTAGGCCCGCAACGAGGACTCCCCGTTGGTGGGGACGGGGACGAGCCGCACCCGCACGAACGCGGTGAGCGCCGGTGCGACCAGCAGCGCGGCCGCGCCACCGCAGGCCATCCCGACCCAGATCCCGACGCCACCGAGCCAGAGCGTGGAGAACGCGACCACCACGCCCACCAGCACACCCCAGCTCGCCCCGAGGAACGCGGCGTCCTCGCTCACCAGGAAGCACAGGAGCACGCAGGCCCACGACGCGGCACCGGCGAGCCCCACGATCCCGAGCCCGACCAACACGTGCACCCACCAGGACACCGGCGCGCCCCACACCCACGTCGAACGCTGCACCGAGACGACGAGCCCGCACAGCACGGCGGTGCTCCAGGCGAAGCCGAGCACGGCGGTACCCGCGCCCGTGCAGTCGTCGGGATCGGTGAAGCGGCTCCGCTCGCGGACGAGCACGAACAGCGCCAGCGCGAAGAGGACGTCGGCGACCAGGCCCGGCAGCGCACCCACCAGCACCCAGGTGCCGAGCGCGGGCAGCACGAGCGCGGCCGTGCCGCCCGCCACCGCGAGCGGGCCCCACGGGCGCACCCACTCGACCACGGGTCGCTCTCCGCTCATGCCCCGAGCATGCGCCGAGCGGTCAGCGCAGGTCCAGTCCCAGGTCCAGCGCCGTGACGGAGTGGGTGAGCGCGCCGATGGCGAGGTAGTCGACGCCGGTCTCGGCGTACGCGCGGGCGCTCGCCAACCGCAGGCCGCCGGAGGACTCGAGGCCCGTGGGTGCGCTGCCCCGCCGCCGGACGGCCTCGGCGGTGTCGGCCACGGTGAAGTTGTCGAGAAGTACCAGCTCAGCGCCGAGGGCGAGCACCTCGTCGAGCTGGTCGAGGGTGTCGACCTCGACCTCGCACGGCAGGTCCGGCGCGTGGCGGCGGGCGGCTTCGAGCGCGGCGGCGACCGATCCCGCGGCCGCGACGTGGTTGTCCTTGATCAGCACCGCGTCGCCGAGGCCGAGCCGGTGGTTGACCCCGCCGCCGCAGCGCACGGCGTACTTCTCCAGCAGCCGCAGGCCGGGGAGGGTCTTGCGGGTGTCGCGGATGCGGGCGCCGGTGCCGTCGACGGCGTCCACCCAGGCCCGGGTCGCGGTGGCGACGCCGGAGAGGTGGCAGAGGAGGTTGAGCGCCGTCCGCTCGGCCGTGAGCAGGCCGCGGACGGGCGCGCGGACGGCCAGGGCGACGTCGCCCGCGGCGAGGCGGTCGCCGTCGGCGCCAGCGCTGAGCACGGTGTAGCCGTCGATGCCGAGCACCGCGTCCAGCA
>DATAOO010000187.1:0-3264 GCA_036265695.1 Pseudonocardia sp. | reverse complement strand
CGCCGACGACGACTCCGCGGAGGGGGACCGATGACGACGCCCAGCGGCGAGCTCACCGGGCTGGGTAAGGCCGTCTACAAGCCGTTCGGCACGGTGTTCGGCATCCTGGGCGGCCTGCTGGCCGGCAAGGTGTTCGGCGTCATCTGGAAGAAGATCTCGAACGAGCCCGAGACGCCGGCGCCGCTGTCCGAGGACTACAGCACCCGTGAGGTGCTGATCGCCGCCACGATCCAGGGCGCGGTGTTCGGACTGATCACGACGGCCGTCAACCGGTACGGCATCAAGGGCTACCGGAAGTTCCTCAACTCCAAGGGCTGAGCGGCTCCGGGTCCGGGCCCGCTCAGGCCAGCCCGCGCAGCTTGGGCAGCACGTCGTCGGCGAACTGGGTGAGGAACCGCTCCTGGTCGTGCCCCGGCCCGTGGAACACCAGGTGGTTCAGCCCCGCGTCGACGTACGGCTCGACCTGCGCCACGGCCTCCTCGGGGTCCGACGCCACGATCCACCGCTTCGCGACCTGCTCGATCGGCAGCTCGTCGGCGAGGCGTTCCATCTCGAGCGCGGAGTCGACGCTGTGCTTCTGCTCGGCGGTGAGAGACAACGGCGCCCAGAAGCGGCAGTTCTCCAGGGCCGCGTCCGGGTCGCGGTCGTAGGACATCTTGATCTCGATCAGGTTGTCGATCTCGGCCGGGTCGCGGCCCGCGGCCTGCGCGCCCTCCGCGACGGCGGGCATGAGCTTCTCCGTGTAGAGGTCCATGCCCTTGCCGGACGTGCAGATGAAGCCGTCGCCCGCGCGGCCCGCGTATTTCGCGACGACCGGGCCGCCCGCCGCCACATACACGGGGATCGGCTGCTCGGGCCTGTCGTAGATCGTCGCGCCGACCGTCGTGTAGTAGTCGCCCTCGAACGACACGTCCACGCCCGTCCACAGCTCGCGCATCAGCCGCACCGCCTCGCGGAGCCGGGCGAAGCGTTCCTTGAACTCCGGCCACTCCCGCCCGGACACCGCGATCTCGTTGAGCGCCTCGCCGGTGCCGACGCCGAGCATCACCCGTCCGGGGTAGAGCAGCCCCAGGCTGGCCCACATCTGCGCCAGCACCGCGGGGTTGTAGCGGAACGTCGGGGTCAGCACGGACGTGCCGAGCTGGATCCGCGAGGTGCGCTCCCCCACCGCCGTGATCCACGCCATCGCCGAGGGGGCGTGCCCGCCCTCGTGGCGCCAGGGCAGGAAGTGGTCGGACACCACCGCGCTGTCGAGGCCGACCTCCTCGGCGCGCACCGCGTACTCGACCAGTTCCCGCGGCCCGAACTGCTCCGCCGAGGCCTTGTATCCGATCCGCAACGTCATGGGCACCAGCCTGCCTGCATTCCGGTCCGGACGAAACTCGGATGCCCCCGCCGCCCCGTCGAACTACCGTTTTCGGGGCCATGAGCGAAGCCCTCACGGCAGGCGATCCGCCGTCCGCCCCACCCCTGCGCGAGCTGCGCCGCCTGCTGCCCTACGTCCGTCCGCACCGCGCCGCGTTGATCGGCAGCGGTGTCGCCGCGCTCGCCGCCACCCTCGCGGGGCTGGCGATCCCGCTGGTCACGCGGGCGATCGTCGACGGCCCGGTCGCGCGCGGCGAGCTCGGCGGCCTCCCCTGGCTCGTCCTCGGCGTGCTGGCGTTCGGCGCGCTCGAAGCCGGGCTGATCCTGTTGCGGCGGCTGCTGGTCGCGGGCCCCGCCAACCAGGTCGAGGCCACGATGCGCGCCGACCTGTACGCGCACCTGCAGCGCCTGCCGGTGGCGTTCCACGACTGCTGGGCGTCCGGCCAGCTGCTGTCCCGGGCGACCTCGGACCTCATGACGGTCCGGTGGTTCGTCATGTTCTCGGGGATCTTCCTCGTGGTGAACGCGCTCACGGTCGTCGTCGGCGTCGGGGTGCTGGTGTGGCTCTCGCCCTGGCTCGGGCTGGTGATTGCGATCATGGCGGGTCCGCTCACGGTCACCACGCTGGCGCTGGAGCGCCGCTACTCGCGCGCCGCCCGCCGCTCGCAGGACCAGGTGGGCGACCTCGCCACGGTCGTCGAGGAGTCGGTGCTCGGCATCCGGGTGCTGAAGTCACTGGGCCGCGGGCGGCGGCTCAGCGCCCGGTTCGTGGCCGACGCCCGCGGCCTGCGCGGCACGGAGCTCACCAAGGTGCGGCTGCTCGCGGCGCTGTGGACGGTCGTGGTGTTGGTGCCCGAGGCCGCGATCGCCGTCATCTTGGCGCTGGGCGCCTACGGCGTGGCGGACGGCACGCTCACCCTCGGCACGCTGGTGGCCGCGGCCACCGTCGTCACCTACTTGTACTGGCCGGTCGAGTCGCTCGGCTGGCTGCTGGCCGAGGCGAGCAACGCGGCGGGCGCCACCGTGCGCTTCTTCGAGGTGCGCGACATCCCGCCCGCGATCACCGACGCGCCGCACCCGGTGGCGTTGGGCGCGGTGCGCGGCGAGCTCGTCCTCGAGGGCGTCCGTTTCCGCTACCCCGGCGCGGCGGACGACACGCTGCGCGGCGTGGACCTCGGGGTGCGCCCGGGCGAGACCATGGCGCTGGTCGGGGCCACCGGGTCGGGCAAGACCACGCTCACCGCGCTCGTGCCACGGCTGTACGACGTGACCGGCGGCCGGGTGCTGGTCGACGGCGTCGACGTCCGCGACGTGGCGCTGGTGCATCTGCGCCGGGTGGTCGCCACCGCGTTCGAGGACCCGGTGCTGATCTCGGCGAGCGTCCGCGAGAACGTCGCGCTGGGCGTGCCCGGATGCGGCGACGACGAGGTCTGGGCGGCGCTGCGGGTGGCCAGCGCGGACGGGTTCGTCGCGGCGCTGCCGTGGGGGTTGGACACGCGGATCGGTGAGCAGGGCCTGTCGCTGTCGGGCGGGCAGCGGCAGCGGCTCGCGCTCGCCCGCGCGGTGCTGGGCCGTCCGCCGGTGCTGGTGCTCGACGACCCGCTCTCGGCCCTCGATGTGCATACCGAGGCGGAGGTGGAGGCGGCGTTGCGACGGGTGCTGGGCGGTGTCACCGCGCTGGTCGTGGCGCACCGGTCGTCGACCGTGCAGCTCGCCGACCGGGTGGCGATGCTGCGCGACGGCGTGATCGCCGCCGTGGGCACCCACCGGGAGCTGATGGCGTCCGACCCGGAATACCGGGCGCTGCTGGCGAGCACGGACCAGGAGGTGCGGGCGTGACCGCGGTCGACGACGGCTGGCGGGGTGTCGCGAAGGAGGACGACGAGCCCGACCCCACAG
>DATAOO010000186.1:0-18784 GCA_036265695.1 Pseudonocardia sp. | reverse complement strand
GCCCTGGCCACGAACGGCAGGTAGGACAGCGACGCGCCGGTCTCGGCCTTGAACCGGTCCTTCAGCTTCTGTCGCACCCGCTCGACGTTGTCGAAGTCGACCTCCACCGAGGTCCACACGGACGCCGCGAGCGTCTGGGAGGCCTTCATGCCCGCCGCCACCGCCAGGCGCATGCGGGAGAGCTTCACGACCTGGTCGCGCGCGTCACCCGAGCCCGACGCAGCCGCGGCCACGGGCACGCGGGCGGCCGGAGCCGCGGGAGTGGCGGCCGGGGCCGGGGCCGGAGCTGCTGGGGCCGCTGGGGCTGCTGCGGGGGCCGGGGCGGCGGGCGCGGCCGGTGCCGGTGTCGCCCGGCCCGTGCCCGCGGCGATCGCGCGTTCCACGTCCTCGCGCCGGATCCGACCGCCCTCGCCCGAGCCGGTGATCGTGGCGGCGTCCAGCCCGGCCTCCGCGACGAGGCGGCGGACCAGCGGCGAGAGCATCCGGCCGTTGCGCCCGGCGGCCGGCGCCGCGCTGCCGGTCGGCTGGGTGGCCGGTGCGGCCGCGGACGGGGACGGGGACGCCGCGGGGGTGGCGGTCGGCGCGGCGGCCGCTGTCGCTCCGGGCTCGCCGATGCGGGCCAGCACGGTGCCGACGGCGACGGTCTCGCCCTCGTCGACGAGGATCTCCAACAGCACGCCGTCGTGCGGGCTGGGGATCTCCGAGTCGACCTTGTCGGTGGACACCTCGAAGAGCGGGTCGTCGAACTCCACCGTGTCGCCGACCTGCTTCTTCCAGGACCCGATCGTGCCCTCGGTGACCGTCTCCCCCAGCTTCGGCATCGTGATGTCGTGCACCACGCCGCTGGGCACGCCGACCTCGGGATCGGCGCCCGCGGTGCCCTCGGAGCCGCCCATGGCCGGGTTGGCCGGGTCGTTGAGCGCCGGGCCGCCCCCCGCGGCCACCCCGTGCGCCGCCGAGGGCAGCCGGTCGGCCCCGGCCGGGGCCGAGCCCGCGCCGCCGATCCGGATCAGCGGCGTGCCCACCGGCACGGTCTCGCCCTCACCGACCAGGATCTCCACGACCACGCCGTCGTAGGGGCTGGGGATCTCCGAGTCGACCTTGTCCGTGGACACCTCGAAGAGCGGGTCGTCGAACTCCACCGTCTCGCCGACCTGCTTGCGCCAGGACCCGATCGTGCCCTCGGTGACCGTCTCGCCCAGCTTGGGCATGGTCACGACCCACTCGTCGCTCATGTTCTTGCTCCCGGATCAGCCGTGCAGGGAACGGCCGGAGAAGGTGATCATGGTTTCCCCGATGGCTTCGGACAGGCTGGGGTGGGCGTGGATCAGCCTGCCGACATCCGACGGCAGCGCCTCCCAGTTCACCGCCAGGTAGCCCTCGTGCAGCAGCTCGCTGGCCCACGGACCGACCAGGTGGAAGCCCAGGATGGGCCCGTCCCGCTCCGCGACGATCTTCACCAGCCCGTCGGTCTCGCCGAGGATCATGGCCCGGCCGTTGCCCGCGAACGCGTGCTTGTGGACGACGACGTCGTGCCCCGCCTCCCGGGCCGCCGCCTCGGTCATGCCCGACCAGGCCACCTCGGGATGGGTGTAGACGACCCACGGCACGCCGCCGTAGTTGATCGGCACCGGGTTGTCACCCAGGCCCTGCCCATTCAAGAAGTGGTCGACGGCGAGCACGGCTTCGGCGTAGGCCACGTGGGCGAGCCCCGGTGTGCCGACGCAGTCGCCGATCGCGTAGACCCCCGGCCGCGAAGTGAGCATGGTGTCCGTGTCGACCTCGATGAACCCGCGCTGGTCGACCCGCACCCCGGCTTCCTCGAGGCCCATCCCCTCGCTGACGGGGCGGCGACCGATCGAGACCAGCACCTGGTCGACCTCGATCTTCTCCGAGCCCTTCGGGCTGTCGAACGGCACGACGACGCCGTGGTCGGTGTGCTCCAGCGTGCCGACCCGGGCCTCTGAGTGGATCTTCGTGCCGCGCTTCTTCAACGACTTGGCCAGCACGTCGGCGCAGTCGCGGTCGGGCCCGATGGGCAGCACGCCGTGCGGCAGCGCCTCCAGGAGCGTGGTGTCCACGCCGAGGTCGGTGTACACGGAGGCGAACTCGGCCCCGATCACGCCGCCACCGATCACGGCGATGCGCTCGGGCAGCTTGTCCGCGGTGTCGTTGGTCGACTGGTCGGAGGTGGTCACCCGCACGCCGTCGACGTCCATGCCGGGGATGGCACGGGGCACCGAGCCCGCGCAGATGATGACGGCCTTGCCGCGCAGCGTCTGGCCGTCCACCGAGACCGCGCCGTCGGGGGTCAGCGTGCCGAAGCCCTCGACGACGGTGACCTTGCGCCGCTTGAGCAGGCCGCCGAGGCCACGGTGCAGCTGGCTGACGATGCCCGCTTTGCGCTTGTTCGCCGCGGGCCAGTCGGGCTCCGGGGTGCCGCTCACCTTGACGCCGTGCTCGCCGGCGTGCGAGACCGTGCGGAACACCTCGGCCGCGTGCAGCAACGCCTTGGCCGGGATGCAGCCCCGGTGCAGGCAGGTGCCCCCGACCTTCTCCTTCTCCACCATCGCCACCGACAGCCCGGTGGACGCGGCGTACAGCGCCGACGCGTACCCGCCCGGTCCCCCGCCCAGCACCACCAGGTCGAAGTCCGTCATGATTCCGCCTCCGCGGGAAGAAGTTCGTCGGCGGGCATGGCTAGGCCCTCGCCACCTTCCGCAGCGTCTCGGCGATCTCCGCGGGCTGCGGGATCACCGCGTCCTCCAGCGGTGGGCTGGTGGGTGTCGGGGTGTTCTTCGCGGCGATGCGCACCACCGGTTGGTCGAGGTGCCAGAAGCACTCCTCCTGGATGGTCGCCGCGATCTCGGCGCCGTAGCCCAACCGCTTCGCGGCCTCGTGCAGCACCACCGCCCGCGAGGTCTTGCGCACCGAGTTGGCGATCGTCTCGACGTCCAGCGGCACCAGCGTGCGCACGTCGACGACCTCGACCGAGATGCCGTCCTTGTCCAGCTCCTCGGCCACCTCGAGGCCCTGCGACACGCCTGCGGAGTACGTCACCAGCGTGATGTCGCGGCCCTCGCGCACGACCTTCGCGACACCGAGCGGGATGGGGTCGAGCGACAGCGGGCCAGCAGCGCGCAGCCGTCGGTAGAGGTACTTGTTCTCGAGGTACAGCGTGGGGTTGTTGTCCCTGATCGAGCTGACGAGCAGGCCCGCGGCGTCCTCGGGCGTGCCCGGCATCACGATCTTGAGGCCCGGCACGTGCGCGAAGTAGCTCTCCACGCTCTGGCTGTGCGTGGGGCCCGCCCGCAGCCTGCCGCCGAACGGCGCCCGCATCGTGACCGGCATGGCGTCGCCGGTGCGCCAGTGGTGGCGCGCCAGCACATTGATGATCGGGTCGAAGGCGCACGAGATGAAGTCGGCGAACTGGAACTCCACCACCGGCCGCAGCCCGACCAGCGCCGCGCCCGCGGCCAGGCCGGTGAAGCCGGTCTCGGCGATGGGGGTGTCGACGACGCGGCGCGGCCCGTACTTCTCCAGGAAGCCCTTCGTGACCTTGAACGCGCCGCCGAACTGGCCGACGTCCTCGCCGATGAGGAACACGTCGGGATCGCGCTCCATCTCCGCGTCCAGCGCCGCCGAGACCGCGTCGAGGTAGGTGGGGTTGTCGTTCTTAGTCGGCATAGACACCGTCCTCGATGTTGCCGGGATCGGGCATCGGGTCGGCGAGCGACTTGCGCCGCGCGGCGATGGCGACCTGGCGGGTCTCCTCGCGAACCTGCTTGACCGTGTCGTCGTCGATGACGCCCGCCTTGAGCAGCACGTTCTCGTACAGCTCGACCGGGTCCTTCTTGGCGTACTCCTCGTACAGCTCCTTGGCGACGTAGTCGGCGGGGTCGTGCTCGGCGTGGCCGTGCATGCGCATCGTGATGCCCTCGACGATCGAGGGCCCGTCGCCCGCGCGGGCCCGCGCGACCGCCTCGGCCACCGCGTCGTGCACGGCCAGGGCGTCGGTGCCGTCGACCGTGACCCCGGGGATGCCGTACGCGACGGCCTTGGCCGACAGCGTCTCCGAGTTCGAGGTCATCCGCAGGGGTGTCGAGTAGGCGTACTGGTTGTTCTCGATCACGAAGATGTTCGGCAGCTTGAGGACGCTCGCGAGCGTGAGCGCCTCGTGGAAGTCGGCCCGCGAGGTGGAGCCATCGCCGCAGAACGCCAGGCACACCCGGTCCTCGCCGCGGTACTTCGCGGCGAACGCCATCCCGGTGGCCACCGGGAAGTTGGCCGGGATGTGGCTGGGCAGGTTGTAGATGTTCAGGTCGAGCCGGCCGTAGTGGAGCGTGCCGTCGCGCCCACCCGTCGGCGACGTGGCCTTGCCCATGAAGCTCGCCATCACCTGCCAGGGCTCCATGCCGCGCCACAGGTGCGCACCGAGGTCGCGGTGGATGGGCGCGAGGTAGTCGTCGGGGCGCAGCGTGGAGGCCGCGCCGACGCTGATCGCCTCGTGCCAGTGGCCGCTGTAGAACGAGCCGAGCAGATCGCCACCGCGGTACATGGCGACCATCCGGTCTTCGACCGCCCGGGTGAGCACCATGACCTCGTAGATGCGCCGCAGCAGCTGCGGGTCGCGGTCGGTGATCTTGGGGGCACCGTTGTTCGTGGGTGCCTTGCGGCGGGAGCGGGGGGCCATGGCGCCTACTCGCCGAGGAAGAAGTCGCGCACGAGGCGGTTGAAGTCGGCCGTGCGCTCGATCATCGACCAGTGCCCGCAGTGCGAGAACACGGCGAGGTCGGCGTTGTCGATCAGCTCCATCAGCTTGTAGGAGTTGCTGAGCGGGATCACCTGGTCCTCGCGGCCGTGCACGATCAAGACCTTGTTGGTCAGCGCGCGGATCTCCTCCTCGGGCACCGACATCGACTCCACCCAGCGCTGCCGGGGTGCGGGGAACATCGAGGAGAACGACTCCTGGAACCCGGGCTGGGTGGCCCCGCGGAACCGGACCTCGGCCAGCTCGTCGGTGGTGAGGGCCGGGTTGTAGGCGAAGAAGCCCATCACCCGGCGCATGTCCTCGAGCGTGCCGTCGAAGCCCCACACCGCGTCGAGGCCCTCGGTGATCGGGAAGTGCACGCCCATGCTGCCCATGAGCACGAGCTTGTCGATGCGGTCGGGGTGCTTGGTGGCGATGCGCAGCCCGATGCCGCCGCCGAAGCTGTTGCCCACGAGGTGGGCCTTCTCGATGCCGAGCGCGTCCATCAGGCCGACGGTCTGGTCGGCCCACGTGTCGAGGCTGTACTGCACGCCGTCGGGACGGTCGGAGTAACCGAACCCGACCATGTCGGGCGCGACGACGTGGAAGTTCTCGGCCAACGACGGGATCACCAGCCGCCAGTTCGCGTAGGACGTGACGCCCGGGCCGGAGCCGTGCACCAGCAGCACGGTCGGGTCGGACTCCTTGCCGTCCTCCAGGTAGTTCGTGCGGATGCCGTTGGCGACCGCGCTCTGCCCGATCTCCGGCCGCTCGGTGGTGCTCATGACGCTCCTAGTTGTAGTAGCGGAAGACGAGGTCGGCGACGCAGCACGGCTTGGGCTCGCCCTCGATCTCGTAGGTGAGCCGGTACACCGCCTCCGCACCCTTGTCCGGGCCGTCGCCGAGCGGCCGGACCTCGGCCACCTCCACGTGCATGCGGATGCGCTTGTCGACCCGCAGGGGCGCCGGGAAACGGACCTTGTTCAGGCCGTAGTTGAGGACGACGCCGAACCCGTCGACGGTGCAGACCTCCCACAGCAGGCCGGTGGCAAGGCCCAAGGTCAGAAAGCCGTGCTGCACCGTGGCGCCGAAGGGGCCGTCCGCGGCGCGGGCGGGATCGGTGTGGATCCACTGCTCGTCGCCGGTGAGCTTGGCGAAGGTATCGATGTCTTCCTGGCGCACGGTGTGCCAGCTGCTCGTCCCCACCGTCTGGCCCACCTGCTCGGTGAGCCCTTCGAAGCCGTGCAGGACGATCGGCTCAGCCATCCGGCTCCCCCTTTCCGCAGTAGCCGCGAGTCAAGCATCGGGTTTGGCTGCGGCGTGCGCTTTCCTGCTCAGTGGGAGCGGGCGAGGAGGGCTCACTAGGGTCGGGCCGGTGAACCGAATCGCCGTGCACCAGTCGATCGTCCACCCGCTCGATCCGGTCGGGCTGGTACGGCTCGCCGAGCAGGCCGGGATCGACTCGGTGGGCCTGCACGTGGCCACCACCCCGGAGGTGGAGCTGTGGTGGGTCAAGGGCATCGGGGCCGAGATGCTGCGCGATCTCGTGGCCGCGCTGCTCGCCGCCCGGGTGACCGTGCTCGACGTCGGGCGCGTGCGGCTCGGGCCCGAGCTGCGGGTGTGGGACGGGCAGCACGCGTACGCCAGGGCGCTGGAGCTGGGGGTGCGCCTCGGCGCCCAGTTCGTGACCGCACGCGCCGACGCGAACGTGGCCGACGACCCGACGGAGCTCTTCGCGGTGCTCGACGAGCTCGCCGGGCGCTACCGGCTCCGCCCGCTGCTCGCGGTGGTGGCGGGCACCCCGGCGGCGACACCCGCCGCGGCGGCCGCCATCGTCGACGGAACGCACGGCGGGATCGTGCTCGACGTCTCGCCGCGCACCGACTCCCCCGCCGCCGTGGCCGAGACGGTGGTGGAGCTGGGCGAGCTGCTCGGCTACGTGCGGGTGCCCGCGCACGAGCTGGGCGACGCGACCGCCCCGGGGCTGCTCGCCACCCTTCCCCCGCAGGTGCCGGTGGTGATCGGCGAGCCGCCTGCCCCGGCGACGGCGCCCACCCCGCCCGTGCTCTCGACGAGGCCTGCCGGGACCGATGACGCCGGGGCCGAACAAGCAGACGAGGCCGAGCTGCTGGCCCGGCTCACCGCCTGGCGCGCCGCGGTGGACGCGCTCCTGCGCCACCCCGCCGCGTCGGATCGCTAGACCAGACACCGCTGGACCAGACGTCGCTAGACCAGGCAGAGGCAGAACGGGTGACCCGCCGGGTCGAGGAACACCCGGAAGGTCTTGCCCGGCTGGTGCTCGTGCTTGCGGGCGCCCAGGGCGAGGACGGCTTCCTCGGCCGCGTCGAGATCGGGGACGTCGAGATCGAGGTGCATCTGTTGCGGGTGCTCGGCGCTGGGCCACTGCGGCGGCTCGTGGTCGGGCGCGAGCTGGAAGGCCAGCGGTGCCCCTTCGGCGAGCTGCACCCAATCCGGCTCGTCGCGCGCGATCGGGACACCGAGCACCGCGCTGTAGAACTCGGCGACCTTCCGGGGCTCCCGGCAGTCGATCGCGACGACGGAGAACTTGGCGATTGCGGTCATGGCGGCCACGCTAACCCGGGCCACCGACAGATTTCGGCGACCCGGGAACGCGACTACTTCTTGACCTCCCAGCGGTCGACCGCGCCCGACTCCACGAGGCGGGTGAGGAAGTCGGTGACGGCGCGGTGGTCCTCCTGGCGGACCTCGCGGACCATCCGAACGACGCGTCCACGCGCGATTGTCGGTGCCTGATGCGAACATACGTTCGTGCGCGGCGAAGCCACCATCCTGCATGCCGACCTCGACGCGTTCTACGCGTCGGTCGAGCAGCGCGACGCGCCGCACCTGCGGGGGCGGCCGGTGATCGTCGGCGGCGGTGTGGTGCTCGCGTGCAGCTACGAAGCGAAGCGCCGCGGCGTGCGCACCGCGATGAACGGGCGGCAGGCGCGCGCGCTCTGCCCCGAGGCCATCGTCGTGCCGCCGCGGATGCACGCCTACTCGGCGGCCAGCAAGGCCGTCTTCGCGATCTTCCGCGACACCACGCCGCTCGTCGAAGGCCTCTCGATCGACGAGGCGTTCCTCGAGGTCGGTGGGCTCCTGAAGATCGTCGGATCGCCGGTCGACATCGCCAGGGAGCTGCGGGCGCGGGTGGCCCGCGAGGTCGGGCTGCCGATCACGGTCGGGATCGCGCGCACGAAGTTCCTCGCCAAGGTCGCGAGCGGGGTCGCCAAACCCGACGGCCTGCTGCTCGTGGAGCCGCACCGGGAGCGGGCGTTCCTGCAGCCGCTGCCCGTCGAGCGGCTCTGGGGCGTCGGCAAGGTCACGTCGGCCAAGCTGCACGCGCTCGGCGTCCGCACGGTGGCCGATGCCGGAGCGCTCGGCGAGGCGGGCCTCGTCTCGGTCGTCGGCCGGGCGGCCGGCAGGCACCTGCACGCGCTCACGAGCGGGCTCGACCCGCGCCCGGTCGACACCGCCCGGCGCCGCCGCTCGATCGGCTCGCAACAGGCGCTGGGGCGCCGCACCCGCAGCGATCCGGAGCTCGACGCGATCTTGGCGGGCACGCTCGACCGGCTCGGCCGCCGTCTGCGCGAGGGCCACCGCACGGCGCGCACCGTGGTGCTGCGACTGCGCTTCGACGACTTCTCGCGCGCCACCCGCTCCCACTCGCTGGCCGAGGCCACCGCGCACACCGCCACCCTGCTGGAGGCGGCAAGGGTGTTGCTCCGCGGCGCGCTCCCGATGATCCACGAGCGCGGCATCACGCTGCTCGGCGTCTCGCTGTCGGGCCTCGACAACGACCGCTGCGCCCAGCTCGCCCTCCCGTTCGACGTGCGGAGCGGGCCCGCCATCGACGGCGCGCTCGATGCGGTGCAGCAACGTTTCGGCAGCCGCTCGGTGGGCCGGGCCACCCAACTGCGGCTACGTCCGGCCCTGGAAATCCCCCGTTTGGACGATTAGCAACACCAAGATAAGGGTAAGAACGCCGCTTGACGACGTCTGCTCCCGCACCCGGCGTGGTGCGCAGCCTCATCCCGGCGCGGATCGATCGGCTCCCGTGGTCACGGTTCCACACCCGCATGGTGGTCGCGCTGGGCGTGGCGTGGATCCTCGACGGGCTGGAGATCACGGTAGCCAGCTCCGTCACCGACGTGCTGACCCACCCGGAGACGCTCGCGCTGTCCTCCACCGCGGCAGGGCTCGTCGCCTCCGTGTACCTCGCGGGCGAGGTCGTCGGCGCGTTGTTCTTCGGACGGCTCTCCGACAAGCTCGGCCGTCGCAACCTCTTCATGATCACCTTGGGCGTGTACCTGGTCGGCAGTGGGCTCACCGCGCTCACCCTCGGCAACGGCCCCTTCTGGATCGGCTACCTCTACCTCACGCGGTTCATCGCAGGCATGGGTATCGGCGGCGAGTACGCGGCGATCAACTCCGCGATCGACGAGCTCATCCCCTCGCGCTATCGGGGCCGCGTCGACATCATGGTCAACGGCACCTACTGGGCAGGTGCGGTTCTCGGCACGCTCGGCAGCCTGATCTTCCTCAACGTCGTGAGCCTCTCGTTGGGCTGGCGCCTCGCCTTCCTCATCGGCCCGGTGCTCGGCATCGTCATCCTGTTCGTGCGCCGCCACCTGCCGGAGAGTCCCCGGTGGCAGGTGATGAACGGCCGCGAGAAGGAAGCCGAGGAGTCGATCTCCTACATCGAGCACGAGGTGGAGGAGTCCGGAGCGCAACTGCCGAAGGTCGACGAGAGCAAAGCCCTCGAGCTCCAGCCCACCACGAAGATCGGCTATGTGGCGCTCACCAGGGTGCTGTTCCGCGAGTACCCGTCGCGAGCGATACTCGGCGCCACCTTGATGATCACCCAGTCGTTCCTCTACAACGCGATCTTCTTCACCTACACGCTCGTGCTGGGGAAGTTCTACGGCGTCCCGCCGGAGACAGCGCCGGTCTTCCTCATCGCCTTCGCCGTCGGCAACCTCGCAGGCCCGCTCACGATCGGACACCTGTTCGACACGATCGGCCGCCGGAAGATGATCGCGGGGACCTACGTCCTGTCCGGCCTGTTGCTGGCCATCACGGCGTTCCTGTTCAACGCGGGTGTGCTCAACGCGCTAACCCAGACCATCGCCTGGTGCATCATCTTCTACTTCGCCTCCGCGGGCGCGAGCGCCGCGTACCTGACGGTCAGCGAGATCTTCCCCCTGGAGGTCCGAGCGAAGGCCATCGCCGTGTTCTTCGCCATCGCGCAGTGCTTCGGCGCGATCGCCCCGGCGATCTACGGCGCGCTGATCGGCGACGGCTCGCAGCCCATCAAACTGTTCTTCGGCTACCTGCTGGGTGCAGTCATCATGATCATCGGTGGGTTGGTGGCGTTCTTCCTCGCGGTCGACGCCGAGGGCAAGTCGCTGGAGGACATCGCGTCGCCGCTCGCCGCGCGGCGCGTCGGCAGCACCCGCGCCGAGGGCTCCGCACGTCCGAACCTGAGCTAGCAGCCGTGCCAGACTCGCCCCCGTGGCGGGTGCGGGGACGCGGTGGCGGGGGCTGTGGCGCACGCGTTGGGCCGAGCTGCGCACCGCCGCGACGGGGATCGATCCCGGCCTCGTCCGGCTGCGCCTGGCGACGGGGGCGCTGCTGTCGATCGTCCTCGCGCTCGCACTGGCGGTCGCGCTCCAGCGGCTCACCGGCGAGCAGCCCACCGTGGTGATCATGGCGGCCGTGCTGGCGATGGTCAGCAACATCGCGGTCAACGAGGCCGCCGTCGAGCGGATCCGGGTCACCACGGCGCTGCTGGTGCTGCCCGCGACGGCGGCCGTTGCGCTCGGCACGGTGCTGGCCCCGCACCGGATCGTGGCCGACGTCGTCTTCGTGGCGATCATGGTGGCCGCGGTGTACATCCGTCGCTTCGGGCCGCGCGGGTTCGCCATCGGCATGGCCGCAGTGATGGCGTACTTCTTCTCGCAGTTCCTGGGAGCGCAGGTCGATGCCTTGCCCTGGCTCGTCCTCACCGCGGCCTTCGGCGTCGGATCGGCCTGGCTGGTGCGCGGCTACCTCCTCGCCGAGAAGCCCGAGCAGACCCTGGAGCGCCTGGTGCGGGCGTTCCGCGCGCGCGTGCACACGCTGATCTTCGCGGTGGCCGAGCTGCTCGACGAGGAGGACGAGGACACCGAGGACGAGCGGCGTGAAGTCGGGCGCCGCCGCACCCGGCTCAACGAGACCGCGCTGCTCATCGCCGAGCACCTGGAGCGCCGCGACGAGGAGCGCGAGCTCGAGGTCTACGTGATCGACGCCGAACTGGCCGCCGAACGGCTGGCCGACACCGCCCGCTACCTCGTCGTGACCTCGGGCAGGCCGCCGGACGCGCTGCGCTGCCCGCTGCTGGCCGCCCTGCGCGCGCTCGGCGCCGCCACCGCGACCGGCACGGCACCGGCCCGCGTGCCCGCGCTGCTGGAGGCGGCGCAACACCGGGTCGCCCCGCTGGTGGACGAGGTCGAAGGCCTCGGCGACGACGGGCAGCGCGTGGCCTTCGCCGTGACGCGGCTGGCGGACGCGCTCGTCGAGGGGCGCAAGCACCACCCCACCGCCCCCGCCGACGACGCGGCCCCGAGCGCGGACGACGAGAGCGCCGAACCCGACGCGGACGCCGCCCGGCCGGGGCTCGCGCTCACCACGCGGCAGGCGATCCAGGTCGGGGTGGCCACAAGCCTCGCCATCATCGGCGGTGAGCTGCTGTCGCCGTCCCGTTGGTACTGGGCGGTGATCGCCGCGTTCATCGTGTTCGCGGGCACGTCCAGCCGCGGCGACGTGCTGACCCGCGGCCGCGACCGCGTGATCGGCACGATCGGCGGTGTCGTCGCGGGGATGGGGCTCGCCTTCGTCGTCGACGGCGCGGTGGTGCCGACGCTGGTGCTGCTGCTCATCTGCCTCTTCCTGGCGATCTACACCGCGCGCGTGTCGCCCGGGCTCCTCGCGTTCTGGATCACCGCGCTGCTCGCGCTGCTCTACGGGCTCATCGGCCAGTTCAGCGTCGAAACCCTCGTGCTGCGGATCGAGGAGACCGCGATCGGCGCGACACTCGGGATGCTCGCGGGCTTCCTCATCCTGCCCACCGGCACCCGCGAGGCTTTCGGCACCGCGCTCGACGACGTCGTGGCCGCGACGTACGCCGTGCTCGACGCGTCCGTCGACCGCGTACTGGGGCGGCCCGTCGCCGTCGCGCCGGTGGAGCTGGCCCGCGATCTGGACGCGGCGCTCGGTGTCCTGCGGAAACGGGCCCATCCGCTGGACAACCCGCTCCCCCGCCGCCGCGGCCGTTCCAGCTATGCGCGGGCCGTGCGGGTGTTCACCGCGGTCGACCACTACGTGCGGCTGCTCGCGCGGATCTCCGACGTCGCGCGCGCCCCGGACTGGGCCGACACCCTCCTGCCCGCCGTCGACCGGATCCGGACCAACGTCGACGGGCTGCGCGCCCTACTCATGCACACCGAGGGCCCCGAGGTGGTCTCCGCCGAACGCGCGGTGGACCAGGCCGAGGCGCACGCCGCCCACCGCCCCGAGCCCGAGCTGCGCAGGCAGCTCCTGGTGGCCACGCGGCTGCTGCGGCGGATGGACCAGGCCGTCTACGGCTTCGCGGTCGACCTCGGCGCACCGCAGCCCGAGGCCGCGGCAGCAGCCTAGACGCCGCGCTCGACGGGCAGGAGCCCGCGGTCGACGGCCTTGACGAGCGCCGCGTGGTCGGCCTCGGTCTGGTCGGCGTAGGCGCGGGCGAAGCGGACCATCGCCGCGTCGAGCTTGGCCGAGCCGCCGACGTACCCCGCGACCATGGACGCGCCGCTGGTGCGGGCATGCCCCTTCGCCAGCAGGTGCCCGACGACGCCCGCGTAGTCGACGAGGGCCGCCGCGTCGATGCCGGACAGCTCCACGCTGCCCTTCATGTTGCGGAACTGGCGCACGTAGTACTGGCGACCCTCGAAGCCTGTCCACCCCAGGAGTGGATCGCTCACCGTCTGCAGCGCCTGCTGGTACTCCACCACCCGCTGCCCCTGGTGGGCGTGCCACGCCGCTTCGCCGTGGACGTAGCGGGCCAGCACGGAGCGGCGGGCCTGCTTGAGCTGCAGGAACACCACGTCGTCCGCCGAGGAGCCCTCCATCAGCACCACGTAGGCGCGCAGGCCCACGCTGCCGACGCCGACGACCTTGTGCGCGACGTCGACGATCGTGTAGCCGCCCAACACCCGCCGCCAGTGCGGCGAGAGCGTGAGCAGGTACTCGTCGAGCGCCTCCCCGATCAGCTCGGCCTCGCCGTCGGGCACGCGGGTGATGAGCGGCGGCTCCTCCACGATCCGCCGCCTGCCTGCCACCTCCTGGGTGAAGCGGGGCAGCGCGCGGTCGCTCGTGCGGTGCCGTGCGCGCTTGGCGGCCCGGGCGATCTCGTTGCGCAGCGGCTTGGCGCTCTCGGCGGCGAGGTGGTCGACGTCCATGCGGCCGAACGAGCGCGACATGAGCGGCTGGTCGGCGAGGAACCGGACCTCCTCGCGGTAGGCCGCCACGCACGTCTCCACCGAGGCGGCGCACTGGTCTTCGCTCGTGTTGTTGGCCCGCCCGGCCACCCAGATGCTCGCTACCAGCCTGCGCAGGTCCCACTCCCAGCAACCGGGGTGGGCCTCGTCGAAGTCGTTGAGGTCGATCACGAGGTCGCGCTCCGGCGAGGCGTAGAAGCCGAAGTTGCCCAGGTGCGAGTCGCCGCAGACGACCGGCATGATGCCGGTGGCGGGCAGGTGCGCCACGTCCTCGGCCATCACGACGGCGGTGCCGCGCAGGAACCCGTACGGCGACGCGATCATCCGGCCGACGCGTATCGGCACGAGCCGTCCGACCCGGCCCTCGTGCGAGTCCATGATCTGCTGCACCGGGTCGGGACGCCCGACCGGCGGCGACCAGTCGCCCAGCGCCTTGCGCGGCACGCGGTCGCGCAGGCGCTTGCCCAGCGCGTACCGCTCGGCGCGGTCGACGGGCCGTTTGCGGAGGGACGCGTAGGCCGTGCCGTCGGCGTCGGCGAGCACGGTGTGGGCGGGCGCGGTCACGGCCGGAATGCTAATGCGGGCGGGTGTCCTTTTCCCGGGTCCGCGTTCGTTCCTAGGGTGACGCCGAGCCCGGCGTCCACCCCGAGAGGAGCTCTCCATGCCCCAGTACGCCGCGATCATCTACTCGAAGGACGTCGACTGGACGCTCCCCGAGTACACGACCGACATGAAGGAGTACAACGAGTTCGGCCAGGCCGCCGCGGCCGTGATCCGCGGCGGTGCGGCGCTGTACCAGACGAGCACCGCTACGACCGTCCGCGTGCAGGGCGGCAAGGGCGGCGACGTGATCGCCACCGACGGCCCCTACGCCGAGACCAAGGAGGCGCTCACCGGCTTCTACCTGCTGGAGTGCGCCGACCTCGACGAGGCGATCCGGGTCGCCGCGCAGATCCCCGCCGCGTGGGACGGCGCCGTCGAGGTGCGACCGGTGATCGATTTCGGCGGGTGACGGAAGCCGAGGCCCGCGCCGCCCTCGTCCGCCTCGTGCGCGACGAGGGCAGGCGCGTGCTGGCCACGCTGGCGCGGGTCCTCGGCGACCTGCCGCTCGCCGAGGACGCCGTGCAGGACGCCGCCGTGCGGGCGCTGGAGTCGTGGCCCCGCGACGGCGTGCCGGTGGAACCCCGGGCGTGGCTCACCCTCACCGCGCGGCGGCGCGCCATCGACATCCTCCGCCGCGAGGCGGCGCGCGCCGGGAAGGAGGCCGAGTCGGTGATCGAACCGGACGACCCCCCGACCCCGGAGACCGTGCGCGACGACCTCCTGCGGCTGGTGTTCACCTGCTGCCACCCGGCGTTGGCCGTAGAGACGCAGGTGGCGCTGGCCCTGCGGACGCTCTGCGGTCTCTCGGTGGCCGAGGTGGGGGCGGCGCTGCTCGTGCCGGAGGCGACGATGGCCAAGCGCCTCACCCGGGCCCGCCAGAAGATCACGAAGGCGGCGATCCCGTACACCGTGCCCGCCGACCACGAGCTGCCCGACCGGCTGCGCGGCGTGCTGGCCGTCGTCTACCTGCTGTTCACCACCGGGTACGCGCCGACGGGGACGCCGCGGCCCGACCTCGTCGACGAGGCGGTGCGGCTCACCCGGCTGCTCCGCGAACTGATGCCCGGCGAGCCGTCGGTGCTGGGGCTGCTCGCGCTCGAGCTGTTGCAGGACTCCCGGCGCGCCGCCCGGCACCGCGCCGACGGGACGCCGGTGCTGCTCGCCGACCAGGACCGCGGACGGTGGCGGCGCGACCTCGTCGAGGAGGGCGTGCTGTTGGTCGGCGAGGGCCTGCGCCGCACCCCCGACGTGCCCGACCCGTACGTCGTGCAGGCCGCGATCGCCGCCTGCCACGCGCTGGCGCCGACCTGGGCCGACACCGACTGGGCCGCCGTCGTGTCCTGGTACGACGTGCTGCTCACCGTGGCCGACACACCGGTGGCCCGGCTCAACCGCGGGGTCGCGGTGGGTGAGCGGGACGGCCCGGCGGCCGGGCTGGCGGCGGTGGACGCGGTGGGCGAGCTCAGCGGCTACCCGCTCTGGCACGCCGCCCGTGCGGAGCTGCTGGCCCGGCTCAACCGCGTCGACGAAGCCGACACGGCCTACCGCGCCGCGCTGGCGATCCCCCAGGACGACGCCCAGCTCACCCACCTGCGACGGCGGCGCGCCCGGCTCGCCGGGCGATGAACGACCGCCGCGCGAAGCGGTGGATCAGAAGAGGAACAGTCCCACGAGGAACGCGACGACGACGGCGGCGAAGACGAGCCCGATGAGCGCGCCCGCCACCCGCTCGTCGGCCAGCGCGACGTCTTCGGTCGCCGTGGGGAGTGGAGTGATCGTGGTCATGTCCGGTTTGTCGGCGGGCGCGGCCCCGGAGTTACAGCGTCGGTGGCGGTTCACCCGGGTGTGGCACACCGGTTTTGTACGGTCGGGTGGTGATCGCCGACCGGATTGCCACCCGCCTGCTCGGCCTGCCGCAACCCCGTACCGGAGCGGAGCGCCGCGAGGAGCGCATCCCGATGCGCGACGGCGCCGTGCTGCTGGCCGAGCACCACGTGCCCGCCACCGACCACCCGCTCGGCACCGTGCTCGTCCGCACCCCCTACGGACGGCGGGCGGCGATGGATGCCGTCGGGTCGCGGGTGCTCGCCGTCCGCGGCTACCACGTGCTGGTGCAGAGCGTGCGGGGCACCTTCGGGTCGGGCGGCGTGTTCGACCCGATGGTCAGTGAGGAGCGCGACGGCCACGACACCGTGGCGTGGCTGCGCGAGCAGCCGTGGTTCGACGGCAGGCTCGCCACCTACGGCGCCTCGTACCTCGGCTGGACGCAGTGGACGTTGATGACCGACCCGCCGCCGGAGCTGCGCGCCGCGGTGGTGCTCGTCGCGCCGCACGACTTCGCGGCGTCGGTGTACAGCAGCGGGGCGTTCGCGTTCCAGGGCTTCCTCGCGTGGAGCGATCTGATCCTGCACCAGGAGACGGGCGGCCTGCTCGCGACGATCGCGCGCGGGGTCACCGCCAAGCGGCGGCTGGCCTCGGCGCACAACGGGCTCCCGCCCGCGGACGCCGTCGACACGCTGTTCGGCGGCCGTGCGCCCTGGTTCCGCCCGTGGCTCGCGCACCCCGACCTCACCGACCCGTTCTGGGACGACAAGCGGGCCACGGCGGCGCTCGCCCGCTCCACGGTGCCCACGCTGCTCGTCGGCGGCTGGCAAGACCTGTTCCTCGAGCAGACCGTCGCGCAGTACCGGGCGCTGGCCGAGCGCGGCGTGGACGTCGGCCTGACGGTCGGCCCGTGGACGCACCTCGCCATCGGCACCCGGGGAGCCGCGACCGTCGCCCGGGAGACCCTGGCGTGGCTCGACGAGCACCTCGCGGGCGCCACCGGCCGCACGCGCCGGGCGCCGGTGCGGGTGGCCCGCACCGGCGACGGGCGCTGGTGGGAGCTGCCGGAGTGGCCGCCCCCGACCACGCCACGCCAGTGGCTGCTCGGCGCGGGCGGCAGGCTCTCCGACGGCGGGGCCGAGAGCGCCACCTCCCATCCGGACGAGCCGTCCGAACCCGCGACGGCCCTGGGCGATCCGGCCCCGCCCGCTTGCGTGGAGTTCCGCTACGACCCGGCCGACCCGACCCCCGCGGTGGGCGGTCGCCTGCTCACCCCGGACGCGGGGGTCCGGGACAACCGGCGGCTGGCCGCCCGCCCCGACGTCGTCACGTTCACGACGCCGCCGCTCGACCGCGACCTGGTCATCGCGGGCTCGGCCCGCGTCGAGCTGGACCACGCCGCCGACCCCCCGCACGCCGACGTGTTCCTCCGCCTCTGCGACGTCGCCCCGAACGGTCGGGCGCACAACGTCGCCGACGGGATGCGCAGGCGCGAACCCGCCGTCGGACCGCTCGCGGTGGAGCTCGACCCGTGCTTCCACCGCGTCGCGGCCGGGCACCGGCTCGCCCTGCTGGTTGCGGGCGGCGCGCACCCGCGCTTCCTGCGCAACAACGGCACCGGCGAGCCACCGGCCGACGCGGTGGGGCTCGTGCCGGTGACCCACCGGGTCCGGGGAGGAACGCTCACACTGCCGCTCACCGACGATCACACACTTTTCCCTCCGACGGGGTAACGAATCACCCTTCGCGGGCGACTTTGAGCTGGGGCATTACACCGACCGCAACCATTCGGGGGTTTGGGGTGCGAGGGGCCCGCGGTCTTCGCGATGAGTTCACGGCGTTCCACGCTTTGGCGTACCCGCAGCTCGCCGCCCAGACCGTGGCGATCACCGGCGACGCCGAGGTCACCCGGGCGGCCGCGGCCGCGACGCTGGCGCGCGTGTGGCGCTCCTGGTCGTCGCTGCGCAACACGGCCGATGTCCTGGTGCGGGTGCGCTGGACCGCCGTGCTCATCGCGGCCGAGCGGGAGAGCACCACGCCCGTGCGCTCCCAGCAAGCGAGCGACGCTGTCGAAGAGCTCACCGGTGCGTCCGTGGTCGCGGACACCGTCGTCGTGGCTGCGCTGCAGCGGTTGCCCCGGGTGCAGCGGCGGGCACTGGTGCTGCACTACATGGGCGGGGTGTCGGTGCGGCACCTCTCGGCGCTCAGCGGCTCCTCGGCCGAGCACATCGAACTGCTGCTCGACGACGGCTTCCGGGCGCTGGCAGGCTCGCTGGAGTGGTCGGAGCCCCACGATCTCGACGGCACGGACCTGAGCTTCGACTGGGTCGCGGAGGCGCTCGCCGACACCGCCGCCCGGCTCCCCGAGCAGATCCCTGCGCCGCCCCCCACCGCGCTGCTGCGCAACGCCGCGGTGGTCCGCTGGTCGGTGCGGGCCATCCCGGTGGCAGGGGTCGCGGCCTGTGCCGCCCTGGTGGCGGCCGTCGTCCAGCCCGAGCCGCCCGAGGCGCACGTGTCCGCCATCTTCGCCCAGCACGACGGGGCGGCCGACGGCAGCGCACCGGCCTACGCGGCCCCGTCCGGCCTCTCGCCCGAGCCCGCCGCGGACGCGGACCCGCGCCCGAACCAGGCCGTACGGATGCGATCCATCGCGTTGACGTCGCTGCTCGACACCGATGAGGCCGGGAGCCGCGCCGACTCGACGGTCGGGCGCGCACCGCAGACCTCCGCCGCGGCTGCGGCGCAGGCGCAGCGGCCCGCGGGCGAACGAGCGGTGGGCGGAGCGGAACCCGGACGCGCGGGCGCGCCAGCAGAACCGGGCCATACCGCTTCGCCAACAGAACCGGCCGACGCCGCCGCGCCAGGACAACCGGCGCACGCCGCCGCACCCGCGCAACCGGCGCGCGCCGCCGCGCCCACAAAGCCGGCGCGAGCCGCCGCGCCGGCAGAACCCGCGTACGCTCCCGCGCCGGGACAACCGGCCCCCGCCAGCGCACCCATAGAACCGGCGAGCGCCGCCGCTCCAGCCGGACCGGCCCCCGCCACCGCACCCGCAGAACCGGCGAGC
>DATAOO010000185.1:0-30347 GCA_036265695.1 Pseudonocardia sp. | reverse complement strand
GTCGGGGCCGACGGCCTGCCAGCACAGGTCGGGGTCTTCGGCGGCCACGTCGCCGCCGCCGTCGTCGAGCGCGAACAGGAACCGGCCCGACAGCGCGGCCAGCGCCGGGCGCGCGCACAGCCCGCGGTCCAGCTCGCGGGCGAGGTCGCGCACGTCGGCGAGCCCGCCCGCGATCCCGGACAGCGGGGAGGCGAGCAGGTTGCGGGCCCGTTCGTGCGTCGCCGACGGCAGCAGCCCGGCCGCGGCCAGCCGGGCGGCCAGTCGGGCGTCGTCGCGGCGCAGCCCGCGCAGCTGCACGTTGCCGCGCGAGGTCAGGTGGACGGCGCCGTCACCGAGCTCCTCGGCGCAGTCGGCCACCACCCGCAGCGCCGCGGCGTCGATCGCGCCACCCGGTAGCCGCACCCGGGCGAGCGCGCCGTCGGCCGCGTCGTGCAGGGCGAACACCCCGGGACAGGCGTCGGGGCGGGAAGGCACGGCCACACTGTAAGCGCCTCCCGTCGCGGCCCGCCCTCCGACGAGCGAACCGTCACAGGGCTTGACGGGCCGTCGTGGCGGACCGGAGAGTGGCCCGGACCGACAACTCGATACGGCGAGCGGCGGCCAGGAATCCGGTGTGAATCCGGAGCGGTCCCGCCACTGTCACCGGGGAGCAGACCCCGCCGATGGCCACGGGCAGCCAGAAGATCAACGGCGCCCGGAAGGCCGGGGCGCGCGACGATCCGGGAGCCAGGACACTGCCCCGCACGCCGCGCACCGCCAGCCCGACGAGGATCGGGAGGAAGGCACTCCCCATGGGCGTCCTGCTGCTGTCCACATCGGACACCGATCTGCTCTCGGCGCGCGCCTCGGGCGCGGGCTACCGGCTCGCCAACCCGGCCCGCACCCCCGCCGGGGAACTGCCCGCCCTGCTGGACGGGGCCGACGTCGTCGTCGTGCGGATCCTCGGCGGCGCCCGCGCCTGGCCCGACGGGCTGGCCGCGCTCCGCGCGTCGGGCCTGCCGGTGGTGGCGCTGGGCGGCGAGCAGGCCCCGGACGCGGAGATGATGGAGCAGTCGACGGTGCCCGCGGGCGTCGCCGCGGAGGCGCACACCTACCTGGCGCAGGGCGGCCCGGCCAACCTCGGCCAGCTGCACGCCTTCCTCTCCGACACGCTGCTGTTCACCGGGCAGGGCTTCGACCCGCCCGTCGAGCTGCCGTCGTGGGGGGTCTTCGAACGGGTCGCGCGCGAGGTCGACAACCGCGATTTCGACAACACTGACGGCCCGGTCGTCGCCGTCCTCTACTACCGGGCCCAGCAGCTCGCGGGCAACACCGCCTACGTCGAGGCGCTCTGCACCGCGCTGGAGGACGCCGGGGCGCGCCCGCTCCCCGTCTACTGCGCGTCGCTGCGCCAGGCCGAGCCCGCGCTGTTGCGCACGCTCGCCGCCGCGGACGCCATGGTCGTCACCGTGTTGGCGGCGGGCGGCACGAAGCCCGCGGGTGCCTCGGCAGGCGGCGAGGACGAGGCCTGGGACGTCGCCGAGCTCGCCGCGCTCGACGTGCCGATCCTGCAGGGCCTCTGCCTCACCACCAGCCGCGCCACGTGGGCGGGCAGCGACGAGGGGCTGTCGCCGCTCGACGTCGCCACGCAGGTCGCCGTGCCCGAGTTCGACGGGCGGCTCATCACGGTTCCGTTCTCCTTCAAGGAGTTCGACGCCGACGGGCTCACCGTGTACGTCCCCGACCCGGAACGCGCCGCCCGCGTGGCCGGGATCGCCGTGCGGCACGCCCGGCTGCGCCGGATCCCCAACGCGCACAAGCGGATCGTGCTGATGATGTCCGCCTACCCCACCAAGCACGCCCGCATCGGCAACGCCGTCGGCCTCGACACGCCGGCCAGCGCGGTGGCGCTGCTGCACGCGATGGCCGAGGCGGGCTACGAGGTGGGGGAGCTGCCCGGGGTGGCCGCGCACGACGGCGACGCGCTGATGCACGCCCTGATCGCGGCGGGCGGTCAGGACCCCGACTGGCTCACCGAGGAACAGCTCTCGGGCAACCCGATCCGGATCGCCGCGGACCGCTACCGCGGTTGGTTCGCGGGCCTCCCCGCGGACCTGCGGGCGCGCGTCGAGGAGCACTGGGGCCCGGCGCCGGGGGAGCTGTACGTGGACGACGGGCACATCGTCGTCGCCGCGCTCGCCGCCGGGAACGTGCTGCTGATGGTGCAGCCGCCGCGCGGCTTCGGCGAGAACCCGGTGGCGATCTACCACGACCCGGACCTGCCGCCGTCGCACCACTACCTGGGCGCCTACCGCTACCTGGCCGCGCCGCAGGCCGAGGGCGGGTTCGGCGCCGACGCGATCGTGCACCTCGGCAAGCACGGCAACCTGGAGTGGCTGCCCGGCAAGACGATGGGGATGAGCGCCTCCTGCGGCACCGACGCCGCGCTCGGCGACCTGCCGCTCGTGTACCCGTTCCTGGTCAACGACCCCGGCGAGGGCACCCAGGCCAAGCGCAGGGCGCACGCCACGCTGGTGGACCACCTCATCCCGCCCATGGCGCGGGCCGAGACCTACGGCGACATCGCCCGGCTCGAACAGCTCCTCGACGAGCACGCCAACATCGCCGCGTTGGACCCGGCCAAGCTGCCCGCGATCCGCCAGCAGATCTGGACGCTCATGCAGGCCGCGCGCATGGACCACGACCTGGGCCTGGCCGACCGCCCCGACGAGGACGTCTTCGACGAGATGCTGCTGCACGTCGACGGCTGGCTGTGCGAGATCAAGGACGTGCAGATCCGCGACGGCCTGCACGTGCTCGGCGCCGCCCCGACCGGCGAGGTGCGCGTCGACCTGGTGCTGGCCATGCTCCGGGCCCGCCAGATGTGGGGCGGCGAGGTGAGCCTGCCCGGCCTGCGCGAGGCGCTCGGCCTGGCGGAGGACGCGCCCAAGGCCGAGGTCGACGCCGTCGAGGAGCGGGCCCGCGCGCTGGTGGCCGCGATGGAGGCCGCCGGGTGGGACCCCGCCGCGGCGCCCGTCGTGGCCGCTTCCGTGGCCACAGACGCGGCGACCGCCGACGACGCGGCGACCGCCGACGATGCGGCGACCGCTGACGATGCGGCGACCGCCGACGACGCGGCGACCGCCGACGACGCGGCGACCGCCGCAGCCGCCACCCCCACGGCCCAGAGAGCTGCGGCGGTCCAGGCCCAAGGGGCGACGAGGGCCACCGACGTCGAGCGCGTGCTCCGCTTCGCCGGCACCGAGGTGGTGCCCCGGCTCGCGGGCACAGCCGAGGAGCTGGGTCGCGTGCTCCACGCCCTTGACGGCGGTTTCGTGCCCGCGGGTCCGTCGGGCTCGCCGCTGCGCGGGCTGATCAACGTCCTGCCCACCGGCCGCAACTTCTACTCCGTCGACCCCAAGGCGGTGCCGTCACGGCTGGCGTGGGAGACCGGGCAGGCCATGGCCGAGTCGCTGGTCGCCCGCTACCTCGCCGAGCACGGCGAGCACCCGCGCAGCGTGGGGCTGTCGGTGTGGGGCACCAGCGCGATGCGCACCTCCGGCGACGACGTGGCCGAGGTGCTCGCGTTGCTCGGCGTGCGCCCGGTGTGGGACGAGGCCAGCCGCCGCGTCACCACCCTCGACGTGATCCCCCTCGACGAGCTCGACCGCCCCCGCATCGACGTCACCGTGCGCATCTCGGGCTTCTTCCGCGACGCCTTCCCGCACGTGCTGGCGCTGCTCGACGACGCGGTGCAGCTCGTCGCCGCCCTGGACGAGCCCGCCGACCGGAACTTCGTGCGGGCCCACGACGACGGCGATCGCCCGATCCGGATCTTCGGGTCGAAGCCGGGCACCTACGGGGCGGGGCTCCTGCAGCTGATGGAGTCGCGCAGCTGGCGCGACGACAAGGACCTCGCCGAGGTCTACACCACCTGGGGCGGCTATGCCTACGGCCGCGGCCTCGACGGCGTGCCCGCCCGCGGCGCGATGGAGGCGGCCTACCGGCGGATCGCCGTGGCGGCCAAGAACACCGACACCCGCGAGCACGACATCGCCGACTCCGACGACTACTACCAGTACCACGGCGGCATGGTGGCCACGGTCCGCGCGCTCACCGGCGCCGCGCCCGCCGCGTACGTGGGCGACTCCACCCGTCCCGAGGCGGTGCGCACCCGCACGCTGCACGAGGAGACCGCCCGCGTGTTCCGGGCCCGTGTGGTGAACCCGCGCTGGATGGACGCGATGCGGCGCCACGGCTACAAGGGCGCGTTCGAGATGGCCGCCACCGTCGACTACCTCTTCGGCTGGGACGCCACCACCGGCGTGGTCGCCGACTGGCAGTACGAGAAGCTCACCGCCGAGTACGTGCTGGACCCGGTGAACCGCAAGTTCCTGGAGGAGTCCAACCCCTGGGCGCTGCACGGGATGAGCGAACGGCTGCTCGAAGCCGTCGACCGCGGCCTGTGGGAGCACCCCGAAGAGGCCACGCTGGACGCCCTGCGCCAGGCCTACCTGGAGTCCGAGGGCGACCTCGAAGGTGAGTAGAACGGTCTTGGTGATCGGCATCGGGGCGGGCGACCCCGAGCACCTCACGCTGCAGGCGGCGGCGGCGATCGGCCGCGCCGAGGTGTTCTTCGAGATCGACAAGGGGGTGCCCGACCTGGCCGCGCTGCGCGACACGCTGCTGGCCCGACACGCCCGCCCCGAGCACCGCGTCGTCACGGCGCCTGAGGTGGCGCGCGACCGCGACCCGGCCGACTACCCGGCCGAGGTGGCGGCCTGGCAGGCGGCCCGCGCCGACGCGTACGCCGCCATGATCGCCGCCGAGCTGCCGCACGGCGGCGTGGGCGCGTTCCTCGTGTGGGGCGATCCCGCGCTGTACGACGGCACGCTGCGGCTGCTCCCGCAGGTCGAGGTCGTGTCGATCCCGGGGATCAGCAGCGTGCAGGCCCTGGCCGCGGCGCACGGGCTGATCCTCAACCGGGTCGGCGAGCCGGTGCTGATCACCACCGGGCGCAGGCTGGCCGAGCGCGGGATGCCCGCCGACGTGCCCGACGTCGTGGTCATGTTGGACGGCCGCTGCGCCTTCGCCGGGCTGCCCGACACCGACCTGGACATCTACTGGGGTGCCTACCTGGGCACGCCCCGCCAGATCCTCGTCGCGGGCGATCTGCGGGCAGTGGCCGACGAGATCGTGGCGCGGCGGGCGGCGGCCCGCGCGGAGGCGGGCTGGATCATGGACACCTACCTGCTGCGCAAGCGCACACTGTCGTCATGAACGCGCGGCCCAACATCTTGATCGTGATGTACGACCAGCTCACGCCGTCGGCGTTGGGCTGCTACGGCAACCCCGTCACACAGGCGCCGACGATCGACCGGCTCGCCCGCGAAGGCGTGGTCTTCGACGCGGCGTACTCGAACTCGCCGCTGTGCACACCCGCGCGCTACTGCATGATGACCGGCCTGCTGCCCTCGGCGACCCGTGGCTACGACAACGCGGCCTACCTGGCCAGCACGATCCCGACGTTCGCGCACTACGCCCGGATCGGCGGCTACCGCACGGTGCTCGACGGCAAGATGCACTTCGTCGGGCCCGACCAGCTGCACGGCTTCGAGGAGCGGCGCACCACCGACATCTACCCGGCCGACTTCGGGTGGACGCCGGACTGGCTCAACCCCGACGAGCGCATCGACTGGTGGTTCCACAACATGGACTCGGTGACCAAGGCCGGGGTCGCGGAGGTCACCAACCAGCTGCTCTTCGACGACGAGGTCGGCCACCAGGGCGTGCGCGCGCTGCACGACCTGGCCCGCGCCGACGACCCGCGGCCGTGGCTGCTCGTGGTCAGCTTCACCCACCCGCACGACCCTTACGTCACCCGCGGCCGCTACTGGGACCTGTACGAGGACCGCGACATCCCGCTGCCGACGGTCGGCGCGGACGACGTGCCGCTCGACCCGCACACCGCGCGGCTGCGGAAGGTCAGCGCGATGGACGAGGTGCAGATCAGCCCCCAGGACGTGCGCAACGCGCGGCGCGCCTACTACGGCAACATCTCCTACCTCGACGAGTGGACCGCGCGCCTCACCGGCACCCTCGACGCGCTCGGCGTCGCCGACGACACCGTGGTGGTGCTGCTCGCCGACCACGGCGACATGCTCGGCGAGCGCGGGCTCTGGTACAAGATGAACTTCTTCGAGGGTTCGGCCCGCGTGCCGATGATCGTGCACGCGCCGAAGCTGTTCTCGCCCAAGCGGATCGGCGCGCCGGTGTCGCTCGTGGACGTGCTGCCGACCGTCACCGACCTGGTCGGCGCCGCGGCTCCCGAACGCCTGGAGCCGTCGGCCGGACGGTCGCTGCTCGACCTGTGCGCGGGCGGCCCGCAGGCCGAGCGCGAGGTGGTGGGGGAGTACCTGGGCGAGGGGGCGATCGCGCCGATCGTCATGATCCGCCGGGGTGACCTGAAGTACGTGCACTCGCCGGTCGATCCCGACCAGCTCTACGACCTCGCCGCCGATCCGCAGGAGCGGGTCAACCTGGCGGCGGACCCGGACTGGGCGGTGCCCGTCAAGGAGCTGCGCGCCCGGGTCGAACGCGACTGGGACATGGACGCCCTCCACGCCGACGTGGTCGCCGACCAGGCGCGGCGCAGGCTCGTCAACGCCGCGTTGCGCACCGGCACCGTGACGCCGTGGGAGTACACCCCACCGAACGACGGCGGCGGCCAGTACATGCGCAACCACCTCGACCTCAACGTCGTGGAGCGGGCGAGCCGGTACCCGCGCTAGGCGCGGGCTTCGCGGTACTCGCGCGGGCTCACGCCGTGCGCGCGCTTGAAGGCGGTGCTCAGCGCGTACGGCGTGGCGTAGCCGACCTGGTGGGCGACGGCGGCGAGCCCGGTGTCGGGCTCGCGGAGGAGGTCGGCGGCGAGCGCGAGGCGCCAGCCCGTGAGGAACGTCATCGGCGGCTCGCCGACCAGCTCGGTGAACCGGCGGGCCAGCGCCGCCCGCGACACCCCGGTCTCCGCGGCGAGCGCGGCCACCGTCCAGCCCCGCGCCGGGTGGTGCTGCAGCAACCGGAGCGCCCGGCCGACGACCGGATCGCCGTAGCCGCGGTACCAGGCAGGCGTCGGGGTGTCGGGCCGCGCGAACCAGGTGCGCAGCGCGGCGATCAGCAGCAGGTCAAGCAGCCGGTCGAGGACCGCCTCCTGGCCCGGCTCGTCCTTGACGATCTCCTCCGCCAGCAACGGCACCAGCGGCGTGGCCCAGTCGCGCGATGTCAGCACGAGCAGGTGCGGGAGCACCCGGATGAGGCGGCGGCTCACCTCGCCCTCGAGGTGGTAGGCGCCGGTGAGCAGTACGGTCTCCCCGGTGCTGCTGTTGCCCCAGCTGCGGACGCCCAGTGCCATCTCCTCCCGCAGCTCGTGCCCGTCGAGGGCGACGCAGCGCGGGCCCGGCTTGATGACCGCGTGCGGGGGAGTGCCCGGCACGTGCGCGACGGTGTACGGCCGCGGCCCGCGGGTGATCAGCAGGTCGCCGGTCTCCAGCACGACCGACTCGCCGTCGTCGGACCACACGTGGGCGCGGCCCCGAGCCACGGCCGTGAGCGCGAGCGGCGCCTCGTCCTCGATGCGCAGGCTCCACGGCGGGTCGAACAGGCACCGCAACAGGAACGCCCCGCGCGCCCGGGGCCCGTCCAGCAGCCCGGCCAACGCATCCACCGGTAAAGAGTAGTCCGGTCACGCGGAGTCAGACCCGGTTTACGCTGAGTTCGCGCTTGGCCCTACGCTCCGCCGGTGGCCGCCACCGAGGAAGTCCAAACGGAGCAGCTCGTTAACGACGATGGCCTAATACCGTCGTCATGGATGGGACTGTGCGTCTTCGTCGTGCCCGAGCGTTGGGCCGTGCCGCTGTCGGAGCCGGTGGCGGGCATCGCCCGTGGCCTCGAGGTGCTGGAGATCGTGCGGCTCGACGCGCCGGGCCGCACGGCGGTCGCCCGCCGCCTCGGGCCGGGCCGCCGTTTCCCGCCCGCCGCGGGCGCCCCGCACACGCTCGTCGTGGCGTGCGACGTGCCCCCGGTCCCCGGCGACGGTGACGCGGCGCGTCGGGTCGCGCGGCGGATCGACGCGGTGGCCTGGCACACGACGCGGCGCCTGTGGCGCGACCGGCCGCCCGTGGACGACGTCGTGCGCTACACCGTCGGGCCCGAGGCCGCGCTGGACATGCTCAACGTGCTCAACGACGCCGCTCTGCGCGACCGCGTGCTGGAGCGGGTCGAGACACTGGGTGACGTGTGCACCATCCCGTTCCCGGTGATCCGCATGCTGGGGGCGGACTCGCCCGGCTTCCGGGCCCGCGTCGCGCTCGTCGACCACCCGCAGTACGGCCGGAGCGTGTGCAAGATCTTCCGGCCCGGCGCGATGGAGTTCTACCGCCGCGAGCTGTCCGCCCGCACCCTGCTGGCGGACCAGCCGCTGGTGCCGCACCTGCTGGATCACGGGCCGAACTGGCTGCTGACCACGGAGTACACCGACGACGGCGCCCACCGGGTGCGACCCCTGCCGGGCTTCGGCGGGATCGACCAGCTGCGGCCGTGGGCCACCCGGGCGCTGGCCGAGTTCGCGCGCACCCTGCACAGCCGAGGCCTGTTCATGCTGGACCTCTCGCCCCAGAACCTCGTGTCCGACCCGACGGCCGGGCTGAAGGTCCTCGACCTGGAGTTCGTCATGCCGTACACGAACTTCGAGGTCACGCCCCCGCCCGCGCAGAGCGCCTGGACCTATCGCTCGCTGCCCGCCGAGCTGGCCGCGAACATCGACCTCCCGCGGCTCGCGCTGACCCGGGGCGTCGGCAACTCGGTCTTCCACCCCGCGGTCGCCGGGCTGCCGATCGAGCGGCTGCTCGGCCCGGCCCGCCGGGGCGACGGTCCCCGCCGGGTCGCGACCCAGCTCGGCTGGTACGCGGCCCTGGCGACAGGCGGGCGGCTGCACACGGCACTGCGGCGCGGCCGATGAAGCCGACGGTGGTGACCGAGCGGAAGGCGCCGTCGCTCACGACGCGGACCGTGCGCGGGTTCGTCTGGGCCTTCACCGGCTCGGCGGGCCAGGCCGTGCTGCAGATCGCCGCGACGATCGTGCTGGCCCGCCTGCTGACCCCGGTGGAGTTCGGCTCGGTGGCCGCCGCGCTCCTCGTGGTGGGGCTCGCGCAGCTGCTGACCCAGGTAGGCGTCTCGGCCGCGCTGGTCCAGCGCCGCGAGCTCACCGACGACGACGTCAGCGCGGCGTTCACGTTCTCGGTGCTCGTCGCGCTGGTGCTCGCCGTCGCGCTCGCGCTGTGCGCACCCGTTCTGGGCCCGCTGGTCGGGTTGCCCGCCGACTCGGGACTGCTGCCGCTGCTCGCGCCCACGCTGCTGCTCGCGGGCATCGCCGCGGTGCCGAGCGGGCTGCTGCAGCGACGGCTGCGGTTCCGGCCGCTCGCCGTCGTCGACCTCCTCGCTGCCGGGCCCGCGACGATCGGGGTGAGCGTGGCGCTGGCGCTCGCGGGCTTCGGCCCGTACGCGCTGGCGTGGGGGGCGGTCGCGGCCGGTGCGGTCACCGCCGTCGGCTATCTCGCACTGGCCCGGCCCGCCCTCCGGCTGCTCCCGCCCCGCGCGGCACTGGCCTGCCTCCGGCCGATGATCGGCTTCGGCTCCGGCTACTCGCTGACCCAGCTGGGCAACTGGGGAGCGCAGAACGCCGACAACTTCGTCGTGGCGAGCGTGCTCGGCACCGGGCCGCTCGGCGTCTACTCCCGCGCCTACAACCTGCTGTCCCAACCGGCGGCGGTGATCGGCGGCGCGGCGGACAAGGTGCTGTTCCCCGCGATGGCGCGCGTGCGCGACGACGGCGAACGGCTGCGCGCCGCCTACGTGCGCTCCGCGTCCCTCATCGCGCTGGTCGCCGCCCCCGCGTCGGTGCTGCTCTACGTGCTGGCGCCGGAGGTCGTGCGGGTGCTGCTCGGCGCGCAGTGGGGCGCCGTGGTGCTCCCGCTGCAGGTCTTCGCGGTTGTGCTGCTTCCCCGCACGACGTACAAGATCAGCACCTCGCTGACCCGCGCGACGGGTGCGGTCTACCGGGCGGCGTGGCGGCAGTGGCTCTACGCCGCCGAAGTAGTGGTGTTCTGCGCCGTCGGGGCGCGGGCGGCGGGCGTCGACGGGGTGGCCGTCGGCGCCGCCGTGGCGATCGTCGCGCACTTCCTGGTGATGTTGCACTTCTCGGCGCGCGTCTCGGCCGGGCTGATGGGCGCCACCCTGCGGATGTACGGGAAGCACCTGCCCGCCCTGGCGGCCACGGTGCTCGCGACGGCCGGTGTCGCCGATCTCGTGCGTCCGCTCGGCTCCGACCTGCTGACGCTGGCCGCCGGCATCTGCGCCGCCGCGCTCACCGCGGGTCTCTCGCTCCTGCTCCTGCGCGGCTGGTTCCGCGCCGAGCTGGCCGTGGTCGGCCAGGCGCGCCGCTGAGGGGGCTCAGACCGCCAGCTCGGTGAGCCAGAGGCGCAGGTCGAGGAGCGCGTCGATGTCGGCCCGGTAGTGCGGGACCAGTGCGGCGAAGCGTGGGCTGGTCGCCTTCACCCGGGCGTTCAGGGTGGCGATCTGGTGGTCGATCGCCGCGAGCCGGTCGCTGGTCTCCACGTCCGTGCCGACGATCTCGGCGAACGTGTTGTCGTCCGACGTGCTGGTCATGCTCTGGAGTTCCCGGCCCCAGCGTCGGAAAACCGGCCATTCGGAGCAATGTGGATGATCAGTTTCCCGCAATCCACACCGTCTTGGCGTTGACGAACGACTTCGGGCCGTACTCGGCCAGCTCCCGTCCGTACCCGGAGTTCTTCGTGCCGCCGAACGGCACCTCCGGCGTGGACTCCGTGAAATGGTTGATGTAGATCATGCCCGTGTCGACCTCGGTGACGAACCGCTCCTGCTCGGCGGGGTCGCTGGTCCAGGCGCTGCCGCCCAGGCCGAGGTCGGAGTCGTTCGCGATCCGGATGGCGTCGTCGACGTCGCGGGCCCGCCAGACCAGGGCCACCGGGCCGAACAGCTCCTCGTTGTGCCCCGGCGAGCCGTCGGGGATGTCGGTGAGCAGCGTGGGCGGGTAGAAGCTGCCGCGGCCGCCGAGCGGCTTGCCGCCGGTGAGCAGGCGAGCGCCCGCGGCCACCGTCTCCTGCACCTGCCGGTCGATCTCCTCGACCGCGTCCGGGCTGGACAGCGGGCCCATCTCGGTGGCCGCGTCCATCGGGTCGCCGACCTTGAGCGACTCCAACTTCGCGACCATGCGGGACACGAACTCGTCGGCGATCTCCTCGTGCACGATGAACCGCTTGGCGTTGACGCACGACTGGCCGTTGTTGAGGGTGCGCGAGTGCACGGCCTTCGCGACGGCCGTGTCGAGGTCGGCGGACGGCATCACGATGAACGCGTCGCTGCCGCCCAGCTCGAGCACGCTCGGCTTGATCGTGTGGCCCGCGGTGGCCCCGACGGCCCGGCCCGCGGCCTCGCTGCCGGTGAGCGTCACCGCGCGCACCCGGGGGTCCTCGATGATCGCTTCGATGGCACCCGAGCCGACCAGGAGCGTCTGGAACACCCCCTGCGGGAAGCCCGCCCGCACGAGCACGTCCTCGATGGCGAGCGCGCACTGGGGGACGTTGGACGCGTGCTTCAGTAGCCCGACATTGCCCGTCATGAGCGCGGGTGCGGCGAAGCGGAACACCTGCCAGTACGGGAAGTTCCACGGCATGATCGCGAGCACCGGGCCGAGCGGCTCGTAGCGGGTGAACACCTTCGCGCCGTCGAACGGGTGCGGCTGGTCGGCCAGCAGGGCCTCGGTGTGCTCGGCGTACCAGCGGCAGCCTTTGGCGCACTTGCCGACCTCGGCGACCGCGGAGGCGAGCGTCTTGCCCATCTCCAGGGTGGCCAGCCTGCCCAGCGCGTCGGCCTCGGCGTCCAGGATGTCGGCGGCCCTGCGGAGCCAGTCGGCGCGCTCGGCGAACGTCGTGGTCCGGTAGCTCCGGAACGCCGCGGCCGCCGTCGCGAGCTTCTCGTCGATCTGCGCTTCGGTGAGGGCGTCGAAGCTCTGGAGCAGCTCGCCGGTCGCCGGGTTCGTCGATGCGATGGCCATGCCCGGACCCTACGTCGCGATGCGGCTCATCGCAGCAAACCGACGGTCGGGGTCGACGCGCTCACGCAGGCGTCGCAAACCGGCCAGGACGTCGGGCTCGTGCAGCTCCTCCGGCGTGGCGGGCACGGGCCCGTAGAGGAACCCGGCGCTGCGACCGATCGTGTTCAGCGGTCGGAGCACGGCGTCGTGCGTCGCGTCGACGGCGGCCGCGCTGTGCCCATCGGTGGCCGAGAGCACGCGCACGATCCACCCGGCGTTCCGGAACGACACGGCGTCGGGCACCTCAGGCGCCCGGCTCAGCGCCCCGCCGAGGCGTCGGACGTCGACGACGCACGGCACCGCGGCGGTGCCCGCCGCTCCGACGACCTCCGCCAGCGTCGCGTCGTCGAGGTCCTCGACCAGCGCGTTGGTGCCCCGGTAGGCGTGCGGCGCCTCGGGCTCGGCGAAGATCGAGCCACTCTCCGGGTACGGCATCGCGCGGACACCGCCGAGCAGCACCTCGCCCGCCGCGCCGAGGCGTTCCGCGGCGTCGGCCGCCGCCTTGCCCTCCGGCGTCGCGTCGACGAGCCGCACGTGCAGCACCTGGCGACCGCGCAGCGGTGCGGGCACGGCGGGCAGGTCCGGGATGTCGATGGCGCCCACGGAGACGCCCAGCTCGTCCGGGGCCTCGACGCCGATCGCCCGCACCGTGGGCAACAGCCGCGGGCCTTCGGTCGCGGCGAAGAACATCCCGCCCCCGACGACCTGCGGCACCGCGAAGAGCGCCACCTCCACCGCGGTGACCACGGCGAGCGGCTCGCGGCCGCCGCGGAGCGCCCAGAAGAGCTCCGGCTCGGTGTCGGCGGTGGCGCGGCGGGCCACCCCGTCCGCGGTCACCAGCTCGATCGCGCGGACGTGGTCGGCCGCCCACCCGTACCGGCGGCCGAGCAGGCCCAGGCCGCCGCCGAGCAGGTAGCCCACCGCGCCGACGGCGGGGAAGGACCCGGAGAGCGGCGCCAGGCCGTGTTCGGCGGCCACCTCGGCGACCTGGGCCCACCGCGCGCCTGCCCCGATGTGTGCGACGCCCGTGTCGGGGTAGACCCGCACGCCGCGCATCCGGTGGGTGCTGACCACGACGCCGCCGTCGAGGCCCGCGCCGCGCCCGTGCCCCGTGGCGTGGACGGCGACCGGCAGGTCGTGCTCGGCGGCGAACGTCACCGCGGCGGCCACGTCGGCGGCGTCTTCGGCGCCCACGACGACGTCCGGCCGGTGCGGCTCGCCGGTCTGGAAGCCGGCCAGCTCGTCGTCGAAACCGGGGGCACCGGGGGTCAAAACCGGGCCGTGGACGCGGCCCCTCAACTCGGCGTACATGCGGCCAGTCTGGCGCGGTGGCGGGCCGCAGGCACGCACCGGACCTGGCGTCGCGCCACCCGACCGGGGACGCTGGTGGCGTGCTCACGCAGTACTGCCCGATCGAGGTGGCCACGGAGGCAGCCGCTACGACCGCCACCGCACCGGGAGCGCCCGCAGGCCGCCCGTGAGCAGGTCGGCGCGCACCTCCAGCTCCTCGACGGGCACAGCCGGCTCCAACGTCGGGAAGCGGACGGGCAGCGCGGTGAACACCGCCTGCAGCTCGACCCGGGCGAGCGCGGCCCCGATGCAGTAGCGCGGCCCGTGGCCGAACGCGAGGTGGCCGCCCGCGGCCCGGTCGGGGTCGAACGCCTCCGGGTCGGGGAACGCCGCCGGGTCGCGGTTCGCGGCCGCGGGGGAGAGCACGACGGCGTCGCCCGCCCGGATCGTCACGTCCCCGACCGGGATGTCCGCGTGCGCGTAGCGGGGCAGCCCGCCGCTGCCGCCGGGCGCGGCGAGCCGGAGGATCTCCTCCACCGTGGCGGGCACGCGGGTCGGGTCGGCGGCCAGCGCGCGGTAGTGCTCCGGGTGGGTCAGCAGCAGCACGGTGCCGACGTCGATACGGGTCACCGTGGTCTCGTGGCCCGCGAACAGCAGCATCGCGGCCAGCACGGCCGTCGCGTCGGCGTTGTGGCATTCCGGGTCGGCGGCGACCAGGTCGGAGAGCACGTCCTCGCCGGGCGCGCTGCGCTTGTCGGGCAGGAGCTCTGTGATGTAGGCGATGAGGTCGTGCCGCGCGCGCTGCGACGCCGCGCGGTCGGCGAGCCCGCCCGCGCCCTCGGAAAGCGCGCGGAAGCGGCCCCTGTCGGCGTAGGGCACCCCGAGCAGCTCGCAGATGACGAGCACCGGGATCGGCAGCGACACGAGCTCGTGCAGGTCGGCCGGGGAACCGTGCGCGGCCATCGCGTCCAGGGCCTCGGCGACCAGGTCCGCGACGTGCGCGCGCAGGCGGTGCATGCGCCGGGCGGCGAACGCCGGGGCCAGCAGCTTGCGCATCCGGGCGTGGCCCTCGGCCTCGGTGGCCGCGTCGCCCATCGGGCCGCCGAGCACCGCGGAGCCGGAGATCCGCGCCGCCCGTTCGGGCTCCGGGTGGGAGCGGCCCAGCCGGGGGTCGGCCAGCAGCTCCCGGGTCAGCGCGTAGCTCGTCACCAGCCAGGCGGGGTCGCCCGCGGGGGTGCGCACGGCGCACACCGGGGCGGTGGCGCGCAGCTGCGCGTAGAGCGGGCCGACGGACAGGACGTCGGGACGGGGGAACGGGAGCTGCGGGGCGGTCATGAGGTCTCCTTCAGCAGACGGCGGCGGCGCACGGTCCACAGCCCGACCGAGCCCAGGAACACCAGGGTGAGCAGCGGCGAGATCGCGAGCAGCACGCCCGGCGCGACCACCAGCGCGAGCACGATCCGGGTGGCGGCCTCGGCCAGGAGCACGCCGCCCCACACCGCCGTCATGAGGCGTAGCGCGCGGCGGAACGCGGGGTCGGCCCAGCGCGCGTCGAACACGGCCGCGCGCTCGGGCGACTGGGCCCGGCCGATCACGAAGATCAGCGGACGGGCGGCGAGCAGCGAGCCGAGGAACGCCAGCCCGATCGTCGCGCTCACCAGCGAGTCCTTCACCAGGAGGAAGCGCGCGCTGTGCAGCAGGAGTGCCCCGCCGAGGCCGACGGCGATCGCGGCGAGCGAGGTCGCGCTGATCACGTCGAAGCGGCGGCGCCGGGCGAACCCGAGCGCGATCCCGGCGAGCGGGAACACCGCGCCCCAGACCAGCGCGGAGAGCTCGGACGCGCCGAGCCCCGTGGCGAGCTGGTAGGTGACGAACGGCGCGACGGCGCCGAGCAGGATCTCGGGGCCTGCGACCCGGGACACGACGGTACTGGACATGCCCACGACGCTAGGAGCGGCGCGGCCGCCGCGCGTCAACCCGCGGTTCGGACCCGCTCCACCCACGGGTGGAACTCAGCAGCGCAGCAGGCCCTGGGCGTGCTTCAGGTCGAGGACGCGGCGGGCGGAGGCGATGAGCGCCGCGGCGAACTCCGGGTCGGTGGCCGCCTTCGCCACCAGCGCGTCGATCATCGGGCCTGCGGTCTGCGGGTCGACGGTGAGCACGAGGTCGCCACCCGCGGCCACGAACCGCACGGCCCGCTGCGCCGCGGGCACCGCGGCCACCGCGACGGCCCGGCCGAGGTCGTCGGAGATCACCACGCCCGCGAAGCCCAGCTGCGTGCGGAGCAGGTCGGTGACCACCGGCCGGGAGAACGCGGCGGGCTGCGTCGCGTCGATGCGGGTGTAGACGGCCGAGGAGACCATCACGACCGGCACACCCGCGGTGATCGCCCGGCGGAACGGCTCGAGCCACGGGCTGTCGGCGTCGGTGGTGGTGTCGCGGACGTTCGCCGTGTGGTCGGTGTTGGCGCGCACCTGACCGAGGCCCGGGAAGTGCTTGACGGCGGCCGCGACCCCGGCCCGGGAGAGCCCGTCGCTGAACGCCAGCACGCCGGACCCGACCGCGGCGGGCTCGGTGCCGAACGTGCGGCGGCTCACCCCCACGGCGAGGTTGGACGGCCCGAGCTGCGCGGACAGCACGTCCGAAACGGGAGCGAGGTCGAGGTTGACCCCGGCCGCCTTCAGCTCGCCGCCCCAGCCCGCGGCGGCGTCGGTGAGCTTCGCCGTGCTCCACCGCCCCTGCTCGACGGCCGTGGGGATGGCGGTGAAGCCGGGGCCGGTGAGCGTCTGCACCTGCCCGCCCTCCTGGTCCGCGGCGACGAGCAGACCCACCCGCCCGGTGACGGCTCGCTGCAGCGCGCCGGTGCGCGCGGCCACCGCGGCCACGCCGGACCGGCTGCGCCCGGTGAGCAGCACGCCGCCCACCGGCAGCCGCTTCACGAGGTCGACGCTCGGCCCGACGGCCGCGCCGAGCGGGGCGCCGACGACGATCAGCTGGCCCGCGACGGCCCGCCGGTCGAGCCCGGCCAGCACGGTGTCGACGCACGACGGCCGGGGTGGCTCGGCCGAGGGCGCCGCAGCGGCGGCCGGTGTGCCCGCCACCGGCCCGGGCGCCGCCGCGCACGCCGCCAGCAGGAGCGGCAGGACACCGAGCAGCAGGCGGGACGGGCGCACCGGCCCATCATCCCGTCCTACTCGGTGAGGTCGGTGGCGGGGAGCGCGCCGAGGAGGGCGAAGCCGTCGAGGTAGGGGCCGACGTCGCCGCGGGCCGTCCACGACCGCAGCTGAGCCGCCGACCGGCGCGTGACGAGCGCGCGGGCGAGGTCGAAGTCGGACGCGCGGACCACGACCCCGGCGGCATCCGGATCACCCGCGGAGGCCCACCGGAGCCCGTCGCCGACCAGCGCGATCGGCGGCAGGTCGGCCACACGGGCGCCGAAGCGGGGCAGGAACCGATCGCGGACGGCGCGCACGCCGTCGGACTCCTGCCCGCCGGGCACGCCCAGCGCCCCCCGCAGGTCCTGCTCGTGGATGATCACGTCGTTGAGCGGCCGGGTGCCGTGCTCGCGCATCCACTCCTGCAGGCGGGGTGCCACGCCCTCCCACTCCGCCACCAGCGCGGCGACGTCGTGGTCGCGGCGGGTGGCAACCTGCTTCTCGGTCCAGGCGGCGTTGTGGTCGTCCGGCTCGTCGCCCGCCACCACGTCCGCGCCGAGCCCGACCATGTGCGAGAACAGGTCGCGGACGGTCCAGTCCGGGCAGGCGGGTACCCGGCGGCCCGCCTGCTCGGCGGTCAGCGGGGCGACCAGCGCGATCACCCGGGCCTGGGCCTGTGCCCACTCGTCGATGAGATCCACGGGAATATCCTGCACCGGTGGGCACCCCGCTCGTCGCGTTGGACGCCGTTCCGGTGGGCGGTGGTGTGATCGTGGCCGAGCACCGGGTGGTGGTCACCCGGCCCGCGGAGGCCGAGGTCCACGGGTTCGGCACGCTGTGCCCGCACCAGGGCTGCCACGTGCGGGCGGTCGCCGCGGGCGCGATCAGCTGCTTCTGCCACGGCAGCCGCTTCCGCATCTCCGACGGCGCGGTGGTGGGCGGCCCGGCGCCGGAGCCGCTCACACCGGTGCCGGTCGCCGTCGTCGACGGGGTGGTGGTCCTTGTTGCTGCTGGATGACGAACGCGCCGAGGTGGTGGCGACGTGCCAGGCGCTGCGGCGCGACCGGCTCGTCGTCGGCACGGCGGGCAACGTGTCGGTGCGCGCGGGCGACCTCGTGGCGATCTCGCCGAGCGGGGTGGCCTACGAGACGCTCACCGCCGAGATGGTCGGGGTGCACCGCCTCGACGGGGCACCGGTGGACGCGCCGCTGGCCCCCTCCAGCGAGCTCCCGCTGCACCTGGCGATCTACGCGGCGACCGACGCGCTCGCCGCCGTGCACACCCACGGCGTGGCCTCGACAGCGGTGTCCACCGTGCTGCACGAGCTGCCCGCGTCGCACTACTACACGGCGCTGTTCGGCGGCCCGGTGCGCGTGTCCCCGTACGCAGGCTACGGCACCGACGCGCTCGCCGAGAGCGTAGTGGCGGCACTGCGCGACCGGTCCGGGGCGATCATGGGCAACCACGGCGCCGTCACCGTGGCGGACGGCCTGACCCGCGCCTACGCGCTCGCGGAGTACCTCGAGTACCTCTGCGACGTGCACCTGCGCGCCCTGGCCACCGGGCTGCCGGTGCGCACCCTGCCACCGGAGGAGATCGACGCCGTGGCCGCCCGGATCAACCCCCGGTGAGTCGTACGTTCCACCCCGGTGAGTCGTACGTTCCGCCGTGGTGAGTCGGCCGATCCGCCGTGGTGAACGGGGCGGCGCGTAGCGTGCCCTGGTGGACCTCGCCGACGACCGGGTGACCCGCTTCGCGGCGCTCACCGGTCCCGAGGGCCGCGCGCTGTTGGCCGAACTCGCCGACGCGCGCGTCGACGACGACACCGCGCTGCGGCTGTCCGACCGGCTGCGGGCCCGCTTCCCGGCGGCGCTCGTGGCGGACGGCCTCACCCTCCAGCGGCTGCGCGACCGGGCGGCGGCGAAGTTCTCCCGCGCGCGGGACATGATGCTGACCCGCGACGGGCTCGAGCAGGCGTCCGGGGAGGCCGTGGCGCGCCACCGGGCCGCCCGGCTCGCGGACGGCGGGCCGGTGGCCGACCTGTGCTGCGGGATCGGCGGCGACCTGGTGGCACTGGCCGCGCACGGGCCCGTCCTCGGCGTCGACCGCGACCCGCTGCACGCCTGGATGGCGGAGCACAACGCCGCCGTCTACGGCGTCGCCGAGCGGGTGCGCACCGAGGTCGCGGACGTCCGCGCGGTGGACCTCACGGGCGTGGCGGCGGTGTTCGTCGACCCGGCCCGCCGCAGCGAGCGGGGCCGCACCCGCGACGGCGAGCCGCCGCTCGACTGGTGCGCAGGCCTGGCCGAGCGGGTGCCGCGGGTGGCGGTGAAGGCGGCGCCGGGCCTCGACCGGGCGGCCGTACCGCCGGGCTGGGAGGCGGAGTTCGTCGCGGTCGGGACGGACCTCAAGGAGGCCGTGCTGTGGTCGCCCGCCGCCGCCGAGGCCACGAGCCGGGCCACCGTGCTCTGCGACGACGGCAGGCACACGCTCCTGCCCGCGCCCGGCGCCGCGGTGGCCGTCGACGAGCCGGGGGAGTACCTGCTCGACCCGAACCCGGCGGTGACCCGGGCTGGGCTCGTCGCCGAGCTGGCGCGGGCGACCGGCACCTGGCAGATCGACGAACGGATCGCGTTCCTCGCCGCCGCGGCCCCGCTGACGACGCCGTTCGCGCGCACGCTGCGGGTGCTCGACTCGGCGCCGTGGCGGGAGAAGGAGCTGGCGGCCCGCATCCGGGCGCTCGACGTCGGGTCCGTCGACGTCCGCCGCCGCGGCCTCGCGGGCGACGTCGACGTGCTGCGGAAGCGCCTCGCCCGCGCCCTCGCCGGGGGCGGCCGTCGGGCCACGCTGGTGATGACCCGCGCCCGCGACCGCCCGTGGGCGCTGATCTGCGTGGACGCCTGAGCTGCCACCCTTCGCCGTGTCTGCATCCGCCCCGGAGGGGCGGGTGCGAAGTCGGGCGTTAGAGGGGCTCCAGGTCGTCCAGCTCGGGGGTCGGCGGGCGCGTGGCGGCGGGGCGGTCGAGGTAGAACAGCGCCGTCGACGCGACGTCGTCGCGCAGGGGGAGGTAGCGGCCGCCCGCGCGCCACCCCAGCGCCTGCACGGTGACCCGCAGCGCCGCGGCGAACCGGATCGGGTCGGGAACGTGCCAGCGGTACATGCCGAACCGCAGTTGGCTGTCGTACAGCCCGTCCGGCTTGATGACCTGGTGGAGGCCCAGGTAGGGCGTGGAGAACGGGGTGTAGCCCTGGCCCGGCACGTCGAAGTTCCAGGCGCCGCCGAAGTAGTCCTCGGTGCCGGTGCCGCAGATGGTCGGGAACTCCTCGTCCCCGTCGAGGTAGAACTTCATCTCGCCCTCGCCCCACCAGCCGCGGGAGTTGCTGCCCCAGGCGAGGTAGGTGCCCACGTACTGGCCCATGCCGCGCACCCCGTCGACGAGCGTGTGCACCCCGGCGTCCACCGGGTTGGAACGCTGCCAGTGCGCGTGCAGGTAGGCGGAGCCCGACTCGTCGCCGCCGGTCTCGTAGGTCACCTGGAAGTAGACGACGGTCGGGGAGTCGGCCAGGTTGGTGAGCGTGAGGTGCGCGCCTTCGCGGAACGGCATCGGCCAGTAGCAGCTGAAGCCACCGTGCGGGTTGACCGCGACCATCGACGACGAGAGCTGGGCGAACCGGCCCCACCCCTGGCCGAAGAAGTCGCCGACCGGCACCTCGACGGCGGGCGCCGCGGCGCCGTCCCAGCGGGCGCGCAGCAGGAGCGAACGCCAGTGGTCGGGGTGGGTGGTGAGCCAGATGTGGGTGATCCGGCCGGGCCCGTCGATCGCGGCGAGGTCGACGGTCGCGTGCGCGGGGACCTCGACGCTGGGCGAGACCTTCCACCCCTGCCCGAGGTCGCGGGCGGCCCCCGCGCCGGTGCCCTCGGTGGCACGCCCGCCCCCGGCCGCCTCGCCCGTGGGGTTCTCCGGGCTGACGGAGCGCGTGACGACACCGGGTCGGAGCCGGGCGATGTCCGGGATCATGAACGCCAGGCTAGGCCCGCAGGTCCACCGCGTAGGAGAAGTCGGGGGCGGTGGCCCGCACCTGCACGGCGTCGGTCAGCACGCGGTGCAGCGTGAGGAACTCGGTGGCGAGCCCCTGCGCGGCGGCCTGCTCGACCGTCTCGGCCCGGCTCGCCGCCGTGAGCTCGCAGCCCGCGCCGACGGTGAGCCGGGAGGCCCCGACGCCGTCCATCGTGACCGTCACCCCGTCGGCGTCGGCGGTGCGGGTGAGCAGCCGCCCTTCGTGCGCGCCCGCCCACAGGTCCACGCACAGCTCGTTGTCCACCACGTGGCCGGGCACGACCCCGGCGTAGGAGACCCGCAACGTCATGCCGTCCAGCGTGAACGTCTTCGCGAACGCCGTGTCCTCGTGCCAGGTCATCCGGTCGGTGGTGCCCGTGCGGCGGGCCAGCCCGTCGCGCTTCCACAGGTCGACGAGCTCGGCCTGGGTCGTCGCGGCGGGCGCCCAGCCGCGGTCGTAGCCGCAGCGCACCGCGTGCCCGACGACGCCGCACGTGTAGGCGTTGAAGTTGTCCGGCACGATCCGGCGAACGGTCACCGTGCCGGCCTCGTTCGTGCGCACCGGGCGCGCGTACGTCCACGCGACCTCGCGCTGGGTGCGGAGCTCGACGTCGGAACCCAGGTAGCGGTGGTTGGGCGTCCAGACGGTGTTCTGCAGCACGTGCCCGTCGCACTCGACCCCGGCCGGGTCGCGGTACTGGTAGCTCTTGAACGTGCCGCTGACCGTGCGCGGCACACCGTCCTGCAGCACGAACGCGTGGGTGACCCGACCGCCGTTGCGGTCGACGACGACCAGCGCCCCCGGGTTGTAGAGCACCATCGTCGGGTTGGGGTCGCCGTCCCAGTGCCGTGCGTCCAGCCCGATCTCCTGCGGCAGCGCGGCGAGGGCGGCGATCACCGGGCCGTCGTCGACGAAGCTCCCGCCCGCGGGGTTCCTCGCCGCCCACGTGGCCCACACCGACGCCGCGAGCCACACCAGCGCGTTGCGCACCTGCAGGCCCTCGACGATCGTGAACTCCTCGGGATCGCCAATCGCCTTGCGGTTGGGGTCGTCGCCTTCGAGCGCCTGCATGTTCCAGGCGTTCTCGTGCTGGGCCATCAGGAACGCGAGCCAGGCGGTGTCGTAGAGCTGGTCGCGGTGCTCGTCGGGCCACAGCCGCAGCGCGTTCTCGACGCGGTCGGTGATCCCGCCGAGCGTGTCGCCGAGCCAGCAGGCGGGGGAGTCGCGCCAGCGCTTCTCCCACGCGTCGTAGTGGAAGGGGTTGCCCTCGAGGTCGACCGAGGCGAGGCCGCCGGGGTCGAGGGTGGCGTCGATCGAGGCGAGGACGTCGATCGTGCCCGCCGAGTCGCGCTCGGGGTCGAGGTCCGCGGTGGTCACGACGTGCAGCCACGTGCGGTGCGCGCCGACCCATCCCAGGAACGCCGCCCACGCCTCGCGCAGGTCGGGCACCGGCTCGAACCAGCCGTTGCCGCAGGCCTTCTCGAAGTCGTCGCCGTAGGTGAGCAGGGTGCGCTCGCGCAGGTGCGGGTCGAGGGCGAGGCGCAGGAACCGGCGCCGCACCGAGAGCGGCGGCTTCCACGGCGCGGGCTTCGCCGGGTCGAGGTTCGCCCCGAGCGCCTGGTCCTTCAGCGTGGTGTCGATGAACAGCACGTGCGCGCCGCTCGTGCGGTCGGTCCACAGCATGCCGGGCCCGAGGTCGCCCCCGGTGCCGGACGGCGCGACGGACGCCGCGTTGTCGTAGTAGCCGGTGGCCGAGTCGAGCACGACGTAGCGGACGGGCGGGGTCTGCAGCGCCGCGACGGTCGCGGGCCGTTGCCGGTAGAGCCGCTGGTCGGGGTAGAACACGTCGGGCGGCCGGGACGCGGCGCCGAGGTAGGTCGTGATGGCCTCGCCGCACGCCGTGATGTCACGGACGTTCGCCTCGGCCGAGTAGTACGGGATGCGGTGCGACCCGTAGCCCGCGATCGCCGGGTGCATCAGGCCCGCCTCGCGGTCGGCGCGCAGGGTGGCCAGGTCGTCGGGGCAGTCGTGCGCGGTGAGCACGAGCACGCCACCGTTGAGCGCGAGGTGGTAGGGCACGCCGAAGCGCCGGTGCATGGTCAGCCCGTCGCGGTAGCCGCCCGGGTTGATCCGTACGGCGCCCGGGCGGGACGAGTAGCGGCCGTCCTCGTCGGCCATCGTGACCTGCATGTACGTGCGCGGCGGCGCGTAGCCGTCGAACGGCGCCTCGAGCAGGTCGTTGATCGCCTGGATGCAGAAGTGCGCGATGAGCAGCCGCGCCCGCCCCGGCCCGCCCGCGTCGGCCTCGGCGACCCGACGGCCGCCGACGTCGAACTCGACGGGCACGCCGTCGGGGTCGGGCGCGCTGAACGTCACGGTGTCGGCGGCCCAGTCGAGCAGCGGCAGCCGCCCGTCCGGGTTGGCCGCCCCGTAGTCGGCCGACAGCCAGGTGCCGCCGATGCGCACCCGCACCGGCAGCGGCCCGTCGGCCGGGATGTCGTCCAGGTCGACCCGCACGTGCGTGACGCCTTCGTCGCGCCGGACGTGCCCGACCCACGCCGGACCCGGGTCGACGAGGTCGCCGAACCGGCCCCCGACCACGTCGGCGGCCGTGAACTCGGGCGCCGCGGCGACCACCGCGTACGGGCCGAGGACGACCGCGGGCCCCGCCGTCGGCCGGACGTCCACGGTGTACCGCACGGTCGCGCCCTCGGCGACGCCGCGCACGACCGCCTCCGTGTACCGGTTCCCGCGTCCGCGCCGGGACAGCGCGAGCCGGTAGGGCGCCACGGCGAGCGGACGGGGTCCCGTGACCGGCGCGTCATCAACGCTGCGTAGTCGGGCCACGAACTCGTCGTCCACCGGGCTGACGTCCGAAGCCGGCAGAAGGGCCTCCGCCCCGGCTTCCGCACCGTCCGTGGCCTGCCATCGCACCGTGACGGTCTCCCCGGCCGGCGCAGCTGACCAGGTTCCGACGAGGATGTGCAGGTCAACGAGGCCATCGCGGCCCTTCGTGAGCCGAACGGGAGCATCCGGGGCGTAGTGCCACGCGGAGAAATCGGGGCCGCCCATGGCCACAACGTTCGCCACATTCGCCCCAGGCGTTAACGCCGGGGTGCCGCTGACCGAACCCCATGCGCCGAACGGGCCGCACGGGCTCGACGTCACCGGAGGGACTTGATAGGAACTCGTTCGAGTTCCGCAACTGCTGGAGGGGTCTAGGGTGCCGGGACGCGCTGATGCGCCGGTCACGCTGCGTGTACTCGGCACACTGGAGGCTGACGCCGACGGTGTGCCGGCGCGCCTCGGCGGGCCGACCCAGCGGGCGGTGCTGGCCCGGATCCTCGTGGCGGGCGGCGTGCCCGTCTCGGCCGAGCGGCTCGTCGAGGACGTGTGGGGCGGGCGCGCGGGCCCGGACGCCGTGCACCCGTTCGTGTCGCGGCTGCGCCGGGTGCTCGGGCGCAACGCCATCCCGCAGCGCCGCGGCGGCTACGTCGTCGACCGGGAGTTGGTGCACGTGGACGCCGACGCGTTCGTCGCCGAGGTCGACCAGGGCAGGCGCGCGCTCGCCCGCGGCGCGGACGCCGCCGCCGCCGTCCTGCTCGAGGGCGCGCTGGCGCGGTGGCGGGGGGAACGCGCGTACTACGGGATCGTCGACGTCGCCGACATCCCGGCCGTCGACGCCGAGGCCGACCGGCTCGACGAGCTGCGGGTGGCGGCGGCCGAGTCGCTCTCCGACGCGCACCTGCGGCTCGACCGCGGCGGCGAGGACGTCGACCGGCTCGGCGAGCTGGTGGCGCGCTACCCCCTGCGGGAGTCGCTGGCCGCGCGGCAGGTGATGGCGCTCTACGCGGCCGGGCGCCAGGCCGACGCGCTCAACGCCTACGAGCGCTGCCGTCGGGAGTTGGCCGACCAGCTCGGGGTCGACCCCGCTCCGCCGCTGCGCCGCGTCCACGCCGCGGTGCTGGCCCAGCAGGCCCTGGGCGCGGTGAGCGCGGCGGGCCCGGCGCTGCGGTCGAACCTGCCGCAGCGGGCGCGCGCGTTCGTCGAGCGGCCGGAGCTGGCGGCGCTCGTCGAGGCCGCGCTCGACGACGGCGGCCACCGGCCGGTGGTGCTGTACGGCATGCCCGGCGCGGGCAAGACCGAGCTGGCCTGCGAGCTCGCGCACCGGCGGCAGCGGGCGGGCCGGGTAGCGTGGTGGGTGGCGGCCGAGGATCCCGCGGGCACCGCCACGGGGCTCGCCGATCTGGCCACGGCCCTGGGCATCCGCGCCCGGGCCCATGAGGAGGACACCCGCGCCGCGCTGTGGGCCGAGCTGGACCGGGCGCCGGGCTGGGTCCTGGTGTTCGACAACGCCGACGAGCCCGCCCGGCTGGAGCCCTACCTGCCCACCGCGGTGCACGGCGACGTCATCATCACCTCGCGCGACCAGGCCTGGCGGCGGCTGGCCCGCCCGATCCCGGTGCCGTCGCTCACCCGCGCCGAGTCGGTCGCCTACGTCGTCGAGCGCAGCGGCGACCCGGACACCGCGGCTGCCGCCGAGCTGGCCGAGCTGCTCGGCGACCTGCCGCTGGCCCTGCAGCAGGCCTGCGCCTACGTCGAGCAGACCGGCATGACCGTGCCCGACTACGTGCGCCTCTACCGCGGTCGGCAGGCCGAGCTGGGCGCCGTCGCCACCACCTGGGGCCTCGCGTTCGACCGGCTGCGGCGCCGCTCGCCGCTCGCCGCCGGTGTGCTGGAGACGATGTCGTTCCTCGCGGCCGACACGATCGCCGTCGAGATGCTGTGGCCGCTCGCCGAGGGCGACGAGCTGGACGTGCAGGAGGCCATCGGCGAGCTGCTGCGGCTCTCGCTCGTCGACCGCAAGGGCCCGATCCTGCGCGTGCACCGCCTTGTGCAGGACGTCGTGCGCGTAGGCCTCGGCCCGGCGACCGCGGGGGCCCGCCTCGACGCCGCCGCGCGCATCTGCCTGGCCGTCGAGGCCGACGAACGGGACGCCGCCGCCCACCTCGTCCAGGTCGCGTTGCACTGCGAGGCGCTGCGGCGGCTGCCGCTCGGGCTGCTCGACGGGCTGGCCGCCGTGGCGCGCCGCTTCGCCGAGCGGGCCCTCTACCCGGCCGCCGAGCAGGTGCTCACCGCCGCGCTGCGGCTGGCCGACGTGGGATCCGGCGGAGCGGGCACCCCCATCCAGCGCGGCACCCTGCTGTGCCAGCTCGGCGAGGTGCTCGACGCCGCGGGCAGGCTGGGCGAGGCGCTGGACCTGCACCGGCACGCGGTCGAGCTGCTCGACGCCGAGCCGGAGACCGACGAGCTCGTGCTGGCCCACGCCTACAACCGCCTCGGCCACGTCCTCAACTGCGCCGACGACACCGCGAGCGCGGTCGCCGCGCACGAGCGGGCGCTCAAGACCTTGCGCGCGGTGGGCCGCGACGACCTGACTGCCCCGGTGCTGGTCGACCTCGGCTACACGCTCTGGGCCGACGGCCTGCTCGACCGGGCGGGCGAAGCCCTCAGCGCGGGCCGCGACCTGATGCTGCCGCAGAGCCGCGGGTGGGCGCACGCCACGGGCGGGCTCGGCATGGTGGCCCAGGACCGGGGGCTCGTCGAGGAGGCCGTCGAGCTGCACCGACGGGCGATCGACGCGTTCACCGCGGTCTCCGGCGCCGACCACCCCGACACCGCGCAGGCGATGGACAAGCTCGGCTACGCCCTGCGGCTCCTGCACCGGCCCGAGGAGGCGGTCGAGCAGCACCGGCGGGCCGTCGCGCTGCTCGTGCGGGTGCTCGGCGAGGAGGACCCCCGGGTCGCGATGACGCTGTCCAACCTCGGGCTCGCGCTGGGCGACGCGGGCTTCGCCGACCAGGCCATCGACACCCAGACCCGCGCCCACCAGCTGTTCCGGGCCAAGCTGGGGCCCACGCACGCCAGCACGTTGATGGCCGGACGCCGCCGCGCGGTCGCGCTGGCCGCGGTGGGCCGCACGGCACAGGCCGTGCCCTTGATCGAGGAGGTGCTGGCCGCGCTCGTCGACCGGGTCGGTGACGCCGAGCTCGGGGCGATCGCCGAGGACGTCGCGCTCGTCTTCGCCGCCGCGGGCGACACCGCCGCGGCCCACGAGTGGCGGTCGCGCGCAACGTAAGCGCCGCTCGCGATGTGCGGGCACGATCAAGTTGTGCCTGCAAGTTCGCTGCAAGATCTGTGGGACATGGTGGTCGCCTGGCGACACCCGAGGAAGTCCCCATGTGCCCCACCTGCCCACCGCCCCACCGCCCGCTCCGCCCGTTCGCGGACCTGCCGACCGACGAGCTGGTCGCCGCGGCGTGCGAAGACGCGACGCAGGCCTGGGCCGAGATCGTCCTGCGCTACGAGCGCCTCGTCCTCGGCGTCGTCGGGTCGTTCCGGCTGCAGGAGGCCGACGCGGCCGACGCGGCCGCCAACACCTGGCTGCGGGCGATGGAGGGGCTGCCCGCGCTGCGCCACCCCGACCGGCTCGGCGGCTGGCTGCGGACCATCGCCCGCCGCGAGTGCCTGGGCGTGCTGCGCCAGACCGTGTACGAGGAGCCCAGCGACACCGCCGCCGCCGGGATGCCCGCCGTCGAGCCCGGTCCCGAGGCGGTCGTCGTCGCCTGCGAGGTGGGCCGGGCCCTCACCGACGCCATGGCGCACCTCCCGGGGCGCGGCGAACAGCTGATCCTCGCGCTGTTCTTCCTCCCACGGGCGTCGTACACCACGGTCGCCGTGGTCGCCGAGATGCCGATCGGCAGCATCGGTCCCACCCGCAAGCGCGCGCTCGGCGCGCTGCGGGTCGGGTTGGAGCAGGCGGGCTACGGACCCGACGCGCTGGCCGCCTGACCCCCACAACGGTGAGTCGTACGTTTCGGCACGCCGAGTTGGGCATCTCGACGCTGCGTGCCGTCCGCCCGGGGCCCGCCTGAGACGCTGACGCGGTGGAGACCCTGGTCCTCGTCGTCGGGCTGATGTTGGCGGCGGTGCTGCTGGTCGGCGTGGGTGACCGGCTGCGGCTCCCGTGGCCCGCGCTCATGCTGCTGCTGGGCGTCGGCGTGGCGTTCGCGCCCGGCCTGCCCGACCGCTTCGACCTCGATCCGGAGCTCATCCTGCCGCTGTTCCTCCCGCCGCTGCTCTTCGCGGCGGCCCAGCGCACCTCGTGGGCGTTGTTCCGGGCGCGGTGGCGCAGCATCGCGTTCCTCGCCGTCGCGCTCGTGGTGGCCACGGTCGCCGCGGTGGCGGCCACCGCCGCGGCGCTGGTGCCGGGCATCGGGATCTCCGCCGCCATCGCCCTCGGTGCGATGGTGGCGCCGCCCGACCCGGTGGCCGTCGAGGCCGTGGCGGGACCCGTGCAGATGCCGCGCAGGCTGCTCTCCGTGCTGCAGAGCGAAGGCCTCTTCAACGACGCCACCGCGCTGGTCGTGTTCCAGAGCGCGGTGCTCGCCACCGTGTCGGGTGGCACCGTCTCGGCCCCCACGCTGGTGCTGCGGTTCGTGCTCGGGGTCGTGGGAGCCGTCGCGATCGGCGTCCTGGTCGCGCTCGTCGCCCGGTGGATCACGGCGCGGGTCACCGACACGACCGGGCGCAGCGCGCTCACGCTCGTGCTGCCGTTCGCGGTGTACCTCGCGGCCGACGAGGTCGGCGCCTCCGGAGTCGTCGCGGTGGTCGTGCTGGCCCTGCAGCTGCGGTCGGCGAGCGGCGAAGACGAAGCCGCCGAACGGCTGGTGCAGCGGTCGTTCTGGGACGTCGTGGAGCTGCTGGTCACCGGCGTCGCGTTCGGCCTGATCGGCCTGGACCTGCGGCAGGTCGCCGAGGCCGCGGCCGACGACCTGCCCCGGATGCTGCGGGACGCGGCGGTGATCCTCGCGGTCGTCATCGCCGTGCGGGTGCTGTGGATGCTGGTGGCCTGGTGGATGGCCTGCCGCAGCGACGACCCCGAGCGGTCGCCGCGCACCGGGCGGGAGACCGTCGTGCTGTCCTGGTGCGGCATGCGCGGGCTGGCCACCCTCGCACTGGCGCTGTCCCTGCCGACGGTGACCGCCTCGGGGCAACCCTTCCCGCAGCGGGCCGAGATCGTGCTGATCGCGGTGGTGGTGCTGGTGTTCACGCTCGTGATCCCCGGGTTCACGCTGCCGTTCCTGGTCCGGCGGCTCGGCGTCGCCACGGACGCCGACGCGGAGCACGCCGCCGAGCAGGCGATCGCGCTGCGCGCCCGATCGGCCGCGACCGCCGTGCTCGCCGCCGACGACCGGGTCGACCGGCTGCCCGCGGGGGTCGGCACGAGCCTGCGACAGCGGATGGACCGCCTCGACGGCCTGCTGCGCGGCGACCCGACGTCGACGGAGGACCGCGAACGCGCCGAAACCGTGCGTCGCTACCGTGAAGTCATGGCATCCGTGCAGGCCGAGGCGCTCGCCGCCGCCCGCGCCGAGGTGCTGGCCGCCCGCCGCGAGCCGGGCGTCGACCCGGAGGCCGCCGACCGCGTGCTGCGCAGGCTCGACATGCGCACGGTTTTGCTCGACTGACGGGGCCCGGAACGGGTACACCCATCCCATGACAGCGACGGAACGGACACCACGGCTGCCCTGGGCCGGGCCCGCTGTCGAACGACGGCGCGATTCGGACAACGCGGCCGAAGTCGTGCCACGCGGTCTGCGGGTGACGGCCGCCATCGGGTGGCGCCTGCTCGTGGTGGCCGCGGCGCTGTGGGTGCTCGGCCAGATCATCGCTTACCTGTCCGGGATCGTCATCCCGGTGGCGATCGCCCTGCTGCTGGCGGCGCTGCTCGCCCCGGCCGTGCAACGGCTGGTCCAGTGGCGCGTGCCGCGCGGCCTGGCCACGGCGATGGTGCTGGTCGGCGGCCTGGCCGCCCTCGGGGTGTTGTTGACCTTCGTCGTGCGCACCGTGGTCGGCGGCGTGCCCCAGCTCGGCGCGAGCCTCGCCCAGAGCGTCGGCGAGCTGTCCGGGTGGCTGGCGAACGGCCCGCTGCACATCGGCGCGGAACAGTTGGAGGCCGTGCAGGGGCAGCTGCAGAGCTTCGTGCAGGAGAACGTCGGGGGCATCACCGCGGCCACGCTCACGACGGCGGCCACGATCGGCGAGGTCCTCACGGAGTTCCTGCTGGTCGTGTTCACCTTGATCTTCTTCCTGCACGGCGGCGACGGGATCTGGCGCTTCTTCGTCAGTGGCGTGCCCGCTCGCGTGCGGTCCCGGGTCGACGTCGCGGGTCGTCGCGGACTGGCCGCGCTCGTGCACTACGTGCGGGCGACGGCCGTGGTGGCCGCCGTCGACGCCATCGTCATCGGTATCGGCCTGGCGATCCTGCAGGTGCCCCTGGCCATGCCGCTGGCCACCCTGGTCTTCCTCGGCGCGTTCATCCCGATCATCGGGGCCGTCGCCACGGGCGCGGCGGCCGTGCTCGTCGCCCTCGTCGCGCAGGGGCCGATCACCGCCCTCATCGTGCTGGCGATCATCATCGGCGTGATGCAGCTGGAGAGCCACGTGCTGCAGCCGCTCCTCCTCGGCCGGGCGGTGGCGCTGCACCCGCTCGCCGTCGTGCTGTCGATCGGCGCGGGCCTGTACGTCTGGGGGATCGCGGGTGCGCTGCTGGCCGTGCCGCTGCTCGCGGTGCTCAACGCGGGCATCCGGTCCCTGAAAAGCCCGGCGGAC
>DATAOO010000184.1:0-5704 GCA_036265695.1 Pseudonocardia sp. | reverse complement strand
CAGCACGGTGCAGCCCAGCCGCTTGCCCATGGCGTGACCGAGCTCGGCGTCCAGCGGCGCGGCGCCGGAGAAGATCACGTCGATGCAGGAGAGGTCGTACTCGTCGACGATCGGGTGCTTGGCCAGCGCGACGGCCACCGGCGGGGCGATGTAGATCCGGTCCACCTGGTACTCGGAGATCACCCGCAGGAACTCGGTGAGGTCGAACTTGGGCATCGTGACGACCGTGGCCCGCTTGTGCAGGCCCTGGTTCATCATCACGGTCATGCCGTAGATGTGGAAGAACGGGAGCACGGCGAGGATCTTCGTGTCGGACGTGACGTGGCCCATCGCGGCGAACTGGCAGAGGTTCGCGACGAGGTTGCGGTGCGTGAGGATCACGCCCTTCGCCCGCCCGGTGGTGCCCGACGAGTAGGGCAGCACCGCGGTGTCGGCCGCCGTCGTGGTGAGCTCGGGCGGCGTGGCGGTGGTCGCGAGCAGGTCCGCGAGCGACGGGACGCCCTCGACGGCGTCCAGCGTGACCAGCGCGTCGTCGCCCAGCCCGGCCTCGGCGAGCGCCGCACGCGCCCGGTCGAGGAACGGCGACACCGTGACGAGCAGCTTCGCGCCCGAGTCGGCGAGCTGGTGGGCCAGCTCGCCGGGCGTGTAGAGGGAGTTCGCGCTGGTGACGATGGCGTTGGCGCGCAACACCCCGTGGAAGACGGCTGCCCACTCCGGCGAGTTGGGGGCGAAGAGCCCGACGACGTCGCCCGCACCGACGCCCCGCTCGGCCAGCGCGGCCGCGATCTTGTCGACCATCACCGCCAGCTCGCCGAACGTGATCGACCGCCCGCTGGCGCCGTCGACGAACGCGGGGGCCTCGGCCCGGTCGCCGAAGTCGCCGAAGAGGAACGCGGTGAGCGACACGTCCGGGATCTCGACGTCGGGGTAGGGGCTACGGACGGGCATGGCGGCGCTCCCTCGCGACGACGGCTGTCGGATCATGCTAGTGCCACAGGCCGCACGACCGTCGTCCGTTATGTCGGTCTTGTCAGACAGTCCGATGGGACGGGGCGGGTCACAGGACTGTCACAACCACCCACAAGGGTTGTCGCGGCAACGAGCCGCTGCCAAGCTCGCCGTCACCGTCCGTGTGGGCCCCCCAATCCACCGCGGACGGTCCGGGCGAGGTCTCCCCACCGGACCCGGGACCACAGTGCCCCCGCGGGGCCCCTGACCGCGGCGGTCGCTGCGAACGGTAATGCGGAGTGGCCCGGTCCTGACTCCCCCTCTCAGGCTCCGGGCCCCTCCGCCCCGCCTGCGGGTGTGCGCCGGGTGCGCGCGATGCGCCGCCCCACCCAGACCAGGCCGAGGAGCAGCGCCACCACCGGCAGGAACGGCACCAGGAAGCCGATGACCGCGCCCGTCGCGGACGCCGTCGCCTGCAGGCCCTCCCAACCCGCGGCGAGCCCGGCGAGGAACCCGGTCGCGGGCGGGTTGTCGGTCTTCGCGATCGGCGCCCTGTCGACGTCGACCGTCAGCGTGGACAGCGCGACCTGGTCCTTGAGGGCGGCCAGCCTGCCCGTGAGCGAGTCGAGGTCGGCCTCGCGCCGCGTGAGCTCCGACTCGATCGCGACGACGTCGCCGATCGAGCGCGCCTGCGACAGCAACGCCCGCACCCGGTCGACGCTGGCGCGCTGGCTCGCGACCCGGGCGCCGAGGTCGACGACGTCCTCGGTGGCGTCGACGACCTGCGCCGTCCGGTGGGTCACGTGCCCGAGGCCCGCGATGGCGTCGATCAGCTGGTCGAGCCGGTCGGCGGGCACTCGGATGGTCAGCTGGGCGCCCGAGTCGGTCGACGACTCCTGCGACACCGTGCCCGCCGCTCCGGCGACCGCCGCCCGGACCCGCCGGGTGGCCGCGACCGGGTCGTCGGCCTCGACGGAGAGCTGCGCGGTGCGCACCAGCGAGCGCGTGACGCCCCCGATCGGCACCGAGCCCGGGTCGACCTGTGCGGGAGCGGGTGCAGCCGCCGCATCGCGGGCCGCCACACCGCCGCCGTTCAGTGCGCTGGGCGGCGGCGCGGACACGCTCGTTGACGACCCGTAATCGGTGATCGGCTGCCGCCCGCCGAGAGCCATGACCCCGACCACGCCGAGCACGACCACCAGCACGAGCCCGACGAGCACCCCCCGTCGGCCGCCGAGCCACCGCAGCCGCGTCCGTGACATGAACACCTGTGCCTCCCAGTCCGGTTTGACGGGAGGACGGTCGCGACGTCCGATCCGGTTGGACGGCCGGACGTCACGATCCGATCACGTGAAGAGGTGCTCGAACGCCTTGAGGTTCGCCGTGGACTCGCCGCGCTCGGTGCGCCACGCGTACTCGCGGCGGATCGAGGTGGCGAAGCCCATCTCCAGCAGGGTGTTGAAGTCCCCGTCGGCCGCCTCGAGGACCTGGCCGAGCACGCGGTCGATCTCCGCGGTGCTCACCGCGCTGAGCGGGACGCGGCCGACGAGGTGGATGTCGCCGATGCGGTCGAGCGTGTAGTGCACGCCGTAGAGGCGGGCGTTGCGCTGCAGCAGGAAGCGGTAGACCGTCTCCTGCTCCTCGTCGGGCCTGCGGCAGACGAACGCCTGCACGAACAGCGCCTGCTCGCGGACGACGAGCCAGGTGGGGGTGGACAGCCGCCGCGTTCCCGGCAAGGTGACGAGAAATTGGCCCGGGCCGCGTCGGTCGTGCTCGACCTCCAGCTCGGCGAGGGCGGCGGCGACCGTCTCCTCCACGGTCATGACGCCAGCCCCGCGAGCATGCGCTGCCGCTCGATGAACTCCGCGGCGGCGCCGGTGTAGGTGGCGAGCAGGGCGTCGGCAGTGCGGTCCCAGGAGAACGCGCGGGCGTGGGCGACGGCGCCGTCGCCCAGCTCGTCGCGCCTCCCGAGCGCGGCGAGGAGCGCGTCGGCCCACTGCTCGGCGCGGTGGCCGGGCACGAGCAGGCCGGAACGACCGTCGGCCACGGCGACCGGCAGGCCGCCCACCCGCGCCGCGACCACGGGCGTGCCGCACGCCTGGGCCTCCAGCGCGACCAGCCCGAACGACTCGTTGTGGCTGGGGACGGCGACGACGTCGGCCGCCCGGTAGACCTCGACCAGCCCCGCGCCCTGCGGCGGCAGGAAACGCACGCTGCCGCTGATGCCCAGCGCCGCGGCCAGCTCGTGCAAGGCCGTGGGTTCGGCGAGCCCGCTGCCCGACGGGCCGCCCGCCACGAGCACCACCAGCCGTTCGCGCATCGTCGGATCGCGCCGGATCAGCTCGGCGGCGGCCCGCAGCAGCACGTCGGGGCCCTTGAGCGGCTGGATGCGTCCGACGAAGGCGAGCACCACCGCGTCGTGCGGCAGCCCGTGCACGGTGCGCGCGGCGGCCCGGCGGCCCGGGCGGAACCGGCCGAGGTCGACCCCCGGCGGGATCGTGACCGTGCGCTGCGGATCCGCGTTGTACAGCTCGACGAGCTGGCGCGCTTCCTCCTCGGTGTTGCTGATGAGCCTGTCGGCCTCGGCCACCACCTGGTCCTCGCCGATCACGCGCACCACCGGCTCGGGCTCGTCGCCCTCGGCGAGCGCGGCGTTCTTGACGCGGGCCAGGGTGTGGGCGGAGTGGACCAGCGGCACGCCCCAGCGGTCACGCGCGAGCCAGCCGACCTGGCCGGAGAGCCAGTAGTGCGAGTGGACGACGTCGTAGTAGCCGGGCTCGTGCCGCGCCTCCGCCCGCAGGACGCCCGCGGTGAACGCGCAGAGCTGGCTGGGCAGGTCGTTCTTGCCCAGCCCCTCGAAAGGGCCTGCGGCGACGTGCCGCACGAGCACGCCCGGCGCGAGCGCGGCCACCGGCGGCTGCTCGGACGAGGTGGCGCGGGTGAAGATCTCGACCGCCACGCCGCGGCGGGCCATGCGCGTGGCCGTCTCCACCACGTAGACGTTCATGCCCCCGGCGTCACCGGTGCCGGGTTGCTCGAGGGGGGAGGTGTGCACGGAGAGCACGCAGACCCGGCGCGGAAGTCGCGACGGGCCACCGGTGACGTTCACGGCATCCTGTGTAGCACGTGCCTCACCCGGCCAGCAGGGCGAGCAGGGCGCGCAGGGGGTCCTCGGCGTGCCAGGTGCCGTCGGGTTCGCGCCAGACCGGCACGCGGTGGCGGCCGTTCGCCGGGCGGTGGAGGTCGACCCAGAGCTCGTCGTGGCGGCGGAGGCCGCCGTCGGGGACGTCGACGCCGAGGGTGTGGCAGGCCACCACCACCTCGCCGATGTCGGCCCAGGCCACGGGTGCGCCCGCGTGCTCGACCCGGCCCGCGACGATCTCGGTGGCGAGCGGGAGGTCGAGCAGTTCGGCCAGCGCGACCGGGTCGCCGCCGATCACCAGCTCGCCCGCGGGGAGGACGGCGGCGGGCCAGGGCGCGTCGAGCACCGCGGCCACGTCGACGTGCACGACGGCGCCGTCCATCGCCCGGACGTGCTCGGGGAGGTCCAGGTCGGCGGCCGCCACGCAACCCTCGGCGACGGCGTCGGCCAAGGCGATGTGCGCCGCCGCGGCCAGCGCGGCGGAGGGGTGGCGGTCGGGGTCGGCGAGGCGGGCGAGCAGGTCGTCGGCGGAGCGGGCGTCGACGACGTGCAGGTCGCGGCGGACGCCGATGGCGGCGAGGAAGGCGTCGTCGGGCGGGTGAGCCTCCCCCATCAGCGCAGCGGCATCCCGCCCCGGCGCGGGCGACCCGGCCACCGGTGTTGCGGCAGGCGGGGCGTCGTCAGGCGCGGCGCCCTCCCCCATCGCGACAGCGTCGGCGGTGGGGTCGTCCGCCGAGGCCAGGGGCACCGGGTCGTACAGCGCGGCGAGGGCGTCGGCGGTGGGGAGGCGCCAGTGGCCGGGGCGGCGGCCGCCAAGGCGGGCGTGCCGGGCGAGCCACCAGGCGCTGTAGCCGGTCATGGCGGCCTCAAGGGTGTCGCGGTCGGCCGCGAGCAGGGCGAGTGCGGCGGGCCACGCGGCGTCGTCGACGAGGTCGAGGTCGCGCACGGCGACCAGCCGGGCCGGGGGTTCGGCCAGGCCGTCCCACCAGCGGTCTTCGTCGTCGAGGTCGTGGTCGGGCCCGACCGGCTCCTCGTCGACGACGACGGCGAACCCGTCCAGCACCCCGACCGCGGTGAGCACGTCCCGCGGGAAGCGTCCGGCCCAGTCGGGGTGCAGGACGGCCACCGGCACGTCGTCGGCCAACAGGGGGCGCAGGGCGGCGTCGGGGAGCATCAGCTCGTCGGCGCGGGCGGGCTCACCGTCGGCGTCGGGGAGCGCGAGCGCGGCCAGCTCCTCCCCGGCCTGCGCACCCGCGGCGAGCAGCGCGAGGACGGCCTCGGCGAGCGGCGCGGTGTCGAGCCCGGCTTCGGCGTCGTCGACCGAACGCTCGACGGCCGCCCGCAACGCCGGGTGCGCCAGCAGGGCGGCCGGGTCGGCGGGCGTCGCGCCGAGGCGGGCGAGCAGCGGGTGGACGGCGTCGGGGTGGGCGACGTGCAGGCCGGGAACGGCGAGCCCGGCCTGCAGCGGTCCTTCGGGCAGCAGGACGGTGGCGGGCCCGGCCGCGGCGCGGCCGTCGACGAGGGGGACGGGGAGGGCGCGTAGCTCGTCGACCAGCCCGGGCACGACGTCCACCAGCTCCGCCAGCTCGGCGTACAGCGCCCGCCACCACGACG
>DATAOO010000183.1:0-5564 GCA_036265695.1 Pseudonocardia sp. | reverse complement strand
CGTCGGCGTGCGCGCTCACCTCGGCGCCCGCGTTGCACGCCACCGAGACGGTCGCCGCGCCCCGCGCCCGCGCCCGGTCCAGCCCGGCCACGACGTAGGGGGTGCGGCCGCTCGCCGCCAGCCCGACCACGGTGTCGCGCGCGTCGACGCCCGCCGCGTCCACGTCCGCGGCCGCCGCGGCCGCGCTGTCCTCCGCTCCCTCGACGGCGGCGACGAACGCGCCCGCCCCGCCCGCGAGGATGGCGACGACCCGGTCGGGGTCCACGTCGAACGTCGGCGGGCACTCGACGGCGTCGAGCAGCCCGAGCCGGCCGCTGGTGCCCGCGCCGAGGTAGACGAGCCGTCCACCGCGCCGCAGCGACGCCGTGACCAGCTCGACGGCGGCGGCGATCTGCGGCAGCGCCGCGCCGACCGCGGGGGCGACCCGCGCGTCCTCGGCGTTCATGACGGCCAGCAGCTCGGGCACCGACATCGCGTCGAGGTCCGTGGTCGCCGGGTTCCGCGCCTCGGTGGTGAGCGTGCCGATGTCCATCAGCGGGCCTTCGCGCGGCGCCCCTGCACCGCGTCGTACGTGCCGCGCAGCAGCGCGCCCGCCGCTTCGTAGGAGCGTTGGGCGACGCCGACGAACAGGCAGTCGACGACCGCGAGCTGCGCGATCCGGCTCGCCGTCGCGGCCGAGCGCAGGGGCAGCTCCCGCGCGGCGGTGGTGAGCACCACCCCGGCCGCGGTGGCCAGCGGCGACCCGCCGAAGTTGGTGAGCCCGACCGTCGTGGCCCCGCGGGCGGCCGCCAGGGCCACCGGCTCCAGCACGTCGATGGTGGTGCCGGAGTGCGAGATCGCCACGAGCACGTCGGACGGGCCGGTCAACGCGGCGGCGGTGAGCGCGGCGTGGGCGTCGGTCCAGCCGAACGCCATGAGGCCGATGCGGTGCAGCTTCTGCTGGAGGTCCAGCGCGACCAGCCCGCTGGCCCCGATGCCGACGACGTCGATGCGCCGCGCGCCCGCGATCGCGTCGACGGCGGTGCGCAGCGCGACGCGGTCGAGCTGGGCGCCGGTCTCGGCCAGTGCCCGCGCCTCGTTGTGGACGATCTTCGCGATGACCTGGTCGAGCGAGTCGGCCGCGTCGATGTCGCCCGCGGGCTGCTGCGGGTCGAGCGCCGCCTCGGCCGCCGCGGCGCCGGCCAGCGCCAGCCGCAGCTGCGGGTACCCCTCGGCGCCGACCGCCCGGCAGAAGCGCAGCACCGTGGCGGTCGACGTGCTCGCCCGCGCGGCGAGCGCCTGGACCGACAGGCCCGCGGCCGCCGCCGGGTCGTCGAGGACGGTGGCGGCGACGCGCTGCTCGGCGGGCTGCAGGCCGGGGAGCGCGCCGCGGATGCGCACCAGTACGGCACCGGGCTCGAACACGACACCAGCGTATCCACGCCGGATGTCACAAATCAACATGATCAATCCTTGTTGAGTAACTTGTTGACATCGGCGGGCATCGGGCGGAGACTCGCCGACGTGATCGTGGCCGGTCTGATCTCGGGCACCTCCATGGACGCCCTCGACGTCGCCGTCGCCGACCTGACCCTCGCCGACGGGGTGATCACGCTGCGCCCGCTCGGCGCGCAGGAACACGCCTGGCCCGCCGACCTGCGCACCCGCCTGCTCGCGGTGCTGCCGCCCGCCACGACCACCGCGGGCGAGATCTGCGACCTCGACCAGGCGGTCGGCCAGGCGACGGCCGATGCGGCGGTCGCCGCGCTGGCCCGGTTCGCCGACGGCCGCGGCGACCTCATCGCCTCGCACGGGCAGACCGTCTTCCACCGCGTGGTCGACGGGCACGCCCGCGGCACCCTGCAGCTCGGCCAGCCCGCGTGGGTCGTCGAGGCCACCGGGCTGCCCGTCGTGTCCGACCTGCGGGCCCGCGACGTCGCCGCGGGCGGCGAGGGCGCCCCGCTGGCCTCCACCCTGGACGCGCTGTGGCTGGGCGGCGGCGCGCCGCGGGCCGCGCTGAACCTGGGCGGCATCGCCAACGTCACGGTGCTCGACGGGACGTCCGTGCTCGCCTTCGACACCGGGCCCGCGAGCTGCCTGCTCGACGCGGCCGCCCAGCGCCGCACCGGCGAGCCCTGCGACCGCGACGGGCGGCTCGCGCTGGCGGGCCGCGTCGACGAGGACCTGCTGGCGCGCCTGCTCACCGAGCCCTACTTTGCCAAGGCCGCGCCCAAGTCGACCGGTCGGGAGCTGTTCACCACCGACTACGTCGACGCTGTTGATCCGGACCGAGTGCCCCGCGTTGCCGACGCCGACCTGATGGCCACGCTCACCGAGCTCACCGCCGTCACCGTCGCCGACGCGTGCAGGCCCTACGGCCTCACCGAGGTCGTCGCGTCCGGCGGCGGGGTGCGCAACCCCGCGCTCCTGGCCGCGCTGCGTCGGAGGCTGGCCCCCACACCGCTGGTCACCGCCGACGAGCGCGGCCTGCCCGCCGAGGCCAAGGAGGCCTACCTCGTCGCGTTGCTCGGCTTCCTGACCTGGCACCAGCTGCCAGGCGTGGTGGCGGGCGGCACCGGCTCGGCCGTACCGCGCGTGCTGGGCCGCCTCTCCCCCGGCGACGCGCCGCTCCGCCTGCCCGCACCCGTCCCGCCGCCGCGGCGGTTGGTCATCACGCCGACGTAGGAGGCCTGTTGCGTCAACTCGATCTCGTCGTGGTCGTCGTGTACCTGGTGGCGATCGGCGCTGTCGGCCTGTGGCTGTCCGGGCGGCAGAAGTCGGCGAAGGACTACTTCGTCGGCGAGGGGTCGATGCCGTGGTGGGCGGTCTGCTTCTCGGTGGTCGCCACCGAGACCAGCGTGCTCACCGTCATCTCGGTGCCCGGCGGCGCCTACACCAACCAGGCGTTCGGCAACGTCGAGCTGGCGTTGGGCTACGTGATCGGGCGCGTGGTCGTGGCCACCGTCCTCATCCCGCTCTACCGGCGCGGCGGCTTCGTGTCGGCGTACCAGTACCTCGCGGCCCGGTTCGGGCGCTACCTGCAGGGACTGGCCTCGGTGACGTTCGTGTTCACGCGGCTGCTCGCCGAGGGCGTGCGGCTGTTCGCCTCCGCGATCCCGATCAAGCTGCTGTTGGACGAGTTCGGCCTCGTCACCAGCTACGGCGCCATCATCGTGGTCCTCACCGCGATCACCGTCGTCTACACCTACCTCGGCGGCATCAAGGCCGTGATCTGGACCGACGCCATCCAGATGGGCCTGTACCTGGGCGGCGCGGTGCTGGCGATCATCGTGTTGTCGGCGTCGGTCGGCGGCGCGGGGTTCGCCGCGGCGGCGGCCGCGGGCAAGTTCCAGGTGTTCGACCCGAACTTCTCGATCGCGCACATCCTGACCAGCACGTTCGCGCTGCCCACCGCGATCATCGGCGGGGCGATCTTCGCGATGGCCAGCCACGGCTCGGACCAGCTGATCGTGCAGCGCGTGCTCGCCACCCGCTCGCTGCGCGACTCCCAGAAGGCGATGATCGGCTCCGGGATCTTCGTGCTCATCCAGTTCGCGGCGTTCTCCCTGGTGGGCGCGCTGCTGTGGTCCTTCAACCAGGGCCGGTCCTTCCAGGACCTCGGCCTGGCCACCAGCGACAACCTGTACCCGGCGTTCATCCTGCACGCGCTGCCCGTCGGGATCTCCGGCCTGCTGGTGGCGGGCATCCTCGGCGCGGCGATGGGCTCGCTGTCCTCGGCGCTGAACTCGATGTCGAACTCGACGGTGGCCGACATCATCGAGAGCTTCGCCAAGCGACGGCCCTCCGACGCGGTGATGCTGCGGCTCGCCCGCGTGATGACCCTGGTGTGGGCCGTCCTCATGGCGGTCTTCGCGATGGGCTTCTCGACCACCACCGGCAACGTGTACCTCACCGGGCTCGCGATCGCGGGCTACACCTACGGCGCGCTGCTCGGGGCGTTCCTGCTCGGCAAGCTCGTGCCGCGGGCCAACCAGCTGGACGCGATCCTCGCGTTCGTCGCCACCCTCGTCGTGATGGCGGTGATCGTCCAGTTCGTGAAGATCCCGGTGGCGGGCAAGCCCACGGGGATCGCCGCGCAGTGGTTGGTCCCGATCGGGGTGATCGTCACGTTGGTGGTGGGCTGGGTGAGCAGCCGGTTCCACGAGCCGCCCGCGCCGGTCGAGCTGCCCGACGCCGACGAGGCGGTCGTCCGCCAAGCCGCCTGAGCAGGGGCCGACCGGGGGGCGGCCCCTGCTCAGGGTCGGGTAGCCCGATCGGGCGACCGGGAGCGGGCGCCCGCTCCGCAGAAACGCGCGCATCCTCCGGCCCCCCGGGGCGGTTGTAACCGGGGAGGGATCGAGCGATCCCCGGGCAAGAGGAGCGGCAGTGGGCGTTGGGCGCGGCAGGTTGGACGGCGGCCGCAAGGTCGCCGCGCTCGTGGCGGTGGGTGGGCTCATCACCGCGGGAGCGGTGGTGGCGGCGGGACAGGCGGCCGCCGCGCTGCCCGGCGAGGCGCCCGCGGCGACGGCCGCACGGGCCCAGCCCCTCGTCGCGGGCACCCCGTGCTCGATCACGGCGAAGTCGTGCGTCGACCTCGACTCGCAGCGCGCGTGGCTGATCAAGGACGGCAAGATCATGCGCGGGCCGGTCAAGATCGCCTCCGGCGGCAACGGCGAGGAGACGCCGGTCGGGCACTCGCTGCGCGTGTACCGCAAGGAGAAGGACCACCTCAGCCAGGAGTCGCGGCTGCCCAACGGGCAGCCCGCCCCGATGCCGTGGTCGGTGTTCTTCGAAGACGGCGGGATCGCGTTCCACAGCGGCAGCCCGAGCCGGTCCTCGGGGGGCTGCATCCACCTCGAGCCCGTCGACGCCGAGGCGTGGTTCAACTACCTGCAGATCGGCGACCAGGTGCAGGTCGTCAAGGCGGCCGAGGAGCTGGCCGCGCGCAAGCAGAGCGCCGCGGCCACGCCCAGCGGCGCGGCGAAGGCCGCGCCGACCACCACCGCCACGCCCCCGCCGCCCCCGCCGCCCGCGGACGACTCCGACGGCGACGACTGACCTACCCGGCCAGCACGAGGTACCCGTCCACCCGGTGCACGGTGCCGGTGTCGGGGTCCGGCGGCAGGGCGTGCCCCAGGTCGTGGGCGCGCACCTCGCCGATCCACTGGTCGTGCTGGTACTCGTGGTTGATCACCGCGGTGAGCAGGTGCGTGGCCACGATCGTGAGCTGGGCGGGTGCGCCCACGCGGCCCGCGCCGATGTCGCCGATCCGGGCGTGCACCCGCTCCGCCACCACGTCGCGGAACGCGGTGAGCCGCGCCACGGTGGGCAGCGCGCCCCGGAACCGCTCCGGCTGGGCCGAGTCCATCAGCCCGTCGAGCTCGGGGTCCGGGCTGGGCTCGGCCGCCGTCAGGTTGCGGATCATGAAGTGGGCGACGTGCGCCTGGTGGCCGAGGTGCCAGCCGATGGCGCTGGAGTTCTCGTCCGGTCGCCAGGTCACCTCGTCGGGGCTGAGATCGTTCCACAGCTCGTCGGTGTAGGCGCGGGCGCGATCGTATTCCCGCAGGAGCTGGTCGACCTCGTAC
>DATAOO010000182.1:0-13779 GCA_036265695.1 Pseudonocardia sp. | reverse complement strand
CGACCTGGCCGCCGTGGCCACGGAGCTGGGACCGCTGGCGGTGTGCGCCGAGCAGGTGCGCGGGCCCGCCGCCCGCTGGCACCTGCTGCAGGCCAGCGCGGTGCTCGCCCAGGCGCAGGCCCGGTTCGCCGACGCCCGGTGGCTCGCCGACCAGGCGGTGGCCGCACTGCCACCCACCGCGAGCGGGCACGAGTCGGCCGGGATCAACCGGGCGGGGCTGCTGTCGGTGGTCGAGCTGCACACCGGCGAGGCCGAGGACCTGCGCGGGCTCGGGACCGGCGGCTATCCGGACGCCGCGCCCGACAGCCCCTCGACGGCAGGCGTGATCTTCGCGGTCGCCGTGGCCCACAACCTCGTCGCACGGGGAGAGCTGGCGCAGGCGCGGGACACCTACCGCAGGCTCGGGCCGCCCGCGCACTGGCGTCCGATCCCGCACGCCACCACCGTGTGCCACGCCTTCGGGATCGGCACGGCCGTCGCGCTCGACCTGCCCGACGACGTCGCGGTGTTGCGGGAACTGCTCGGCCGGTTCCGCGGCCAGCACGTGGCGAGCGGAGCGGGTTGCGTGGCCTACAACGGCCCCACCGAGCTCTACCTCGGGGTGGCGGCGCGCTACCTCGGCGTGCTCGACGAGGCCGTCGCGGACCTCGAGACCGCCGCCAGGGCGTGCGCGGCCAACGGCGCGGCGGGCTTCCACGTCGAGTCCCGTGTCGAGCTCGCGGTCGCGCTCAGCCTGCGGGCAGGCCCCGGCGACCCGGCGCGCGCCCACGCGCTGGCCGCGGACGTCGCCAAGGAGGCCGCCGCGCTCGGCATGGTCCCGTGGGTCGAGCGGGCGGCCCGGTTGGCCACGCGGCTCGCCGCCGTGCTCGGCGATCCGCTGACCCCGCGGGAACGGGAGGTCGCCGCGCTCGTCGCGGAGGGCTTGACCAACCGCGAGATCGCGGCGCGGCTCTACCTCTCCGAGCGCACCGCTCAGAACCACGTCCAGCACATCCTCACCAAGCTGGGCCTGCCCAACCGAGGGCAGGTGGCGGTGTGGCTCACCCGCCGTTCAGCCGGCGTGAGCAGCGGATCTGAGTAGACCACCGGAGTATTTCGGCGGACGCGCCGAGCGGCGCCCGCTCCCTACCGTCGCCGCGTGAACACGACGCTGTGGATCGTCCAAGGCCTGCTCGCCGCGCTTTTCGGGTCGGGCGGCATCGTCAAGGCGGTGCGGCCGTCGAAGCGGCTGTACGACCAGGGGCTCACCTGGGTCGAGGACTTCTCGCCCGGCGCGGTCAAGGCCATCGGCGGCCTCGAGCTCGCCGCGGCGGTCGGGCTGGTGCTGCCCGCCGTCACCGGCGTTGCGCCGGTGCTCGTGCCGCTCGCCGCCGTCGGGCTCGGCCTGATCATGGTTGGCGCGGCGGTCGTGCACGTCCGCCGGGGCGAGGTCGCGTTCATCGCCGTCAACGTCGCATTGCTGGCCGCGGCGGCCTTCGTCGCGTGGGGCCGGTTCGGGCTCTACGCCTTCTGATCGAGGAGGAACCATGAGGATGTTGCTGAAGTTCGAGCTCGGGCTCGCCGCGACCAACGCCGCGGTGCGCGACGGGTCGATCGACGAGATCAACAAACGGCTGATCGCCAGCACCAACCCGGAGGCCGCGTACTTCGGGACCGAGAACGGCCGCCGAACCGGCTACCTCGTGTTCGACATGGTCGACAGCGCGCAGATCGCGGTGATCGCCGAGCCGTTGTTCCAGCAGGCCGAGTCGACCGTCGCCTTCATCCCCGTGATGAACAGCGACGACTTGCGACGCGGGCTGGCCGAGGCCGCGGCGGGCTGATCCATGGACGCGGCGGCGGTGGTCGGGGCGTACGACTTCCGCCCGTTCGAGACCGTCGCCGACGTCGGCGGGGGACGGGGCGACCTGCTGCGGGCGGTGCTCGACGCCGTCCCGGACGCGACGGGGATCCTGTTCGAGTTGCCGCAGGTCGTCGCGGCGCTCGACGACCAGCACCCACGGATGACGGCAGTGGCGGGCGACTTCTTCGTCGACGCGCTGCCCGCCGCGGATGCGTACGTGCTCGGGGAGGTGCTGCGCGACCGGCCCGACGCGGAGTGCGTCGCGATCCTGTCGGCCGTCCGCCGGGCCGCGCGCGGAGACGCGACCGTGCTCGTCGTCGAGCGTGAACGCGCTCCCGCTGAGCTGGCTGCGCTGCTCGCACGGACGGGGTTCGCGACGCGGCGGGTGATCTCGGCGACGGGCGCGCTACGGATCGTCGAGGCCTGCGCCGACCGTTGACGACGGTCTCTTCGCGATCCTTGCCCGCGGTCGTCGCCGAGGGCTTGGATGCCGACATGGAGCGCGTCGAGCTCGACGGCATCCCGGTCGAGTACGAGCTGGTCGGCGACCGCGACCCGGTGGTGCTCCCGCACGCGCTGCCGTTCGTGAGCTGGTACGGCCCGCTCGCCGCTGCCCTGGACCGCGCGGTGCTCCGCTATCGACGGCCGGTGCCGCGGGACCGGTCGTGGAGCATCGTCGACGACGCGGTGCTGGCCGCCCGCCTGCTCGCGCACGTCGGCATCGAGCGGCCCGACGTCGTCGGGCACTCCTACGGCGGGCTCGTGGCGCTGGAGCTCGCTCGAACGCACGGTGTGCACCCCCGGTCGGTCGCGCTGCTGGAACCGGCGACCGTCGGGCTGCTGCCCCCGGCCGAGGCGGCGGGCCGGATGGGGGCGCTCGTGGAGGCGGGTCGGTCGGACGCCCGGGCAGCCATGGGCACGTTCCTGCACGCGGTCTGCGGCCCGGACAGCGCCGCCGAGCTCGACCGGCTCGTGCCCGGTGCTCTCGACGAGGCGATGGCGGGCGCCGACGGGTTCTTCGCCGTCGAGCTGCCCGCGGCCATCGGGTGGTCGTTCGCGCCGGGTGACGTGCCCGCCGACCTGCCGGTCCTCACCGTCCGCGGCACCGAGAGCGCGCCCCGGTCCGTCGAGGGCGCGGAGATCGTCCGGTCGTGGTTCCCGGGCTCGGGCACCCAGGTGCTGAAGGGCGCGAGCCACCTCCTGATCGCCGAGCAGCCCGCGGAGATCGCGGAGCGGCTCAGGGAGTTCTGGAGCGGTAGGTGAGGATCACGACGCCGCTGTCCAGTGGGGTCGCGTCGACGAGGTCGAAGCGGCCCGTCGACCCGGCGCGGTAGAGCAGGTCGGCGGCCGAGCCGGTGCCGACGAAGAAGGGGTGCACCCAGAGGCGCAGCTCGTCGAGGAGGCCGGCGCCCATGAGCGCGTGCGAGAGCCTGCCGAAGCCGTACTGCAGGATGTTCATGCCGGGCTGCTGTTTGAGGTCGCGGATGGCCTCGACCGGATCGCGGTCGATGACCGTCGTGCTGTTCCATGTCGGATCGGTGAGCGTCGTCGAGACGACGTACTTGGGCAGCGCGTTCATGCGGTCGCTGAACGGGTCGCCCGAGCGGGACGACCACGCGGGCGCGAAGCCGTCGTACGTGTGCCGACCCATGAGCAGCGCGTCGCACCGTTCGAGCAGCTCGAACTGGATCCGGCCGCCTTCGTCGCTGAAGCCGCCGGACACCGGCCAGTTCTGCGGGTTCTGGATCACGCCGTCGAGGGTGACGTAGGTCGAGTTGATGATGGAACGCACAGGGGCAACGTAGCGACGCCGCACCGGGCGGTCTTGTACCGAAGCGCAAGTCAGAGGTCGAGGAACATGTCGCCCCGGGCCACCTCACCGGGCGTGTGGCCGACCAGCTCCTGCAGCGAGCGGGTCAGGTGCGGCTGGTCGTGGTACCCGGCTTCGAAGATCACGTCGGCGATCGGCCTGCCCATGCGCAGCTGCCGGGCCGCCCGCCGCGCCCGCTCGATCACGCGCAGCCTGCGGCGCGAGAGCCCGACGGCACGCACGAAGCGGCTCTGCGCCGTGCGGGCGGGCAAGCCGCGGACGTCGCCGTGCCGGAGGTCCTCGACCAGCGGATCGACGACGAGCAGGCCCTCGCGTACGAGCCGGTCGACGAAGACGTCGACGTTCGCGGGCGCCGGCATCTCCCAGGCCGCGCCCTCGAGCAGGACGCGCCCGTCCGGCAGCGTCGGCAGGACCGCGTCGTTGAGGTCGACCAGGCCTACCGGCGGGAACATCGGCAGGTACGCGCCGAGCCGGAAGTCGACGCCGAAGTACTCCGTGTCCGCCGGGCACGACAACGTGGTGGCCCTGGTCGCAGGCCCGCGCAGGTGCACCGCCGTGCGGCCGCCGACCCGCACGAAGCCGATCCCGGCGTTCCCCGAGGCGATCGAGCTGAAGTCGGTGGGGCTGTCGCACTCGGCGGACCAGACCCGGACCAGGGGCCCGGTCGGTCCGCTGACGCTGTGCAGGTGGAGTCCCACGGTCGGAGTGAAGCACGATCCGGTGAACCTTCTGCGATGAGGCCGCCCGAGCCGGTGGAATGGGGCGCTTCGGAGGGCCGGACCGCACGCCGGTTACGACGTTGCTGGACCAGCTGCTGCGGCACCGGGGCCGCCCGCCGGGGTCACCGTGCCCTTCGATCGGCTGGCCACCGAGGTCCGAACGGTGCGCGACGACGAGTACGCCGCCACCCAGCGCTCCGAGGAGGAGGCGCGCGCCACCTGCGTGGCGACCCGGCAGCAGCTGGTCATCGCCACCGTCGTCGCGCTGCTGGCGGCGCTGACCGACCATATCCAGCACGCGGCGACGCGGCGGGCCTGCTCCGCCAAGCCGACCGCGCGCTCTACACGGCCAAGGCGACGGGCCGCAACCGCGTGGTGATCGCGGGCGCGGACGACCCGTCCACCGAGAGCGTCGGCGTGAACGGCTCGTCGGGGGAGCCGATGAGTTCCCATACTGGTGCCGGTCTCAACCCATAGGTTGACGATTGGAGACGTGATGGGCAACGTGGTGATGCACAACGTGGTGTCGGTGGACGGCTTCATCGCCGACGACGACGACCAGGTCGGGCCGCTCTTCGACTGGTACGGCAACGGCGAGCACACCCTGGCCGCGGACCGCGAGGGCACGACCGGGCAGCTGAAGGTGTCGAAGGCGTCGATCGACTACGTCGAGCCGACCTGGGCGGCCATCGGCTCGATGGTGATCGGCAGGCACCTGTTCGACATGACGAACGGCTGGGAGGGGCGGCCGCCCGCGGGCGAGCACGTCGTCGTGGTGTCGCACCGGCCGAAGCCGGAGGGGTGGCACCCCGAGGCGTCCTACTTCTTCGTCGACGACGTCGCCGCGGCGGTCGCGAAGGCGAAGGAGCTCGCGGGGGAGGGCACGGTCGCGGTGGCGGCGGGCGACGTCGGCGGCCAGGCGTTGGCGTTGGGCCTGGTGGACGAGGTGGCGATGGACGTGGTGCCGGTGGTCTTCGGCTCCGGCAAGCGCTACTTCGGGTCCGTCAGCGCGCAGCACCTGTTGGAGGACCCCGACGTGGTGATCCGGGGCGACCGCGTGCTGCACCTGCGGTACCGGGTGCGCCGCTGACCTACAGGGTGCCCGCCAGCACGGCGCCGGGCGCCGCGTCGCGCTCGGCGGAGATGCGCACCTGCACGGGGTGCTCCGGCACCCGGAACGCCACGAGGAACCCCACCGAGCGGCCCGCGCTCAACGTCGTGTCGGGCACGCCGCGGAACCGCGCGGCGGGCCACAGCACGAGCTCGGCGGGCGCCCCGTCGGCGGTCGCCGTGAGCCGCCACGGCCGGGTGGCCTGCGGGGCGCCGGTGCGGTTGGTCAGTGTGAGCGTGACGCGCATGATGCGGGTGCCGTCCTTCTGCAGGACGGGGACGGCCATGAGGACGTCGCAGAGGTAGGGCCTGCTCGCGGCCAGCCGCCAGCCGTCCGCCAGCTGGGTGCGCTTGCCGAAGTCGACCACGACCGGGGCTGGGGCGGCGGGCGTGGGCGGTGCGACCCGGGCGGCGGTTCGGGGGCTCGCCGGAGCGGCGGCCGGGACGGGGCCCGCCGGGGTGGCGGTGAGGATCTGGCCGGCCGCGAGGCCCGCCGTGACGACGGCCGCGACGGCCAGCGCGGGCGCGGCGAACCGACCGGCCGGGAGGCGCGAACGCGGGGGTGCCTGCCGCCTCGGGCGGTCCGCGACGGCCGCCTGCGGAGGTGCGGCGGCCGCCGAGCTCCGCGCGTCCGGTTCCTCCGGGTCGTCCTGGAACATCGCGTGCACGAGGTCTTCCAGGGAGTCCTTGTCCGGATCCCAGCCGCGCGGTGGTTCTGACAAACCGCCCATAGCCGCACGATAGCGACGCGCGCGGCGTGGCGGCACCGCCCGTCAGCCCGATGTCCGGGGCCCGTTGCGCGGCAGGCCGCCCGCCGCGGGCGCGGTCGTCGTGTCCACCGGCACCGCGAGCGCGACCGCGAACCCCGTGCGCACGTCGCCGGTGGTCGTCCCGAGCTGGTGTGCGGCGCCGTCGTCGCCGAAGACGTTGTCGTCGGCCAGGCTGAGCCGGGCGAGGTTCGCCACCGACGCCTGGTAGCCGCTCTGGGCGTACACCTGGTCGCAGGTCGCCTGCGGCAGCGCGACCTGCGAGGTGGCGATCGCGTTGCCCGCGTCGGCGAGGCCCGTCTGGTCGGGGTAGACCTCGAAGTGGACGTGCGGCCAGCGCCCGGCGTAGCAGCCGGGGAACACGCTGGTGAACCGCACCCGGCCCGCGGCGTCGGCGATCTGCACGCCGCGCAGGAAGTTCTCGTTCTGGACGTCGGGCGAGTACAGCGAGTACTTGCCTTCCCGGGTGCAGTGCCACACGTAGACCGCCGCGCCCGCGAACGGCTTGCCGCCCGCGACGTCGGTGACGGTCAGCTCGAGCGTCATCGGAACGCCCTCGGCGCGGCCGCTCGCGGCGCCGAAGCTCGACCGGATGTCGCTGCGCACGATGCCCGAGTCGGTGAGCACGTTCGGCCCGTTCGACCCGTCGCCGGGGTACGGGCCCGCCGTCTCGTCGGGTATCTCGCCCGGCGACGCGGCGGCGCTCGACGGCGAGCTGCCGCAGGCCGCGGCACCGACAGCCACGAGGCCGAGGCCGAGCGCCCGCAGCACCTGCCTGCGTCCGAGCGTGCCCAGGTCGAAGCCCAGGCCCTGGTCCACCACGTCGTCCTGGGGACGGGGCAACGGCCTGCCTTCGTACGTGTGCGTCACCGGACCGACAGTAGAAAACGGACATAAGGTGTTGCTGTGCTTCGCCTGTGAACACAATCGGTGACGCTTGGTCCTGCGCACCGTGGCCAGATGTTGCATCCTTGTGAGTAAATGACGACGGGAGGCCGCATGCTGCGCACACTGCAGAGAGCTCGGTGGGGCCCGAGCACGGGCCGACCCCGGCGTACCAGGTTGCTCGCGGTCGTGGCCGCACTCGCGTTGCTGGTGCCCATCGGCATCGGGCTCGGGAGCGCCGTGTCCGGCTTCTTCGGCGGCGGGACCACGCAGACGATCGACCGCAGCCCGGACGCCTTGTTGCTGTCCGTGCGCGACATCGCCGACTACCACGCGGCCACCGGCACCTACCAGGTGCTCGTCGACGTCGAACAGGAGAACTCGCGCCTGCCGCGCATGCTGAGCAGCGAGCGTTCGACGCTGTTCGCCACCGGGTCGGTCGACGCCCGCGTGGACTTCTCCCGGCTCGGCTCGGGCGCCATCACCACGTCGCCGGACGGCAAGCAGGCCTCCATCCACCTGCCCGCGCCCACGCTGGCACCGGCCGTGCTGGACCCGGCGCAGACGCGGGTCGTCGGGCGGCAGCGGGGCCTGGTGCAGCGCGTGGAAGACGCGATCAGCGACCAGCCGCAGGATGACAGCCAGCTGTACGCGATCGCCTCGGCCAAGCTCAACGCCGCCGCGGCGCAGAGCGACCTCACCGCCCGCGCGGCGGACAACACCCGGTCGATGCTCACCGGGATGGCGAAGTCGTTCGGCTACGACGCCGTCACGGTCACCTTCGACCCGCCTGCGCCGCCCGCTGCCCCGTAGCGGCGGTGCCGACGGTTCGGACGCGCGGCCGGTGGGTAGGCCGGTGCATGGCCGCACACGTCGATGACGCCCTGTGGGACGAGTTCCACACCCTGGTCAACATGACCTCGCGGGAGCTGCGGGACTGGTTGGCCACCGACGAGGCGCACGAGGACTCCGAGCCCGCGGTGGGCCCGGTCGGCACGCCGACCGGCCGCGCGGTGCTGGGTGTGCTGGGCAAGCGCCGCACCGACCTGACCGAGAGCGACGTCCACACGATGCAGCGCGTCGTCGACCGCGTCCGCGAAGCGCGTGGCGACGACCCGGAGCCGACGGCGGGCCAGGCCGCGTGGCGACGGAGGCTGATGCGGATGGGTCACGACCCGCTCAAGCCCATCGGGCGGTGACGGCAGGCCCGCCAGGGCCGCCCACGGCGTGCCCACCGTGGGCGGCGGTGTGCGGTCGCGCGCGGTCTCACGAACCACGAGGTGGCTGCCGAGCTGTCGATCATGCCGACGACGGTGAAGACCTACCTCCGCAACACGATGCGCAAGCTGGGCGCTCGCAATCGCGTGGAGACCGTTCACCTGGCCAGGAGTGGTTGCGGAACCTCTCGTTGTCGCGCACGGCCTGCTCGCTCGGGTCGTTGCCGCGGTCGAGGCGGCCTGTGGCCCCGGCGCCGGGGATGCCGATCTGCTGTCGGCGCTGACGTTCTGCGAGGGCGTGTCGCGGCAGATCGAGCGGCTGGGCGTCACCGCTCTGGCCGGGCTGATCCGGCGTGGCACCTTCGCCGAGCGGGGGTACGCCTCGGTGCCGAAGGCGCTCACCGACCTGGTCGGCCTCGACTGGCCCGACGCCCGGCGTCGGGCGATGGCGGCCGAGCAGGCCGTCGCACGGGTCGGCCTCGATGGCGCGGTGTTGCCCGCGCGGTTGACGGCCACCGCGGAGGTCTTCGCGGCGGGTGGGTGTTCGCTGCGGGCGGTCGAGGTCATCGCCCGTGTGCTCGCGAGACCGGCGGCGCGGCGGCTGTCGCCTGAGATGTGGTCCGCGGCTGAAGAGCGGTTGGCCGCGGTCGCGGGTGAGTACTCCCCGGACGATCTGCAGGCCTGGGGTGCCGCGTTGGTCGAGACGCTCGACGAGGACGGGCCCGAGCCCGACGACCGGCCGCCCGCCCGGGTCAACGAACTGCACCTCACTCGTCACGCCGCCGGTTCGGGCGGCCGGATCCGTGGCCGGTTCGACGATCCGGCCATGTTCGCTGCGATCGCCGCCGCCGTCGAAGCGCACGCCGCCCCGCGCACCGCCGACGACCAGCGCGACACCGGCGAGCGGCAGGCCGAAGCCCTCGCCGACGTCTGCGGCTACGTCCTCGACCACGCCGAGGTCCCCGCCCGGGGCGGCGAACGCCCGCACCTGAGCGTGGTCGTGCGGTTGGAAGACTTGGAGAACCGGGCCCGCGCCGGGTGCCTGGAGCTGGGCGGCGAGCTGTCGCCGGAGGCGTTGCGGATGTTGTGCTGCGACGCGCGGGTCGTGCCGGTCGTGCTCGGCGGCGCCGGTCAACCCCTCGACGTCGGCCGGGCCACCCGGGTGATCCCCGACGGACTGCGGCGGGCGATCGCGGCCCGCGACCGGGGCTGCGCCCGCTGTGGGCGCCCGTCGTCCTGGTGCGAGATCCACCACGTCGTCCCGTGGGAAGCAGGCGGCCCCACCAGCGTGGCCAACTGCTGCATGCTGTGCCGCGCCTGCCACCGGTTGGTCCACCACGGCGGTTGGGACGTGCACCTGCGCGAAGGCGTCCCCGAGTTCTTCCCACCGACGTGGATCGACCCCCGCCGCTCCCCCCGCGGCCGACCCCGACACCTGGCGCCGTTGCCTGACCCCACGGGTGACACCCGGATCCGCACGGTGCGGTCGTCGCCCGCCGAGGCGAGCGTCCGGCCGTCCAAGCTGAACGCCACACCATTCACCTTGCGGCGCGACCGCGCGTGGGTGGCCCCGGATGGAATCTTGCGCAAGCGTGCAGGAGTCGACTCCCACACGGAGGCGCCCCAGGCGCTCGCGCTTGCGATGAGCCGCATGTCGGAGCTGAACGCCACGGCGAGGAACGGGTTGCTGCCCGCCGAGGTGTGCACCAGCGGCCTCGTCCCTCATCGCCCGGCTCCTCTCGCCGTCGCGAGGGAGCGCACGAGTCAGGGTTCGACGAGGCCCGCGCGGATGGCGTAGCGGGTGAGGTCGAGGCGGTCGCGCATGCCCAGCTTGGCCAGGATGTTCGCCCGGTGCCGGTCCACGGTCTTGATGCTGATCACCAGCGTGGCGGCGATCTCCTTGGACGAGTTGCCCTCGGCGATCAGCTTCACGATCTCCTCCTCGCGCGGGGTGAGGATGCTCTCGGGCAGGCGGTCGTTCTGCCTGCTGCGCATGAGGTAGTCGCGGATCAGCGCGCTGATCGCCCCCGCGTACAGGAACGGCTCGCCGCGCATGGCCGCCCGGCAGGCCGCGACGAGGTCCTGGTCGGCCACCGACTTCAGCACGTAGCCGCTGGCCCCGGCCTTGAGCGCCTCGAAGAAGTACTGCTCGTTGTCGTACATCGACAGCATGAGGATCCGCACGTCGGACGCCCGCCGCGTCATCTCGCGGGCCGCCTGCAGGCCCGTCATGCGGGGCATGGCGATGTCCAGGATGGCGAGGTCGACGCCGCCGCCCGCCACCTTCTCGACGGCCTCGGCCCCGTCGCCCGCCTCGGCCACCACCCGCAGGTCGGGCTCGCCGTCGAGGATCAGGCGCAGGCCGCGGCGGACGAGGGCGTGGTCGTCGGCCAGCAGGATGCGGGTGGTCACGACGGCACGAGCAGCCGGACGTCGGTGCCCCCACCGGGCCGGGCCTCGATCTGCAGCGCGGCGCCGATGAGGATGGCGCGTTCCCGCATGCCGCGGATGCCCGCGCCCTCGGCGGCGCCGTCGAGGCCGCAGCCGTCGTCGGCGATCCGCAGCAGCACCCCGTGCGGCAGGCGGGTGAGGGCCAGCTCGACGCGGGTGGCGCCGGCGTGTCGCGCCACGTTGGTGAGTCCTTCCTGGGCGATCCGGTAGAGGACGAGCTCCGCGTCGCGGGAGAGCTCGGGCAGCCGCTGGTCCAGCGTTCGCGTCACGGGCACCTCGCTGGCCTGGGCGAAGTCGGTGGCCAACGCGCTGAGCGCGCTGACGAGGCCGAGGTCCTCCAACACGCCGGGCCGCAGCCGCCGGGCGACCCGGCGCACCTCGTCGAGCGACCCGCGGGTGAGCTCGGCGGCGGCGGAGACCTCGTCGCGCAGCTCGTCGGGTGCGCGGTCGAGCACCCGCTTGAGCCCGAGCAACACCACCGTGAGGCTCTGCCCGATCTCGTCGTGCAGCTCCTGCGCGATGCGCTGCCGCTCGTCCTCCTGCGCGGCCAGCGCCCGCGCGGTGCTGGTGCCGCGCTCGGACTCCAGGCGGTCGAGCATGTCGTTGAAGGTGTGGACGAGGTGGGCGACGTCGCCGTTGCCGCGCACGGCCAGCCGCTCGCCAGGGCGGAGGAGGTCGACCCGCTGCATCAGCTCGGCCAGCCCGTCGAGCGGGCGCAGGCTGGCGCGCAGCAGCACGGCGGTGGCCACCAACATCAACACCAGCCCGACGGCGAGCACCGACACCTCGGTGAGCAGCACCGGCGCCGAGGCGGTGAGCGGCGACAGCGCCAGGAAGGTCGCGGCGATCACGAGCACCAGCGCGTTGAGCAGCAGGAGCCGCCAGAACAGCGCGGTCGCGGGGGACCGGGTCGGGGCGGCCATGGCCCCAGCTTCTCCGCGGCAGCGGCCGGTGTCCACGCGCGGGCACCCATCTGCATGGCGCACCGGACCGAAATGGGTGTTGCACCCGATGGTCGGGGCCGTCCGCGCCGGTGAAGGTGGACGTGTGGACAACGACGCGCTGGTGGCGGCTTTGGGTCGGGACGCGGCGACGGCCGTGGCGGGCTACCGGGAGCGGGTCGTGGCCGAGGCCGCCCGGCAAGGGCTGTCGCTGCGCGGTGGCCCGCTCGTCGACCCGATCGACATCCGGCTGCGGATCGGGCCCTGCCGTCGGCGGCCGTGGCTCATGGGCAGGCAGCTGTGCTGGGCGCCCGCGACCGGCTGGTCGATCACGCACCGGTCGGGCTCGCCCTACGCCTACTACGCCGGGCCGACAGCCACGCCGTTGACGATGGTGCCGACGGCGGTCGAGGTGGTGCGGTGGGCCGCCGGGACGATCGACGGGCCCGCCGCACCACCGTTCGACGTCGAGCTCGACGACGACCCCCGCGCCATCCAGCGGCTGCTCGCCATGGCCACCGCCGATCGCGTCGTACGGACGGGGTGACGGGTCAGGGGGCGGGGGGCGGCAGCTCCACCCACCCGCGCGGACCGGGCAGCGTGGCCGCCGCGTCCGGGCCCCACGTGCCCTTGGCGTAGGGGAGGGGTGTTGTCGAGGCGTCGAGGATCGGGCCGACGATGCGCCAGGCCTCCTCCAGGTTGTCGAATCGCGCGAAGTGCGCCGGGTCGCCCGCCAGCGCGGCGGCGAAGATGTGCTCGTACGCCGCGTGCATCGGGCCCAGCACCTGCCGGAAGTCGGCCGCGATCGGGATCGGGACGGCCACGTCGGCGTCGCCCGGCTGGCGGGCGAGCAGGGTGATGGTGACGCCCGCGTCCGGCTGCAGCCGCAGCCGCAGCAGGTTCGGCGACGGCGCTTCGGACGAGCCGGTGAACAGCGGCCGGGGCGGCGTGCGGAGCACCGCGACGATGTCGAGCAGCGTGACCGGCAGCGCCTTCCCCGCGCGCAGGTACACGGGCACGCCCATCCACCGCCAGTTGTCGACGTGCAGCGTGAGCGCCACGTACGTCTCGGTCGTCGAACCGGCCGCGACCCCGGGCGTCTCGGTGTACCCGTCGTAGCGCCCGCGCACCGCCTCGGCCGGGTCCACCGCCCGGACCGCCCGCAGCAGGTGGTGCTTCGCGTCGCGCTGGTCGTCGGCCGCCTCCGACGACGGCGGCTCCATGAGCAGGTAGGTGAGCACCTGGAGCAGGTGGTTCTGCACGACGTCGCGCACGGTGCCGACGGCGTCGTAGAACGAGCCGCGGTCGGCGACGTCGAAATCCTCGGCCATCGTGATCTCGAAGTGGTCGATCCACTCCCGGTTCCACAGCGGCTCGAGCAGCGTGTTGGCGAAGCGCAGCACGAGCAGGTCCTCGACGGGCTCCTTGCCGAGGAAGTGGTCGACCCGGAACACCCGGTTCTCGGGGTAGTTCTTCGAGATGCGTTCGTTCAGCGCTTCCGCGGAGGCCAGGTCGTGCCCGAACGGCTTCTCGACGATCAGCCGCGAGCGCGGGGCCAGGCCCACCTCGGCGATCCCGTCGGCGACCGTGCCGAACAGCGACGGCGGCACGGCGAGGTAGTGGACGGCGAACGCCGTGGGCCCGACGGCCTCGGCGAGGCGGGTGAAGACCGACGGGTCGGAGTAGTTGCCCGCCACCAGCGAGGTGCGCTCGGTCATCTTGTTCAGCACCGCGTCGTCGACGTCGTCGCACGCCGCCCGCACGCACTCGGCGACGTGTTTCCGCAGCCCGTCGTCGTCGAGGTCGGTGAGCGCCACCCCGATGAGCGGGACGGTCAGCTCACCGCGCTCGACCAGCCGGTACAGAGCCGGGAGCACGAGTTTGCGCGCGAGGTCGCCGGTGATGCCGAACAACACGAGGACGTCGGCCTTCTGGTTCTGCATGCCGCATTCTTACGCAGTGCGCATCCTCGTCGTGAACGTCAACACCACGGCCGCGATGACCGAGGCCATCGC
>DATAOO010000181.1:0-9304 GCA_036265695.1 Pseudonocardia sp. | reverse complement strand
TCCGTCGCCGAGGAGAACGGCTCCTCCGACGCGAGCGGGTGCGGCGCCTCGGGTGCGAGCGGGGACGGCGACTCCGCCTCCTGTGCCGACGCCGCGCTCGGCGGGGCGGACGCCGCGCTCGGATCGGCGGTGGGCGGCGCGCTCGGACCGGCGGTGGACGGCGCGCTCGGATCGGCGGTCGGCGGCGCGCTCGGATCGGCGGTGGAGGTCGCGTCGCTCGCGGGCGGGGTGATGGGGAGACCCGTGGGCGGGGTCGGTGTCTCGTCCGACCGGTCGGCCGACGGGGCGGCCGGGGTCGACGGCGCGGCCGACGGTGCGAAGGTGACCGTGTCGTCAGGGGCGGCGGCCGCCGACCCGCTGGGCGCCATCGTGGGGACCGGGCCCGGGTCCGCGGCGGCCGCAGTACCGGACCGCCGGACCGCGCCCTCGAACGGCTCCGGCGCGAGCCAGAGCACCCCGGCGGGCGGGAGTTGCAGGACCGCCGATGCGGGCCGCCCGTGCCAGACGTACTGCTCCGCGTCCACGCCGCCGTAGTTGCCCCAGCCCGAGCCGCCGTAGTTGGTGGCGTCGGTGTTGAGCACCTCGCGCCACCGCCCGGCGAACGGCAGCCCGACCCGGTAGTCGGGCTTGGGGCTGCCGGAGAAGTTCGCGATGCACGCCATCACGGTGGGCTTGCCGTCGGCGTCGACGCCGTGACGCAGGAAGCTCAGCACGTTGCCGCTGGAGTCGTTGGCGTCGATCCAGGAGAAGCCCTCGGGCGTGACGTCGCGCGTCCACAGCGCGGGCATCTCCCGGTAGGCCCGGTTCATGTCGCCGACGAGGTTCTTGATGCCGCCGTGCAGCGGGTCGTCGAGCAGGTACCAGTCCAGAGAGCGCTGCTCGGACCACTCCCGCTCCTGCCCGAACTCGCCGCCCTGGAACAGCAGCTGCTTGCCCGGGTGCGCCCACATGTAGGCCAGCAGCGCGCGCAGGTTGGCCGCCTTGTTCCACGCGTCGCCGGGCATCCGCTGCCACAGCGAGCCCTTGCCGTGCACGACCTCGTCGTGGCTCAGCGGGAGGACGAAGTTCTCGCTGAACGCGTACATCAGCGAGAAGGTCATCTGGTTGTGGTGGTAGCCGCGGTAGATCGGGTCGCGTCCGGCGTAGTCGAGCGTGTCGTGCATCCAGCCCATGTTCCACTTGAAGCCGAAGCCCAGGCCGCCGAGGTGGGTGGGCCGCGAGACGCCCGGCCACGCCGTGGACTCCTCGGCCACCGTCACCACGCCCGGGTACGTCCGGTAGACGGTGGCGTTCATCTCCTGCAGGAACGCGACCGCGTCGAGGTTCTCCCGGCCGCCGTGGATGTTGGGCAGCCACTGCCCCTCGGGGCGGGAGTAGTCGAGGTAGAGCATGGAGGCGACGGCGTCGACGCGCAGGCCGTCGATGTGGAACTGGTCGATCCAGTACAGGGCGTTGGCGACGAGGAAGTTGCGTACTTCTTTGCGGCCGAAGTCGAACACGAGCGTGCCCCAGTCGGGCTGCTCGCCGCGGCGCGGGTCGGCGTGCTCGTAGAGCGGGGTGCCGTCGAACTTCGCGAGCGCCCACTCGTCGCGCGGGAAGTGCGCGGGCACCCAGTCGACGAGCACGCCGTAGCCGTGCTGGTGCAGGTGGTCGACGAACCACCGGAAGTCGTCCGGGGTGCCGAAGCGCGCGGTCGGGGCGTAGTACGACGTGACCTGGTAGCCCCACGACCCGCCGAACGGGTGCTCGGCGACGGGCAGCAGTTCGACGTGGGTGAAGCCGGTCTCGTCGAGGTAGTCGACGAGCTGGCGGGCCATCTCCCGGTAGTCCAGCCCGGCCCGCCACGAGCCGAGGTGCACCTCGTAGATGCTCATCGGCTCGGCGTGCGCCTGCCGCTGGGCGCGGCGGTGGATCCACTCGTGGTCGCCCCACTCGTGGGTGACCGCGTCCACGACGGACGCGGTGGCGGGCGGGATCTCGGTGCGGAAAGCGAGCGGGTCGGACTTCTCCCGCCAACGGCCGTCGGCGCCGAGGATCCGGAACTTGTACCGGGTGCCCGCGCCGATGCCGGGGATGAACAGCTCCCAGACGCCTGCGCTGCCCAGCGCCCGCATGGGGTGCGCCCAGCCGGTCCAGCCGTCGAAGTCGCCGGTGACGCGCACGCCCTGCGCCGTGGGCGCCCACACCGCGAAGCTCGTGCCGGTGACGGCGCCTGCCGGGGTGTCGTACGTGCGCACGTGGGCGCCGAGGACGTCCCAGAGGCGCTCGTGGCGGCCCTCGCTGATCAGGTGCAGGTCGACTTCGCCGAGGGTCGGCAGCCAGCGGTAGGGGTCGTCGACGATGTCGACGCGGTCGCCGTAGCGCACGGCGAGCCGGTAGTCGGCGGACGGCCCCGGCACGACGCCGGAGAACAGGCCCGCGTCGTGCACCTTGACCAGCGGGTGGCCGTCGCCGCCTGCGCGCACGACGTGCACCTCGTCGGCGTGCGGGCGCAGCACCCGCACGACGGTGCCGTTCTCGTGGGGGTGTGCGCCGAGTACCGCATGGGGGTCGTGATGGGCCCCGCCGAGCAACCTGTCGACCGTCTGCGGGTCGGGCGCGCACGCGTCGATCGTCTGGGTCGGGTTCTCGTCGCGATCCACGCGCGAACCCTATTGCTCCCCGGTGGAGAACGCCCGGTCCGGGGAGGAGGAATCTCCGGATGGCGGCATTCGATGACGGGCCCCGCTCGGCCGGGGGGAGCCGAGCGGGGCCGTCCTGTCGCCGGCGTCCGCCCCGTGCCCGGGGAGGCGGCCGGCCCGGCGGCGCCGGGGGTGCGCGCCGGGGTGGTCGGTGTTCGCCGTGGTCAGTGTTCGCCGTGGTCGGTGGGGTGCGCCGTGGATCGCTGCTCCGTGGGCTGGGGGTCGGGGGCGGTGGGCGACGTGGTCGGCGCGGCGGCCTCCGCGGCGAGGAGCACGGCAGCGGCCGCAGGCGCGCCGTCGGGGGTGGCGGTCGGGCCACAGGGGACAGTCGCGGTGCACGACGGGGCCTGCGGCGCGGTCGCGACGGGCGGCGGGGAAGTGCTCTGGACGGCCTGCCGGGGAGCCGACGACGGTCCCATCGACCCGGACGGCGACTTCTCCGACTCGGACGGCGACTTCTCCGACCCGGACGGCGACTTCTCCGACCCGGATCGCGGCTTCTCCAATGCGGACGGTGGCTTCCCCGATGCGGACGGCCGCGTTCCCGACGCGGCGGGCGTCGGCGGTGCGGCCGGGGCGGCCGATGCGGTCGGCGCTGTCGGGGCGGTCGACGGCAGCGCGGTGGGCAGCGGGGGTGTGGCGGCGGACGGCGGGGCGGGGTGCTCCACGACCCCCGGAGCACGCGCGAACTGCGCGTTGGCGGCCAGCGCGACGCCACCGGTGGCCCCCGCCGCCAGCACGACGAGCGCGAGGGCCTTGGCCGCGATCAGCCGCGACACCAGCGGGCGGCGCGCCTGCGGGGGCCGGAGACAGGGCGCCTGCGTCGGTCGCGCGGCGGCGAACGCGGCGCGGGCGGCCGCCTCACCCGCGATCTCCTCGGCCCTGCCCGGGGCGGCCGCCGCGGCGAGCAGCCACGTCACCGGCGTGTCGGCGGCGTGGCCGTCGAGCAACGCCTCGGCGGTGGCCCTGTTCAGCCGGGTGGATCGTCTGCGCATCTCGCCCCTCCCAGCGCCGCCGCGCGCCCTGCCGTTACGCGTCATGCTCGGCGAGCATCCTGGCCAGCCGCCTGAGGCCGCGGTGGGCGGCGATGCGGACCGCTCCCGCGCTCGTGCCCAGCACGGCGCCGGTGGTGTTCGTGTCGAGGCCGACGACGGCACGCAGCAGCACCGCCTCCGCCTCCCGCTGCGGCAGCGACGCGATGAGCGCGATGGCCGCGCGGGAGGACAGCCCGGTGAGCGCGTCGTCGGCGGTGTCGGACGGCGCGGGCGGCTCGGCGACGGCGCCCAGGTCTCCGATGTCGCCGACGACGTGCGGCCGCCGCGCCCGCACCCGGGCCGCGTCGGTCGCCCGGTTGCGGCAGATCGTGCTGACCCACCCGCGGAACCCGTCCAGGTCGCCGTCGAAGCGGTGCAGGTCGCGGGCGACGTGCAGCCACGTCTCCGCCGTGACGTCCTCCGCCTCCGCCCCGACGAGCGCCGTCGCGTAGCGGAGCAGCCGGGGCTGCAGGTCGCGGTAGAGCGCGACGAAGCCCCACTCCTCGCCTGCTCGCGCCGCTCCGAGCGCCGTCTCGAGGTCGGTGTCGGCTTCGTACCCGCGACGGGTGTCCACGCCAGAGCGCACCCGCCCTCCTCGTCAAGGACGGGTGGGCGCGGGGGAGCGCATGCCCGGGGGAACCGTCCGCCACCCTCAGCGCCGCCGGCCGCCGCGGCGTTACTGAGCGGGCAGGCCGCTACTCCGGACGGGTCAGCGCGGGCGCCGCTACTCCCGTTCCTGCAGGTAGGCCAGCACGGCCGCGACCCGGCGGTGCACCGGCTCCTCCGCGAGCCCGAGCTTCGAGAAGATCGCGTTGACGTGCTTCTCGACCGTCGACCCGGACAGGTGCAGCGCCCGCTCGATGCCCGCGTTGGTGCGTCCCTGCGCCATCTCGCGCAGCACGTCACGCTCGCGGGGGCTCAGCGCGGCCAGCCGGGACGGGGCGCTGCGGGTCTGGCGAGCCACGAGCGCGTCGACCACCGTCGGATCGATCACCGACCCGCCGTTCGCCACCTCCCGCAGCGCCCTGACCAGCTCCTCGACGTCCCAGAGCCGGTCCTTGAGCAGGTACGCCACGCCGGTGGCGCCGCCGGAGAGCAGGGCGTAGGCGTAGGCGGGCTCGGTGTGCTGCGACAGCACCGCGACCCCCACCCCGGGGTGCTCGGCGCGGATCTTGTGGGCGGCCTCGATGCCCTCCATGTGGTGGCTAGGGGGCATGCGGATGTCGGTGAGCACCGCGTCGGGGCCGAGCCTGCGCACCGCGTCGCACAGCTCGTCGCCGTCGCCCACCGCGGCCAGCACCTCGATGGCCCCGGAGTCCTCGAGGAGCCGCCGGGTGCCTTCCCGCACGAGGTAGTTGTCCTCGGCGATGACGACGCGCAACCGCTCAGCCATGACCATGACCACCCACCGGCAGCTCGGCCGCGACCGCGCTGCCCGACCCCGCACTGCCCTCCACGCGCAGCCGTCCGCCGAGCGCCTCGACCCGGTCGCGCAGGTTGGTGAGCCCGTGGCCCTCGCCCGCCGCGACCCCGCCGCTGCCGTCGTCGCGCACCAGGACGGTGAGCCGCTCGTCCGACGCCGAGAGCTCCACCGCGGCCGTGCGCGCGCCCGCGTGCTTGACGACGTTGGTGAGCGCCTCGCAGACCACGTAGTAGGCCGCCGCCTCGACGTCGGCGGCGAACCGCCGGTCGCGCAGCTCCGGATCCGCCTTCGTCGCCACCGGCACCGGCATCCGGTCGGCGCGGGTCTCGATCGCCTCCACCAGCCCGCGGTCGGACAGCACCGGCGGGTGGATGCCGTGCGCCAGCTCCCGCAGGTCGGCCATGAGGTCCGCGGCGTCGGTCTGGACGGCGGCCAGCTGCGCGGTGACGTCCTCGCCCCGGTCCACCGCGTTGCGGGCCAGCCGGATCTTCGCCAACAGCGCGACGACGTGCTGCTGCACCCCGTCGTGCAGGTCGCGCTCGATCCGGCGCCGCTCGGCGTCCGCCGCCGCGACGATCCGGGCCCGCGAGGCGCGCAACTCGGCCAGCCGCTCGCCCAGCTGCGCGGTGAGCGCCACGTTCTCGATCGCGGTGGACGCCTGCGCGACCAGCGTGGTGAGCAGCTCGCGGTCGCCGTCGTCGTACCCATCCGGCTTGGGGCCGCACTCGATCCAGCCCGACGCGGGGAGCGTGATGATGAGGTCGGCAGGCCCCGCAGGCTCGCCCACGACGGCGTCCACGCCCGGCAACGAGACGCGCACCCAGCTCGCGTCCAGGCCCCGCGCCACGGTGTGGGCCAGCCGGGGCAGCAGCCGGGTGAACTCCTCGGTCTGCTCCAGCTCGCTGCCGAACGCCGTGAGCAACCGGTACCGGTCGACCCGCGCGCCGAACACCCGCCGATCGGCCCACCGCTCCAGCCGCCGCCGCAACGGCTGGAACGCCAGGGCGGCCACGACGGTGACCAGCACCGCCGCCTCGACGGGGATCTGCGCGCCGAAGGCCAGGCCCGGGGCGGCCGTGAGCACGACGTAGATGCCCGCGATCCCCACCACCAGCGCGGCGTACACGACCGACCGGCGCAGGGTGACGTCGATGTCGTAGAGGCGGTGCTGCAGGACGCCCACGACGATGACCAGGGGCCCGGCGGCCGTCGTCGGCACCGCGAGCGCGTACACGACCTTGATCGCCGGGTGGGTGGGCGGCACCGCGACGGTGAGGACGGTGACCAGCAGCGCGGCGCTGATCACGTACACCATCAGCCGCATCCGGCGACGCTCCAGCGGCTCGGCGCGCACGAACCGGGCCAGCAGCACCACGAAGCCCACGATCGCCCCCAGGTAACTGCCGAACACGGCGACAACGGCCGGGCCGAGGCCCGCCAGCGCAGGCACGAAGAGCGGGCTCGGCACGCTCGGCGCGGCTTCGAGCAGGAACTGGTCGGCCACGAGGTGCGGCACGGTCAGCAACAGCAGCGGCGGCAGCGCGAGCTGGGCCCACGTCGCGGCGAGGACCCGACGCTGCCACGGCCGTTCCACCACGCCGTCGGGGTAGGAGCCGAACAGCACGCCGCCCAGCGTCACCGAGAGGACGGTCGCGTACTGGCTGACCATGTTGAGCCAGGGCACCCACCAGCTCGACGGTGCGAAGAGGAAGCCGTGCCGCAGCGGGCCCTCCACGGCGGTGCCGACCGCCAGCGCCACGGCGAGCAGCAGGAGCCGCCGCGCTTGGAGGTGGTCGGGGCGGCGGCGGAGCAGCCAGACGGCGACGACGAGGAACGGGAGCACCGCGCACGCGAGCCACACCAGGCTGCCCGCCGCCCGGTAGGCGGTCAGGTCGACCGCCGCGTAGGCGACGGTGGCCACGAGCGCGGCGATGCCGATCGCCGTGAGCAGCCGCTGCCGGGTGTGCATGGCTGCATGGTCGCGTGGGGGTCGCGGCCCGTCCAGACGGCTGACCACCGGCATCGATGGAGGCCGGCCCCCATCGACGACGGCGGCTGGCCCCGTTCTGCCGCGGCCGCCGCGAACCTAGCGTCGACGGCCATGCGGAAGCTGTTCGGCTCGGGCTGGTGGTTCCGTGCAGGAAAAGGTGCTGCTCACGATGCCGCCGGTCGTGGCGCCGGGTCTGGCGACGTCGCGAGCACGCGGTCGCGGGCATGGTCGGAAGGTGGTCACGGTGGACGAACGGACGAGGCGTTTCGCCTTGGCGGCAGGGGCCGTCGGGATGCTCGCCAACCTGCTCCTGATCGGCTTCTACGCCCTGGAGCTGGGCCGCGAGCCGATCGCGGGAGTGTCGCTCGGCAGTCTGAACGACCTCACCGGCGCGGTAGGCACCGCCCTGATGATCCCGGTGGCCCTCGCGTTCGGGCCCGCATGGCTGCGCGCGCTCGGGATCACCGCGATGACCGTCGGCACGGTCGGCGGGCTGCTGCTCGTGTTCGACGTGCTCACGTTCGAGCAGCAGCTGCCCATCGTGCTGGCGGCGTTCGTGGCGCTCGCGCTCTGGATGCTGCTCACCGCACGGCAGCTGACCGGCGCCCGCCGTCGCCTCGGTGTGCCGGCGGCCGCGGGCGTGCTCGTCGGGATGCCGGTGGTCGGGCTCGGGCTGCTGTTCCCGCCGCTGTCGTGGCCGCAGCTCGCGCTGTTCGGTGCCGGCGCGCTCGTCGCGCTGCCCGCCTGGCTCGCGATGCCGGTCTGGTTCCTGCTCCTCGGACGACGGGAGGGCGGCCCGCAGGCCGCGGAACCGCCCTCACGCCGATCGCGAGCCCGTCAGTAGGCGGGTGCCTGCTCGACCGTCTTCGGGTCGGGCCCGAAGCGGTTCGGCCCCCGTGTGCCCTCCAGCACGTAGAACACCAGCAGCACGATCCCACCGATGATCGGGATGAAGCCGAGCAGGATCCACCAACCGGAACGGTCGGTGTCGTGCAGCCGCCGCACCGTGACGGCGATGCTCGGCAGCAGCACCGCGAGCGTGTACAGACCCGACAGCAGGCCCAGGCTGTTCGCGGCGTAGAAGCTGCCCCCGCCCGACGTCGCGCGGAAGCCACCCGTGCCCAGCAGCGTGTCGACCAACGACAGCACGATGACGATCACGACGTTGATCAGGACGAACATCCAGTACTCGCGGCGTCGCGCGCGTCCCGAGAAGTCCACGTACTGCTTGAGGACCTTGACGTACCAGCTCACAGTGACCCCCCACGTTGGATGGAGGTCCTATTAGGCCAGATGGACGTACTGGTAGTCCACGGGCTTGTCGTTGATGCCCTTGGTCGGCGGGGCGATCCACGCGGCCATCTTCCCGGGCTCGTAGACCGGACGCATGAGCGAGCGCACGTGGGTCTTGTCGCCCTCGGTGGGGAGCCAGCGGTCCTTGCCCGCCTCCCAAACGTCCGAGCCGACGAGCTCGCCCGCGGGCGTCACGTGGTGGCCCGCGAACAGCCCGACGTGCCGGTTGAACCCGACGTGCGGCAGCGAGAGCCTGCGGTCGATGCCGGCGTTCTCCAGCACCCGGTTCCACCGCTTCATCCCGGTCTGGCAGTCGGCCACGTACTCGGTGCGCAGGTCGTGGTTGAGCGCGACCAGCGCCGAGATCTCCTCGGTGGTGATCGCGTCCTTGAATCCGTCGCTGCGGATCGTCTCGACGGCGCGGGCGTCCTCGGTGAGCACGTGGTCGTCCTTGCGCCGCTCCTCCTGCCAGCGGCCCTTGAGCCCGGCGGTGAAGTAGTTGGCGGCGTTGGTCGACTTCTCCGAGCCGAACAGGTCCAGCGAGACCGAGTAGTGGAAGTTGACGTACTTCTGGATCACGTCGAGCGGGATGCCGCCGTGCGGGGCGACCTCCTCGGTGTCGTGCTCGCGCATGAGCTCGGCGGTGCGGGCCACCACGCGGTCGACACCGGTGGTGCCGACGAACATGTGGTGCGCCTCCTCCTTGAGCATGAACTCGCAGGTGCGCGACAGCGGGTCGAACGCCGACTCCTTCAGCGTGCCCAGCTGGTACTTCCCGTCGCGGTCGGTGAAGTAGGTGAACATGAAGAACGACAGCCAGTCGGGCGTCTCCTCGTTGAACGCGCCGAGGATGCGCGGGGAGTCGAGGTCGCCGGAGTTGCGC
>DATAOO010000180.1:0-17606 GCA_036265695.1 Pseudonocardia sp. | reverse complement strand
CTCGTCTTGGCGGGGCCGGAGCGGAGCAGGAACGCCAACGCCACGCCGACGAGCGTGAGCCCCGCGGTGATCAGCATCAGCTGGTCGAGGGCGGCCGCGAACACCTGCAGCGACGTCCGCTGGTACACGGCGTACATCCCGACCATCTCCCCCGACGCTCCGGGCAAGAGGCTGGGCATCGGGGTGTCGGCGCCGATCATCGACGTGCGGTCCTGCAGCATCCCCGCCTGCTGCGACGTCATCATCGCCGTGAGGATGGCGAGCCCGAGCGCGGCCGCGCTGCGCTGCGCCACGTTGTTGAACGCGCTGGCCGCGCCGACCTTGTTCGTCGGCACCGCCGCCACCCCGCCGGTCATCACGGGCATCATCGCCAGGCCCATCCCGCCCGCGCGCAGCGCGAGCAGCGCGGCGATCTCGCCCTTGCTGATGTCCAGCGTGATCCCGTGCAGGGCGTACGTGCCGATGGCCACGACCGTGAGCCCGATCACCGCGGGCCACCGCGGCCCGATCTTGTCGTAGAGCCGCCCGGCGATCGGCATCAGCACGGCCATGACGAGCGCCTGCGGCAGCAGGAGGACGCCCGCGTCGAACGCGCCGAGGCCCTGGGCCTGCTGGAGGAACAGCGGGATGTAGAACAGCGTGGCGAACAGGCCGACCATGAGCACCGAGATCAGCAACAGCGAGTTCGTGTACGGCCAGTACCTGAACACCCGGACGTCCAGCAGCGGGTGGTCGACCTCGAGCTCGATGATCACGAACAGGGCGAGCAGGATCACCGATGCGGACAGCAGGCTGATGACGCGGTATCCCGTCCAGCCCCAGTCCTGCCCTTCCGACAGTGCCAGCAGCAGCGCGAACAGGCCGCCCGCGATCGTGAGGAAGCCGAGCACGTCGAACTTCTGCGACTTCACCGCGGGGAACTTGGGCAGCACCATCACGGCCGCGATCGCGCCGAGGATGCCGACCGGCACGTTGATGAAGAAGATGAGCCGCCAGTCGACGTACTCGACCAGGTAGCCGCCCAGTGTGGGCCCGATCGCCGGGGCGACGATGATGCCGAGCCCGTACATGCCCATCGCCGCGCCGATCTTCTCCCGCGGAACGATCCGGTAGACCATCGACAGGGTGACCACCGGGAGGATCCCGCCGGGGATGGCCTGCACGATCCGGAAGACGACCATGCTCTCGAGGTTCCACGCGAGGCCGCAGAGCGCGGAGCCCGCCGCGAACGTGAGCAGCGCGACGTTGTAGGTGCGGGCCGGGCCGAAGCGGTCCGAGAGCCACGCGCTCAACGGCACGACCACGCCCAGCACGAGCGTGTACGAGGTGGCGATCCACTGGATCTCGTCGGTGGTGGTCCCGAACGCGTTCTGCATCGTGGGGATCGCGACGTTGACGATGCTGGTGTCGAGGATCGACATGAACATGCCGACGATGAGCACGACCAGCGGGAGGCCCCACCCGCCCGACAGGGCGGGCGACGGCGCCGGAGCGGGCGCGCGGGCGGGCTCCACCGCAGCGGGTGGCGCGGCCGCCGGGGCGGGTGCCGCCCGGTGCGAGGCCGTGGTCACCGGCAGATCGTCTACGGACATCACCTGAGTGTGGCACGCGTGCGGCCCTCGCGCGGCCACCCGAGGGTGGGTAGAACGTCAGGTATGACAAATACCGCGCCGAGTTCGGACATGCGGCGCGGACGTGCCGCAACGGAGGTAACGGACGTCGAGGTCAAGACGGCCGCGGGACGGGTCGGCGGGCGCTCGGTTGACGGTGTCGCCCGGTTCCTCGGGGTGCCCTTCGCGGCGCCGCCGGTCGGTCCGCTGCGGTTCGCCGCACCGGCGCCCGCGGCCCCGTGGGCGGGGGTCCGCGACGCCACCGCGCCCGGCCCGAACGCGCCGCAACCCACCCGTTCGATCCCGGGCATCGACCTCGCGCCGATCATCGGTCGCGGCTGGCGGCACAGCGGCGCCGATCCGGACGACTACCTCACGGTCGACGTCTGGACGCCCGATCCCGGCGGGGCGGGGCTGCCGGTGCTGGTGTTCGTGCACGGCGGGGCGTTCATCGCGGGCGAGCCCGGCTCGCCCACCTACGACGGCACGGCGCTGGCGCGCGCGGGCGTCGTGCTCGTCGCGGTGACCTACCGGCTGGGCGTCGAGGGCTTCGTCGCGTTCGACGGCGGCGCGAGCAACGTCGGGCTCCGCGACCAGCTGGCCGCGCTCACGTGGGTGCAGCACAACGTGGCCGCGTTCGGCGGCGACCCGGGCCGGGTCACGGTCTTCGGCGAGTCGGCGGGCGCGATGAGCATCGGCTGCCTGCTGGGCTCGCCGCTGTCGCGGGGGCTCTTCGGCCGGGCGATCGTGCAGAGCGGCGGGGCCGAGATGGTCCGCTCGGCCGGGCCGAGCGCCCGGTTCGCCGCCGCCGTGGCGGGCGAGCTGGGCGTCGCGCCCGACGCGGAGGCGGTGCGGGGATTGGGGTTCGACCGGACGCTCGCCGCGCAGGAGACCCTGAGCGATCCGGTGCGCCGCGGCGACCTGCGCGAGCCGGACGGCGTCGACCCCGGGTTCGGGCTGGGCGGGTTCCTGCCCGTGATCGGCGACGACGTGCTGCCCGAGCACCCGCTGGCGGCCGTGGCCGCGGGATCCGCGGCGGACGTCGACCTGATCGTCGGCAGCAACAGCGACGAGATGAACCTCTACTACGTGCCGACGGGGGTGGCCGACGCCGTGAACGCCGCCCAGGTGCGGGCGATGATCGCCGCGGTCCACCCGCGGCCGGACGAGCTGCTGGCCTGCGGGGACGCGACCCCGGGGCAGGCGCTCACCCGGGTGATGAACGAGCTGGTCTTCCACGGGCCGACCCGGCGGCTCGCCCAGGCCCACGCGGGCGCCGCGGGTCGCGGTCGGACCTACGCCTACGACTTCGCGTGGCGCTCCCCCGCCTGCGGCGGGCGGCTCGGCGCGTGCCACGGCCTCGAGCTGCCGTTCGTGTTCGACACGTTGGCCACCGCGACGGGGCCGAATGGGCTGCTCGGCCCCCGCGACGACGACCCGCCGCAGGCCCTCGCCGACCGGATGCGCGACGCGTGGGTCTCCTTCGCCGGAGGCGACAGCCCAGGCTGGCCGGAGGGGCCCGACCCGTACCGCATCACCCACTGACGATCTTGTTGCGTTTCCGGAGGCATGGCCCCGGAAACGCAACGAGATCCGCTACTCGCCGAGGAAGCCGCCGGACTGGCGCAGCCACAGCTTCGCGTAGCCGCCGCCCGCTGCGAGCAGCTCGGCGTGCGTGCCCTGCTCGACGACGCGGCCCCGATCCAGGACGACCAGCCGGTCCATGCCCGCCACCGTGCTCAACCGGTGCGCCACGGCGATGGCCGTGCGGCCTTCCATCATCGTCCAGAGCGCATTCTGGATGAGGGCTTCGCTCTCCGAGTCGAGCGCGCTCGTCGCCTCGTCGAGCAGCAGGATGGGCGCGTCGCGCAGGATGGCCCGCGCGATCGCCACCCGCTGCCGCTGGCCGCCGGAGAGCTTCACGCCGCGCTCGCCGACCAGCGTGTCGAAGCCGAGCGGCAGCGCGTCGACGAACTCGGTGACGTGCGCAGCGTCGGCCGCCGCCCGGATCTCGGCGGTGGTCGCGCCCGGTCGGCCGAACGCGATGTTCTCCCCGATCGTGCGGTGGAACATCACCGGGTCCTGCGGGACGTAGGCGATCAGCCCGCGCAGGTCGGCCTGCGACAGCCGGGTGATGTCCTGGCCGCCGACCAGGATCCGGCCGCTGTCGACGTCCATCAGCCGCAGGAGCAGCCGCGCGATCGACGTCTTGCCGCCGCCGGAGCGGCCGACGAGACCGACCCGCTCGCCGTCGGCGATGCGCAGGTCGAGCCCTTCGAACAGCGGCGAGGTGTCGCCCGCGTGCGTGAACCGCACGTCCTCGAGCACCACGCCCGCCCCCGCGTGGGCCACCGGCTCCGGGGACTCCGGGTCCAGCACCGTCGGCGGGTCGAGCAGCAGCTCGGCGAACTGCGCCGCCTCGGTGAGGGTGCGCTCCAGCTGGCGGTAGATCTGGTTGAAGTCGAACAGGATCTTGGTGGCCTGCACGTAGTACGCGAACGTGACCACCACCGCGGCCACGCCCGCGGGCCCCATCCGGCCGGCCACCACGACGGCCAGCGCCAGCCCGGCCACGTTGGCCGCGACCGAGAGCGGCGCGACGAGCGTGTCGATGCGCAGGTTGTGGTAGTCCCACGTCAGCAGGGTGAGCTTGCGGTGGTCGCCCACCCGCCGCCGGTGCTCCGCGGCCTCGCGCCGCTCCGAGGCGTAGGCGCGCACAGCGTCCATGTTCGTGAGCGTGTCGGCCACGTGGCCCGACAGCCGCGCCCAGGACGCCTCGCGCTCGTCCACCAGCGCCTGCCTGCGCCGGATGAGCGGCGTGACGGCGACGCCGGTGAGCGCGATGATCCCGAGCAGCACGACGACCAGCAGCGGGTCGTACTGCCAGAGCACCACCGAGGCGAACACCAGCGGCACGAGGTTCGCGACGATGTGGAACGCGAGGGTGTCGACGAAGTCCTCGTACTCCGACGCGTAGGTGAGCACCCGCTTGGTCAGCGAGCCCGCAAAGTTCGAGTGGAAGAAGTCCGCGTCCTTCGCCAGCAGCGCGTCCATGCCGCTGATCGAGAGCCGCTCGATGCCGTACGCGTCGGTGCGGTTGAGGCAGTGGATGCCCAGCCGCCAGAACAGCTCCCCTGCGACCAGCGCACCCGCGAACGCGAACAGGTGCGGGGTGACCAGCTGCACGGTCAGCGAGGTGCCGGTGGCGAGCTCGCCGACCAGCGCGGCGACGACCAGCGGTGGCAGGTAGCCGAGGCAGACGTTGCCGAGCGCGGGGCAGAGCAGCGCGCCCGTGGCGAGCAGCGGGTGCGAGCGCAGCTCGCGCAGGTAGAGCCGCAGCGCGAGCAGCAAGGCGGCGCGGCGCCGCCCGGACGCCGCGGGTGTGGGTGTGACGGTGGGTGACGGCCGCGCGATGGTGGTGGCGGACACGCAAGAACCTCTCTTCGGTAAAAGGGGGCGGTCCATCGTGGGGCCGGGGGCCACGCCCGTCCACCGGGTTTTCGCCTGGTAATCCACTCGCCCGCGGGCGCCGCGGAGAGCACGCTCTCCTACCTCACGGTCGAGGGCATTCCGCTGCGCGACCGGGTGTGGCGCGACGTGGAGCTGTGACGTGGAGCCGGGCCGGTGATCACGTAGGCTCCGCGCACATGCCGCCGCCATCGGAGCCGCTCGAACGGCTCGGCTTCCTCACCATCGGCTCGTTCGACGGGGCCGATCCCGGGCCGGGGCACGAGACCACCCTGCAGGTCATCGAGCTGGGTGAGCGGCTGGGGTACGACAGCGCGTGGGTGCGCCACCGCCACCTGCAGTACGGCATCTCCTCGCCGGTCGCCGTGCTGGCCGCAGCCTCGCAGCGCACCCACCGGATCGCGCTCGGCACCGCGGTGATCCCGCTCGGCTGGGAGAACCCGCTGCGGCTGGCCGAGGACCTCGCCACGGTGGACATCCTCACCGGCGGCCGCCTCAACCCGGGCGTCAGCGTCGGGCCGCCGATGCGCTACGCCGAGGTCCGCGACAGCCTCTACCCCGACACCGGCGACATCGAGGACTTCTCCTACGAGCGCGTCGAACGGCTCCTGCGGCTGCTCGACGGCGGGCAGGCGAGCCCGTTCCGCGGCGTCGAGGGGATCGAGGAGTTCTCCGACAAGGTGCAGCCGCAGTCGCCGGGGCTGCGCCGCCGGATGTGGTACGGCGCGGGCAGCGTGCGGTCGGCGGCGTGGGCGGGCGAGCACGGGATGAACCTGTTGTGCAGCAACGTGGTCCGCGCGGTCGACGGTGAGGACTTCGCCACCACGCAGCTGTCGCACATGACGGCGTTCCGCGACAAGCACCCCGACGGGCCCGCCGCGCGGATCTCGCAGGGGCTGGTCGTGATCCCCACCGACAGCGCCACGCCCGCCCAGCGGGCCAAGTACGTCGCGTACGCCGAGGCCCGCGCGCCGCGCACGGCGTCACCGCAGGGTCCGGCCCGGCTCATGTTCGAGATGGACCTGGTCGGCTCCGGCGCCGAGATCGCCGAGCGCCTGTACGCGCACCCGGGGTTCCAGCAGGTGCGGGAGGTCGTGTTCGCGCTGCCGTTCAGCTTCACGGCCGAGGACTACGAGCAGATCCTCACCGACATCGCGGGGGCGCTCGGCCCGGCGTTGGGTTGGCGGCCGGGCTCCTAGCTAGTCGAACGCGACGAGCAGCAGGCCGCCGAGCAGGCTGGCGTTCTTCCAGAAGTGGATCTTCTGCTGGGCGCGGGCCGCCGGGTCCTCGATGGCCCAGTAGCGGTGGGCGGCCGCGGTGGTGGGCACCAGCGACGCGGCGAGCGCGAGCGCGGCCAGCCGCGGCACCCGTCCGAGCGCGAGCATGGCCCCGGCGCCCACCATGACGGCCGCGTTGGCCTGCACCAGCAGCGTGTCGTTCTCGGGGAGCGGCACCACCGTGCGGATCGCGGCCAGCGTCTCCGCGGCGATCTCGGGGCGCTTGCCCGGCGTGAGGAGGGCGTCGGCCCCGAGCACGACGTAGGTCGACCCGGTGAGCATCCGGGCGGCGGCGCGAAGCGGGTTCTGCACACCCGCAGCCTAGTCCGACGGTCAGCGCGCTGTTCCTGCTCCGCCAGCGCGGCCAACGCGACCACGGAGGCGGCCAGGAACGGGCGCTTCTCGGCGAGGACGGGCGCCTTCGCCTCGGCGGCCGACACGCGCAACGTGATCACGGTGCCGTCGCCGTCCTCGGCCAGATGCCAGGCGAAGTCGATGTCGAGCACCTGGCACGACATCACGACACGGCCGTTCGCCCGGTCGGTGCGCATGCTCTGCGGCATCGGGAAGTCCGGCATGCCGTCGGGCCACACCGTGTACTCGGTGGCGGCGCCGTCGGCGTCGACCCGGACGGTCTCGACGCCCACCCACCACTCCGGCAGAAAGCCAGTAGCCGCCGGTGGGGACCCGAAAGGGGCACCGGTCCGCCGTCGCGCTCGGCGCCGATGTCGCCGAGCAGCCGCACCCGCCAGCACCGGGCCACGACAAGGCGACGTCAGCTGCGTGCCTACCCGCGTTGACGGTGGGTTGACGCAGGCGGCTCAGCCGCCGAGGAACGGCGCCGAGTCGCCGCGCACCCCGTTGCCGCTCTCGACCCAGCGCTGCAGGCCGCCGGGGGTGCGGCGCTCGATCTCGTCGAGCTGGCACCGGCGCAGCGCGCAGATCCGCTCCAGCGAGCGGGGGTCACGGGCCGCCGCCAGCGCCGTGTAGCTGGAGTGCCACTCGCGGGCGAGCTGGGCGTTGGACAGGTTCGCGAGCGTCGCCGGGGTGGACGCGGGTGCCTGCGTGAACCGCGGCCCGCGCTTGCGCCGGGTCAGCAGGAGGGGCGCGACGACCGCGGGCGCCGCGATGAACGTGGCGGGGCCCGCGATCACGGCGAGCCCGGCGATGGCGAGCACCGAAGCCCCGCACGTCGCGGCCGCCACCAGCGCGATCCACTTCGGCGTGCGCTCCCCCGTCACCGCCCAACCGACGACGGCACCGATGCCGGCGGCCACCCCGGCGGGCACGACGAGCGCGGTGCCGGTGCTGATCAGTCCGAGTGCGACGAGGGTGCCGATGAGCGTCCACGTGCCGACGCGGACGATCGCGGTCACGGCGGGGGTCATGGCCGGGAGTACCCGACCGCCGTGCGCGTCAACCGCCTGCAAGACCGTTCGGGTCCGCGACCGGCAAGCGGGTGTGTGACGAACACGCTGCGGAGTCGCCCGATTGCGGAGATGTCATATCCGCTGGTGGCGCAGTACAGTTCGGCGCGCTCCGTCGCGAAAGGGTGGTGGCTGTGGAGGCCGATTCCTGGGATGTCTACTTCCCTGCGCCGCTGAGCCTCTCGCTGGTCGCCAACACGTTCGCGCACAACGGGATGCAGCGCGAGCTCGGCACGCTGCTCGACCTGCACGACGGGCAGGTCGAGGCGATCGCGGACGATCTCCGCCTCTTCGCGCCGGACCGGCGGCTGGACGTCACGGCGATCGCCCACCACTCGGTGCCGGGCCGACCCACGATGCACCTCCACGTGCACGTCTACGTGTCCCGCACGTCGGTCGACCCGAGCACCGACGAGCGGCAGCCGATCGCCCGCGCCGAACTCGCTGCCGCCGCCACCCGGGCCTGGCAGCGCTACTCGGCGCGGTTGCGCGCCGAGGCCACCGAGGCGCTGGGCATCGGCTGGGACCCCCTGCCCGAGGACCCGGCCGAGGGCGACGAGGTGCGCGTGGTGGGCCTGCCGCGGGCGCTGCACGTCACCGGCGGGGGTGTGGGCGTCTGCTACGGCTACTTCGGCCCGCACGAGCAGATCATGGCGGCCGACCACAGCGTCACGACCGGAGCACAGCCTGCGTCTGGGTGACCTTCGCGGCGGCCCGGCCGTCGGCGTCGCGCACCTCCGTCTCGACCACGATCACCGTGCGCCCGACCTGCAGCGGCCGGGCGACCGCCTCGACGTGACCCGCGCGCACGCCGCGGAGGAAGTTCGTCGCCGAGCTGATCGTGGCCGTGCCCGTGGCGCCCTCGGGGAGGTTGAGGAACGCGCACAGCCCGCCCGCCGCGTCGGCGAGGCCCATGAGCGCGCCGCCGTGCAGCAGCCCGCCCGCGGTGCAGCGGTCGGCGCGCCAGTCCAGCCGCAGCCGCACCTCCGTGGCGTCGACGTCGACCACGGTCGCCCCGAGCAGCGCGGTGAACGGCATGGCGGCGTGCAGCGCGGCGGTGTCCCAGCTCATCTCGCCGGGGTCACTTCGTGAGCAGGACCTCGCCCTCGAGCCCGTCGGGGTCACGGAAGAACGTGCTGAAGGCGCCGCCGAAGTCGTTGACGTGCCCGTCGCCCGCCCCGGCCGCGATGAGCCGCTCGCGGATCTCGTCGAACGCCTGCGCGTCGGCGGCCTGGAGCCCGAAGTGGTCGATGCGCCCGCGCCCCCACATCGGGGTCTGCCGGTCGGGCTCGGTGTTGCCCTCGATGGTGAAGATGTTCAGTTCGGTGTGCGGGCCGATGCGGATGATCGTCATGGTCTCGCCCGCCGCCTCGCCGTGCGGGCGGGTGGGACCGACCTCGGCGTCGAACACCTCCGCGTAGAACCGGCCCAGCCGGGCGACGTCCTTGGAGATCCAGGCGATGTGGTTGACCCCGTCGAGCAGCATGGCCACAGCCTAGGACGACGGTCAGTGCAGTGCCGCCACGTCGGCCTGCCAGAGCCCGCCGCCCGCCACCACGAAGACCGACGGCCCCACGCGCACCGCGGCCGTAACCGCTCCGGTGGGACCCGCCGCGGTGTGCGTCGACGGCGCCTCCCCCACCTCGACGACCTTCACCTGCCCGCCGTCGGCGACGACCGCGGTGAGCGTGCCGTCCACGTCGAGGGGGGCGGCGAGGCGGTCGGCGTCGCCGACCGGGATCGGCGGGAGGCCCGCGACGCGGCTCCACGTGCCGTCGGCGAAGCGCCACACAGCCAGCGCCCCGTCGGCCGTGCCCGCCACCGCGCACGTCGCGTTCGCGCAGCGGATCGCCTTGGCGGTGCCCGCCTTGCCCGCGTCCGGCAGCACGGTCTTGTTCCAGCCGGCGGCGTCCGGCCCGGAGCGCCACACCACCGGCACCTGCCCGCCGCCCGCGCCCGTGCCGACCTGCCACCCCGCGACCACCACGCCCGGCCCCAACCCGGTCGCCGCGGTCGGGAACGCCACCTCGGCCCGCGTGCTCTGCAGGGGCGTGCCGGTCGAGGGTCGGCGCACCCAGTCGTCGCCCTGCGGGGTCCACACGGCCACGTCCAGCCCCGCCTCGGCGCTCTCCCACGAGCCGACGACGGCCGAGCCCGCCGGGGTGAGCACGGCGTCGATGAGGTCGCCCGCGCCCCAGCCGCCGAAGGTGCTGAACGCCTGCGCGTGCTCCGCGACCCCGGCGGCAGAGCCCGTCCACACGCTCCACCGCACGTTGCCGTGCGCGCCGCCGCGGTCGCCGCCGATGGCGAGGATCCGGGTGCCGTCGGCGGCCAGCGAGTACCAGGACGCCGTGCGCCCGTAGCCGGTGACGGCCTGGGCAGGCACCTCGGTGATCGTGCCGTCGGGGCTGCGCCGGAGCAGCCCGGGCGGCTGGGGCGCCGCCGGTCGCTGCACCCCGACCAGCAGCTGGTCGCCGTCGGCCGCGAGCGCCTCCGGCACGGCGCCGCCGGGCAGGGCGACCGGCGTGAACGCGATGTCGGGCGGCCCGGTCGGGCCCGGCGGGGACGGCGCCGCACACGCGGCCGCCACCAGAATCGCCATGACCACGACCAGCCCCCGCCGCACGGCCCCAGTATCCGCCGCCCTGCGCGTCACCGGAGCTTCCCGAGGCGGTCGATGGCGGCGTGCAGCGTCTCCAGGCGCTTGGGGAACGCGAAGCGCACCTTCCCCCGGCCCAGCGCGGCGTTCTCCGGACGCCAGAACGACACCGCGGGCACGCCCGACACCCCGATCTCGGTGATCAACCGACGGGCGAACGCCACCCCGTCGCCGTCGGGGGCGAGGCGGCCGACGTCGGTCAGCACGTAGTACGAGCCGTCCGGGCGGCGGAGGTCGAACCCGAGCTCCTCCAGCGCGCCGCACAGCAGGTCACGGCGCTCGCGGTACACGGCCGCCAGCCCGGTGTAGTAACTCGCGGGCAGGGCGAGCGCCGCGACGCCTGCCGCCTGCAGCGGCGCCGGGGCGGCGATCGTCAGGAAGTCGTGCACCTTGCGGATGGCGGCGGTGATCCCGGCCGGGGCGAGCGTCCATCCCACCCGCCACCCGGTCACCGCATAGGTCTTCGAGAGCGCGTTGACGGTGACCGTGCGGTCCTCCAGCCCCGGCACCAACGCGGGCGGCAGGTAGCCGCCCGGCCCGAGCTGGTGGATGTGCTCGTAGATCGAGTCCACCACCAGCACGGCGTCCCACCGGGCGCACAGCTCGGCGAGGAGCGCCAACTCGTCGGCCCGGTAGACCTTGCCGGTCGGGTTGTTCGGGTGGCAGAGGAACACCGCCTTCGTGCGCGGCCCGAACGCCGCCCGCAGCTCGGCCTCGTCGAACGACCAGTCCGGCTCGCGCAGCAGCACCGGCCGCACGACCGCACCCGAGAGGATCGCGTTCGGCCGGTAGTTCTCGTACCAGGGCTCGAACAGCACGATCTCGTCGCCGGGGTCCAGCAGCGCGAACGTCACGGCGACCAGCGCCTCGGTGGCGCCGCACGTGACGCACACCTCGGTCTCGGGGTCGACCGGCCAGCCCGGGTACGTCCGCGCCGTCTTCGCTGCGATCGCGGCCCGCAGCGCGGGGGTGCCGAACGTCATCGGGTACTGGTTGTCGTCGGCCTCGATCGCGGCGCACGCGGCCGCCTTCAGCTCCGGCGGGCACGGGAAGTCGGGGAAGCCCTGGCCGAGGTTGATCGCCCCGTGCTGCGCGGCGAGCCGGAACGTCTCCCGGATCACCGACTCGGTGAACTGGGCCGCCTTCGCGCTGGTCCGCACCGGGCACGCTCCCTCCGCCGCCGTCCCGTCGGACCGACCGTAGCGCCCGGGCGGGACGTCAGCGGGGTTCGCTCATCGCGGAGGCGGCTCCGCGCCGTTCGAGTGGGCACCGCCGCCGGGCCGGTCTCGAACCGCAACCGGCGACACCTCGCCATTTATACCCCATGGGGGTATTGTCCGTCGACATGAAGGCAACCTGGGCGATGGCCGCCACCGCGACGCTGCACTGCCTCACGGGCTGCGCGATCGGCGAGGTGCTGGGCATGGTGATCGGCACGGCGACCGGCATGGGCAACACCCCGACGGTCGTCCTCTCGATCGCCCTCGCGTTCGTGTTCGGCTACGCGCTCACCATGCGCGGCGTGCTGGCCTCCGGCGTCGGCTTGCGGGAGGCGCTGAAGATCGCGCTGGCCGCCGACACGGTCTCGATCGCGGTGATGGAGATCGTCGACAACGGGGTGATCCTCGCCGTGCCGGGCGCGATGGACGCCGGGCTCGCCGACTTCCTGTTCTGGGGCACGCTGCTGTTCTCGCTGGTCGTCGCGTTCGTCGTGACCACCCCGGTGAACCGCTGGATGATCAGCCGGGGTCGCGGCCACGCGGTGGTGCACGCCCACCACGGGCACTAGCCGAGTGCGTCGGCCAGGAGGTCGAGCCTTGCCACGACGTGGTCGGGCGGGCGGCAGTACGCGGGGTACGGCGCGCCCGTGCGGTCGACCCACGCCGTGCGCAGGCCCGCCCGCGCCGCGCCGTCGAGGTCCCAGGGGTGCACGGCGACCATCAGCAGGTCAGCGGGCGCGACGCCGCACACCTCGGCCACGTAGCCGTAGGAGCCGGGGGCGGGCTTCCACACGCCCGCGTCCTCCACCGACAAGACCTTCTCGAACTCCCCGCGCAGGCCCGCGTCACCGAGCAACTTCTCGGCGACCGCGGCCGCCCCGTTGCTCATCGTCACCAGCCGCAGGCCGCGCGCCCGCAGCGCGCGCACCCCGGCGGGCACGTCGGGGTGGCAGGACAGCGCCGCGAACCCGTCCAGGACGTGCGCAACCGCCTCGTTCACCGGCCGGTCCAGCGCCGCCCCGTGCAGCACGACCCGGAGCCCGCCCTCGGCGAGCACGGCGAACCGCTCCGACTCCCCCGCCGCCGTGCGCGCGAACCCGTCGCGCAGCAGGGCGGCGAACCACAGCCGGGCGAGCGCGGGCGGCGCGCCGACGTCGGCGAACCGCTGGGCGAGCGGCGCCATGTCGGAGAGCGTCTCGTTGACGTCGAACACCACCACCTGCGTCATCAGAACCACCCCGGATCGGTGTCGACGGTCGTCGGGTCGAGCCGGGCGAGCAGGTCGAACTTCGGCCCGGTCTGCGGCAGCTCGAAGCGGTAGAAGTACCGGGCGGCCTGGCGTTTGCCCTGGTGGAACGGGTCTTCGCGGTCGCCGGTGGCGAGGAACTGCCCGAGCCACACCCACGCGACCACCACGTGCCCGGCCGCCTCCAGGTAGACCGAGGCGTTGGCCAGCCGCGTGGCCGGGTCGACGTCGGCGGCGTGGATGAGCGCCGTGGTGTCGACGAGCCGGGTGAGCGCGTCGTCCAGCTCGGCGCCCAGGCCTGCCGCTTCGCCGCCGACCGCGAGGGCCGCGGCGACCGTCTCCCGCACCGCGTCCGCCAGCGCGGTGAGCCCGGCCCCGTCCCCCATCACCACCTTGCGGCCGAGCAGGTCGACCGCCTGGATCCCGTGCGTGCCCTCGTGGATCGGGTTGAGCCGGTTGTCCCGGTAGTGCTGCTCGACGTCGTACTCGCGGGTGTAGCCGTAGCCGCCGTGGACCTGGATCGCGAGGTCGTTGGCCTGCAGGCAGTACTGCGAGGGCCAGCTCTTCGCGATCGGCGTGAGCACCTCCAGCAGCAGGTGGGCGTGTGCGCGCGCCTCGGGGGTCTCCGCGGTGCGCTCCTCGTCGAGGAGCTTGCCGCAGTACAGCACGAGCCCCAGCCCGCCCTCGACGAACGACTTCTGCGCGAGCAGCATGCGGCGCACGTCCGCGTGCTCCACCAGCGGCACCGGCGGCGCGCTCGGGTCCTTGGCCCCGGGCGGGCGGCCCTGGGTGCGGGTGCGGGCGTAGTCGAGGGACTTCAGATAGCCGGTGTAGCCGAGCGCCACCGCCCCCGCGCCCACCGCGACCCTGGCCTCGTTCATCATGTGGAACATCGCGGCCAGGCCCTGGTTGGGCGCCCCCACCAGCCAGCCGACCGCGCCCGTCCGCTCGCCGAAGTTCAGCACCGTGTTGACGGTGCCCCGGTAGCCCATCTTGTGGTTCAGGCCCGCGAGCGCCACGTCGTTGCGCGTGCCGTCGGGCAGGTGCTTGGGCACCAGGAACAGCGAGATGCCGCGCACCCCCGGCGGGCTGCCCGCGATCTTGGCCAGCACGAGGTGGACGATGTTCTCACCCAGCTCGTGATCGCCACCGGAGATCCACATCTTGGTGCCGAAGAGCCGGAAGCTGCCGTCGTCGGCGGGCTCGGCGCGGGTCGTGATGTCGGCGAGCGACGAGCCCGCCTGCGGCTCGGAGAGGCACATGGTGCCGTGGAAGCGGCCTTCGACCATCGGCCGCACGTACGCGTCGACCTGCTCGTCGGAGCCGTGCGCCAGCAGCAGGTTGGCGTTGCCCACGGTGAGCATGGCGTACGCCCAGGTGCCGATGTCGGCGGCCTGGAACCACGCGAAGCACGCCGTCTGGACGACCTGCGGCAGCGCGAGGCCGCCGACGCGCGGGTCCATGCCGCCGCCGATCAGCCCGGCTTCCGCGACGGTGTCGAGCGCGGCCTTCACCTCGGCGGGCAGCCGCACGCGGCCGTCGACGAGCTCCGGCTCGGCGGTGTCGGAGAGCTTGTTGTGCGGCGCGAACCGCTCGGCGGCGATCTCCGCGCACAGGTCGAGCACGGCGTCGAAGGTCTCGCGGGAGTGCTCGGCGTACCGCTCGCGCTTGGTGAGCGCGGGGGCGTCGAGCCAGTCGTAGAGCAGGAAGTCCAGGTCGCGGCGGGAAAGCAGCAACTCAGCGCCCACGGTGCACCGCCTTGCCCGGCCCGTCGTTGAGGAAGGACGCCACGGCCGCGGGCAGGTCGGTGGTGGCGAACAGGGCGCCCGAGACGGCGGGCACGGCGTCGTCGGCGGCGCGCACGCCGTCGCGCACCGCGGTGGCGACGAGCCGCTTGGTCGCCGCGTGCGCGACCGTGGGACCCGCCGCCACCTGGCGCGCGTACGCGCGGGCGGCCTCGGCGAAGCCCTCGTCGGGCAGCACCCGGTTCACCACGTTCCACCGCTCCAGCACGGCGGCCGGGTAGCGCTCGCCCGTGAAGACCAGCTCCTTCGCCCGCGCCGGGCCCGCCCGCTCGGCGAGCCGCTGCGGGCCGCCCATCGACGGCGTCAACCCGACCACGATCTCGACGAGCCCGAACGACGCGCTCTCGGCGGCGAGCAGGATGTCGCAGGCCAGCGCGATCTCGAACGACGCGGTCAGGGTGAGGCCGTGCGCGGCGAACACGGTCGGCACCGGCAGGTCCTCCAGGGTCTGCGCGACCCGCAGCAGCCGGGCCCACAGCGTGGCCGCCCGCTGGACGGCCTCCTGGTCGTCGGCGATCGCCTGGAACAGCGACACGTCCACCCCGCCGGAGACGACCTTGCCGCGGGCCTCCACCAGCACCGCGCGCGCCCGGTCGGGCCGGGTGGGGTCGGTGAGCGCGACCAGCTCACCGACGGCGTGCGCCCAGCCCGCGAACACCTCCTCGTCGAACAGGTTCAACGGCGGCTTCTCGAGGACGACGACGGCGACCGCGGGGTCGACCTCGTCGCGCTCGATCCGGACGGGACCAGTCATGGGCCCATCCTGCCCGGGTCGGCGGCTAGCGGCCTGCCTTGCGCTTCTCGCGGCGGTCGATCACGCCGGTGATGAGCGACAGCGTGGCGAGCAGGAGCAGCACCGCGGGTACGTAGATGAGAACCGGCCAGAGATGGGCCATGGGGAGCGTCCGTCCGGGGTCGTGATCCAGTCGTGATCGAACGCCGGGACTGTAGCAAGGCGGCCGTCCCGGGAATGTGGGGCGGCCCCGCGCGACTTGTCCCTGATCGTGACCTCGCCCGCCCGCGCCGGGGTCGGTCTGCGCTCGGAGCGCGGTCCGATCCTGCTCGCCCTCATGGTGTCCACCGGCCTCATCGCGATCGACGCGACGATCCTCGCGACCGCGGTGCCCTCGATCGTGCGCGACATCGGCGGGTACACGCAGTTCCCGTGGCTGTTCTCGGTGTACCTGCTCGCCCAGACCGTGTCGGTCTCGGTGTACGCCAAGCTCGCCGACACGTTCGGCCGCAAGCCGCTGCTGCTGTTCGGGATCGGGCTGTTCCTGCTGGGCAGCGTGCTGTGCGGGGTGGCGTGGAGCATGCCCGCGCTCATCGTGTTCCGCGCGCTGCAGGGCCTCGGCGCGGGCGCCGTGCAGCCGATGACGATCACGGTGGCGGGCGACATCTACACGGTCGCCGAGCGCGCCACCGCCCAGGGCTACATCGCAAGCGTCTGGGCGCTGTCGTCGGTGGTCGGCCCGACCCTCGGCGGCGTGTTTGCCGAGCTCGGCCTGTGGCGGTGGATCTTCTTCGTCAACGTGCCGCTGTGCCTGCTCGCGGGCGTGCTCATCGCGCGGAACCTCCGCGAGACCGTGGAGCGCCGCGAGCACCGCATCGACTACGCCGGTGCCGTCCTGCTGACCACCGGGACGACGCTCGTCCTGCTCGGCGTGCTCGAGGGCGGCCAGGCCTGGGCGTGGGGCTCGCCGACGAGCGTCGCCGTGTTCGCGGCAGGCGCCGCGCTGCTGGTCGGGTTCGCACTCGTCGAGCGCCGCGCCGCCGAGCCGGTGGTGCCGCTGTGGGTGTTCCAGCGGCGGCTGCTCGCCACGACCACGCTGCTGTCGCTGGGCGTCGGCGTGATCCTCATCGGGCTCACCGCGTACGTGCCGACCTACCTCACCAACGCGATCGGGGTGTCGCCGCTGGTGGCGGGCCTGGCGTTGGCCGCGCTCGTCATGGGCTGGCCGTTGGCGGCGAGCCTCTCGGGCAGGCTGTTCTACCTGCGGCTCGGCTTCCGCCCGACGATCCTCATCGGGCTGGGTCTCGTGGTCGCGGGCACGGCCGGGTTGGCGGCGCTGGCGCACACGCCGTCGGTGGCCGCCGTCGCCGTCACCTGCTTCGTCACCGGCATGGGCCTGGGCCTCGTCGCGACGCCTTCCCTGATCGCCGCGCAGGCCAGCGTCGGCTGGGCTGAGCGCGGGGTCGCCACGGGCACCAACATGTTCGCCCGCTCGCTGGGCAGCGCCGTCGGCGCGGCGGTGCTCGGCGCCGTCGCCAACGCGGTGATCGCGGCGTCCGGCCGCCCCGAGACCGACCCGGTGGCCGCCACCGACGCGGGCGTCGCGGTGTTCGTCGCGGTGCTCGTGGCCGCCCTCCTCACCGTGGTCGCCGGCCTCTGCATGCCGAAGGTGCCTGCTCCCTCCTAGACGGACGCCGTGTCCGAAGCGGGCGCCACCCGCAGCCGCGCCACCCGGAGACCGTCCATCGCGACGACCGTGAACACGTGGTTGAGCGCGGTCACCGTGTCGCCGACCGCCGGGATCCGGCCCAGGCTGTGCACCACGAAGCCGCCGAGGGTCTCGTACGGGCCCGGCGGCAGCGCGATGCCGGTGCGGCCCGCCAACTCCTCGCGGTGCAGCAGGCCGTCGAGCACGCTGGCGTCCGGTGGGAGCGCAGCGGGGTCGAACTCGTCCTCGATCTCGCCGACGAGCTCCTCGATGATGTCCTCCATCGTCACGATGCCGTCCGTGCCGCCGTACTCGTCGACGACCACGGCGAGGTGGGTGCGGCTGGCCCGCATCTCGGCGAGCGCGGCGAGCACCGGCTTGCTGCCCGGCAGGAGCGGCGCGGGCCGGGCGATGTCGCCGACCGTGCGAACGTACGGCTCCCCCGCTCCGGCC
>DATAOO010000179.1:0-33194 GCA_036265695.1 Pseudonocardia sp. | reverse complement strand
GCCGCCACCGCGCACAGCGGCTCGATCCCGCCGGTGGGCACGTCGGCGAGCGCGATGGGCGGCGGCCGAATGGACGAGCGCGACGGCACCCCGCCGTGGCAGACCGACGCCGCAGCGGGCGAGACGCCCACCGACGGCGCGAGCCAGGGCGGCACCCCGCCGGGCGGGATGGGCGGGGCCACCAGCGCCGAGCTGACCGCGCTGCTCCGCGGGACGACGTCGACCTGGTCGGCCGCCGTCTCCTCCGCGCAGTCGGCGGCGGCGCTGGAGCTGGCCAGCGGCACCGCGGTGATGTCGACCGGCGGCTGGTCGGGCTCGGACGCGGCCGTCACGCTCGCCCGGTTCCAGGCGGCCGTGGCCGACGGCGAGATCCACTACTACGTCGGGGGAGGCCAGGGCGGCGGCCCGGGCGGCGGCTCCGACAGCACCAGCGCCCAGATCGCGGCGTGGGTCGAGGCGAACTCCACCGCCACCACCGTCGGCGGCCAGACGGTCTACGACCTCACGGCGTGATCGCAGCGGGCCGGACGTTCGCGGGAACGTCCCCCCGTCATTAGATGTCGAACGATAGGCTGCTCCGGTGCCCCGCCCCGCGCAGACCCCGATCGGCATGGAGCTCGCAGGCGTCGCCCGCGACGTCGGCCGGGCGTTCGACGCCGCGCTGGCCCGCGCGGGCGGCTCGCGACCGATGTGGCTGGTGCTGCTGTCGCTCAAGTCGCGCCCGACGGCCAACCAGCGCGAGCTGGCCGCGGCCGTCGGCATCCAGGACGCCACGCTCACCCACCACCTCAACGGCATGGAGGCCGACGGCCTGCTCACCCGCCGTCGCGACCCGGCGAACCGCCGCGTGCACCTGGTGGAGCTGACCGAGGCGGGCCACGCGGCGTTCCGGCGGCTGCGGACGGTCGCGCAGCACTACGACACGCGCCTGCGCACCGGCTTCTCCGACGCCGACCTGGACACCCTGCGCGGCCTGCTCGCACGGCTGCGGGACAACGTCACCGCGGAGTGAGCGAGCTTGCGAGCTCACCATCGAGCACAGCAGCGCAGCGCGGCTGACGAGCGTCAGCGAGGAGGCAGCGCGCGCACGAACGCCCGGACGGGGTCGGCGATGAGCTCGGGCCGGTGCCGCACCACCCAGTGCCCGCCTTCGATCTCGCGCATCGTGAAGTCGTCGACGAACGGCTCGGCGCCGCGCTGGAGCGACACGCTCACGAAGCTGTCGCGCCGCGGCGCGACCACCTGCACGGGCACGGCGGTGCGCCGGATCGCGGGCGCGGCCATCGTCGCCGCGATGTTGGCCCGGTAGAGCTCCAGCCCGTTGACCGCGTCCCGCACCACCGGCCGCGGCATCCGCTGCGTCCGCGCTGCCACCCGGCCGAACAGCCCGCTGCGCCAACCCAGCTCCGGGACCACCGGCATCCGGAACAGCAGCGTGTACCACGACTTCGTCGCCTGCCGCAGGGTCGCGGCCCGCGGCGCGCGCCGGAACCAGTCGGCGAGGTGGTCGAGGCACGGCCCGGAGACCGACGTGAACGAGGCGACCCGCTCCGCGAACCCCGATGTGGTGACGGCGTGCCAGGCCTGGATCGCGCCCCAGTCGTGGCCCAGCAGGTGGACGGGCCGGGCCGGGCTCACCGCGTCGAGCACGGCCGCGAGGTCCACGGCGAGCCGGTCGAGGCGGTAGCCCGCCCGGTCGGGTGCCGCGTCCGACGCGCCCGCCCCGCGCACGTCGTAGGTGACGACGCGGTGGTCGGCGGCGAGGTCGTCCGCCACGCCGTCCCAGACGCGGTGGTCGTCGGGGTAGCCGTGCACGGCGACGACCGTGGGCGCTTCGGCGGCGCCGCGCTCCTGCACCGCGATCCGAACGCCGTCGGTCATCCGCAGAGTCCGGGACACCGCCCCACAGTAGGCCTGATGATCACCTGTTGCGTCCGGGGTCGGGGGTTATCCTGCCGGTCATGCCCGTCGTCCGCGCGCCGCTCGCGTGGCGGCGCGGCGCGCGCAGGGGCGCGGACGCCATGGCGGCGCTCGCTGCGGGCCGCCGGATCAAGCACGACCTGCGCGCGGGTATCGGCGGTGCGGGCGTCGCCTCGGCGGCGGGCGGGCTGCGCGCGCTGCTGGACGTCGACGCGGTCGGGCTCGCGGGCCTCGACGGCCCGCCGGTCTGGTCTGGGCCCCCCGCGCCGGACGCCGACGAGCTGGTCGAGCGCGTGCGCGAACGCGACGCCCGCGCCGCCCGCGACGGCGTCGTCGCCCTGCCGGTGCACGTGCACGACGGGCTCGCGGGGGTGCTCGTCATCGACGGCGACCTGGCGGGCGGCGCTGCGCGCGAGGCGGCGGCCTGGGTCGGCGAGGCGCTGGAGCGGGCGCAGCTGGAGGCCTCCGCCGAGGTCGCCGCGCAGGCCGAGCTGCGGGCGCTGCGCGCGGAGATCTCGCCGCACTTCGTTTACAACAGCCTCACGACGATCGCGTCGTTCGTCGAGTCGGATCCCGAGCGGGCCCGCGACCTCATGCTCGAGTTCGCCGCCTACACCCGCCACGGCCTGGCCCGCCACGGCGACTACACCACGGTGGCGGGCGAGTTCGCCGCCATCGAGGCCTACCTCGCCCTCGCCCGGGCGGTGCACGGGGAGAAGCTGCGGGTTCAGGTGCGGATCGCCCCGGAGATCTTGCCGGTCGCCGTGCCGTACCTCGTGTTGCAACCCCTCGTGGAGAACGCCGTGCGGCACGGCGTCGAGGCGACCGGGCGCGAAGGGCTCGTGCAGGTGGCGGGCGAGGCGCAGGGCAGCGAGTGCGTGATCACCGTCGAGGACGACGGCCCGGGCATGGACCCTGGCTACGCCGCCGAGGTGCTGGCCGGGCGCGGACGGCCGGGGCACCTCGGGCTGGTCAACGTCGACCGGCGGCTGCGCTCGGTGTTCGGCCCCGGCTACGGGCTGATCGTCGAGACGGCCCCGCACGCGGGCACCCGCGTGGTGCTCCGCCTGCCCCGTTTCCAGCCGGGAGTGGTGGTGGGCTGATGCGCGTGCTCGCCGTCGACGACGTCGGCCCCGCCCTCGACGAGCTGCGCCGCCTCCTGTGCGCGGCCCCTGGCGTCGAGGAGGTCGAGACCGCGCCGGACGCGCTCGCCGCCGTGCGGCTGCTGCAGGCGGCCCGTTTCGACGCCGTCTTCCTCGACATCGCGATGCCCGGCATGGACGGCATGGAGCTGGCCGCGCTCTTCACGCGCATGACCGAGCCGCCCGCGATCGTGTTCGTCACCGCCTTCGACGAGCACGCGGCGGCCGCCTACCAGGTCGGCGCCGTCGACTACCTGCTCAAGCCGATCTCCGCCGAACGGCTGGCCGCGGCGCTGGACCGGATCCGCCGCTTCGCCGCGCCCGACCCGACGACCAGCCGCCCGCCGGTCGACGCGCTCGCCGCGGTGCCCATCGAGCTCGGCGGCCGCACCCGCTTCGTGCGCCGCGACGACGTCCGTTTCGTCGAGGCGCAGGGCGACTACGTGCGGCTGCACACCCCCGAGGGCAGCCACCTCCTGCGCATCCCGATCTCCCGGCTGGAGGGTCACTGGGCCGACGCCGGGTTCCTGCGTGTGCACCGCGGCTTCCTGCTCGCGGTGGCGCGGGTCCGCGAGCTGCGTAGCGACATCGGCGGCGGCCTGCTCGCCCACACCGACGTCGGCGACGTGCCCGTGAGCCGGCGCCACGCCCGTGAGCTGCGCGAACGCCTGCTCGACGCGGCCACGAAGGGCGTGTTCGAGTGAGCCGGAAGGGGCCGAAGCGGACCACCGTTGCGAGCCCGCAGACCCGGCTCGCGATGGCCCGGCGCTCCGCCGTGCGCACCGAGCCCCCGCACCTGGGCCGGGCCGACCTGGAGCGGGCCCGCCGCATCCGCCGCGTCCAGCTGCGGGCGGCGCTCACCGCGCTCGCGCTGCTCACGGTCGTCGTGGTCGGGCTGCCGCTGCTGCTCGCCGCCCTCCCCGAGCTCGACGACGTGCGCCTGGCGGGCATCCGCGTGTCGTGGCTCGCCGTCGCGGTGCTGCCCTACGGCGCGCTGGTGGCGATTGCGGTCGTCCAATTGCGCCGCGCCGAGCGCGTCGAACGGAACGGCGGGGAGGAGCCGCGGTGATCGGCGCCGCGATCCTGCTCGTCGTCGTCATCACGCTGCTGATCGGGGCCCGCGGGGTCGCCGCGATGCGCAGCACCTCGGACTTCCTCGTCGCCTCGCGGCGCATCTCGCCCACGCTCAACGCCGCGGCGGTGTCGGGGGAGTACCTCTCGGCGGCGTCGTTCCTCGGCGTCGCCGGGCTCGTCGTGAAGGACGGGATCGGCGCGCTGTGGTACCCGGTCGGGTTCACCGCGGGCTATGTGGCGATGCTCGCGCTCGTGGCCGCGCCCATGCGGCGCACGGGCGCGCTGACCGTGCCGGACTTCGCCGAGGCCCGCCTCGGCTCCCGCCGCCTGCGCACGCTCTCGGCGGTCGTCGTGCTCGTGATCGCCACCCTCTACCTGGTGCCCCAGTTCAAGGCGGCGGGCCAGGTGCTGCGCGTGGTGAGCGGCACGCCGTACTGGGTCGGGGTCGTGGTCGCGGGCGTGGCGGTCTCGGTCACCCTGGCGCTCGGCGGGATGCGCGCCGCCACCTACGTGCAGGCGTTCCAGTTCGTGCTCAAGCTCCTGCTGTTCGTCGGGCCCGCGATCTGGCTGGTCACCGCGGTCGGGCCCACCGTGCGCGCGGCCGCGTTGGAGCCGGTCGAGTTCACCCGGTTCGCCCACGAGACGCCGGTGCAGTTCCGCTTCGCGACCACGCTGACCGTCACCGAGCCCACCACGGTGGACGACGGCGGCGCGCCCCGCAAGCTCGTCCCGGGCGAGTACCCCGTCGAGGCGGGCACGACGTGGACGTTCCCGACGGGCGCCGACGTACCCGACGTGGGGGGCTCGCTCCCGCCCGGCGGCGACGCCTGGACCCGCCCGCTGCTCGACACCGACGGCGGCGGCCACCCGGTGCTGTCCACGCTGTCGCTGCTGATGGCGTTGGTGCTGGGGACGATGGGCCTGCCGCACATCATCGTCCGCTTCCACACGAGCCCGGACGGCCGATCCGCGCGGCGCACAGCCGCCATCACCGTCGCGCTGCTCAGTGCGTTCTACCTGTTCCCCGTGATCTACGGAACGCTGGGCGCGGTGCTGGTGCCGGAGCTCTACCTCTCCGGCGACACCGACACGGTCGTGGTGGCCCTGCCGCAGCGGGTGGACAGCGGGTTCACCGGCGTTGCCGTCACGGCGATGCTTTCGGCGGGCGCGTTCGCGGCGTTCCTCGCCACCTCGCTCGGGCTGCTGCTCGCGCTGTCCAGTGCCGTCGCGCACGACCTCCTGCCGGGGGCGGGGCTGCGGCGGCTGCGGCTGGCCCCGCTCGCGGGCGCGGTCGTGATCGTGGCGTTGGCGCTGCCCGCGGTGAACATCGACGTCGGGGTGCTCGTCACCGCAGCCTTCGCCGTCGCCGCCGCCACCTTCTGCCCGCTGCTGGTGCTCGGGATCTGGTGGCCGCGGCTCACCGCGGTCGGAGCCGTCGCCGGGGTCGTGGTCGGCCTGCTCGCCTCGGTCGGGGCGATCGGTGTCGACCTCTTCCTCGGCGCGCCCGAGGGCCTCGCGGCGAGCCTGCTCGGCCAGCCCGCGCTGTGGACGGTGCCGTTGGCGTTCGCGGTGATGGTGGGGGTGTCGCTGCGCGGGCGACCACCGGCGTGGGCGGCCGCGGCCACCCTGCGTCTGCATCTCGACGAGGCAACGACGTAACCGTTCGTCGGGAAGCGCGACCGTTCGTCGGCCGCTGGTCGCTCGGTCGGGCGGTGTGTCGTACCGCACTTCCACGTCGTGTCGGCGACATCTTGGCTGTGCCCCCTGGACCCCGAGTGCGAGGAGGCACCCCGTCTTGAGTACGACCGACCCGTCACCGCCGCCGGACGTCCGCGACTGGGAAGCCGTCCAGTCCTCCCCGGAGTTCCAGGACCTCCGCCACCGCCTGCGTTCGTTCATCTTCCCCGTGACCGGGCTGTTCCTGGGCTGGTACCTGCTCTACGTGCTGTGCGCCACCTACGCGCCCGCCTTCATGTCGGCGAAGCTGTGGGGCAACATCACCGTCGGCCTTGTCTTCGGGCTGCTGCAGTTCGTCTCGACGTTCGCGATCACGTGGTGGTACATGCGCTTCACCGCCCGGCGGTTCGACCCGCTGTCCGAGCAGCTGCGCGAGGAGCTCGAGGGCGGTGAGCGCAAATGACCCTGGCCGCGGGCGTGGAGGGCAGCAACCCGGCCCTCAACATCGGGATCTTCCTCGTCTTCGTGATCATCACGTTGGTCATCGTGGTGCGGGTGAGCAAGCGCGCCACCTCGGGAGCGTCGGACTTCTACACGGCGGGTGGCGGCTTCACGGGCCCGCAGAACGGGATCGCGATCTCCGGCGACTACCTGTCGGCCGCCTCGTTCCTGGGCATCGCGGGCGCGATCGCGCTCTACGGCTACGACGGCTTCCTGTACTCGATCGGCTTCCTCGTGGCGTGGCTGGTCGCGCTGCTGCTGGTCGCCGAGCTCCTGCGCAACACCGGCCGCTTCACCATGGGCGACGTGCTGGCCTTCCGCATGCGGCAACGGCCGGTGCGCGCCGCCGCCGCGACCTCGACGCTCGCCGTCTCGTTCTTCTACCTGCTCGCTCAGATGGCGGGCGCGGGCGGTCTCGTCGCGCTGCTGCTGGACGTGACGTCGAAGGCAGGCCAATCGCTGGTCATCGCGGTCGTCGGCGTTGTGATGATCGCCTACGTGCTCATCGGCGGCATGCGGGGCACGACCTGGGTCCAGATCATCAAGGCGGTGCTGCTGATCGTCGGCGCTGCCGTGATGACGATCTGGGTGCTCGCGTTGTACGGCTTCAACCTGTCCGCGCTTCTCGGCGACGCCGTCGCCAAGGGCGGTGAGGCGGGCGCCAAGCTGCTCGGGCCGGGCGCGCAGTACGGCAAGTCCGCGCTCACCAAGCTCGACTTCATCTCGTTGGCGCTGGCTCTGGTGCTGGGCACCGCGGGCCTCCCGCACATCCTCATGCGCTTCTACACCGTGCCCACGGCCAAGGAGGCGCGCCGCTCGGTGCAGTGGGCGATCGGCCTGATCGGCCTGTTCTACCTGTTCACGTTGGTGCTGGGATACGGCGCGGGCGCGCTCGTCGGCCCGGCGGCGATCAACGCGGCGCCGGGCAAGGCCAACTCGGCCGCGCCGCTGCTGGCCTACGCGCTCGGCGGCGCCGTGCTGCTCGGTCTCATCGCGGCCGTGGCGTTCGCGACGATCCTCGCGGTCGTCGCCGGTCTGACGATCACCGCGTCGGCGTCGTTCGCGCACGACATCTACGCCAACGTCATCAAGCGGGGCGAGGTCGACGGCAAGAACGAGGAGGTCAAGGTCGCCCGCATCACCGCGGTCGTGATCGGCATCGTGGCGATCCTCGGCGGCATCCTCGCCAACGGGCAGAACATCGCGTTCCTCGTGGCGCTGGCGTTCGCGGTGGCCGCCTCGGCCAACCTGCCGACGATCCTGTACTCGCTGTTCTGGAAGCGCTTCAACACCTCGGGTGCGCTGTGGAGCATCTACGGCGGCCTGTCGATCACGGTTCTGTTGATCGTGTTCTCGCCGGTGGTGTCGGGCAAGAAGGACGCGAACGGCAACCTCACCGCGTCGATGATCCAGGGCGTCGACTTCCACCTGTTCCCGCTGGACAACCCGGGCATCATCTCGATCCCGCTGTCGTTCCTGCTCGGCTACCTCGGCACCGTCCTGGCGAAGGACAAGGCCGACCCGGCCCGCTACGCGGAGATGGAGGTGCGCTCGCTGACCGGCGTCGGATCGGCGAAGGCCATCGTGCACTGACCGACGGCGTCTTACCGGGTGGGCAGGTTTTCCTGCCCACCCGGTACGCGTTGCAGGCCGCGCGGATGACTGTGGCCGTCGAACCGGGTCGAGATAGTGCACGTACTACAGAGCAGCAGATCCCTTCGACAGCGCGGAGACCGTCATGACCACCACGAGCACCTTGAGCGGACGCGACCGGGCGATCCTGCGCGCCGTGGCGGCGGGCGGGGCGGAGGTGGCGCTCGGTTCCGAGCCCGACCTCTTCATCGACGGTCGGTGCTGCTGCGACCAGAGCGCCGCGCACCACCTCGTCCGCGCGGGCCTCATCGCCGCCACCACGCTGGGCCTGGTCGGCCAGCGCGTGGCCGCAACGCTCACCCCGGCCGGGCACCGGGCGCTGGGCAGTACGCCCCTCGTCGCGTGAGCGCGGGGCATCTGGGCTAGGTTCGGCCAGGTGAGCCGGGACGATCAGGACGACCTCGACGACACCGCACAGCTGGACCAGGCGGACACGCTCGACGACCGCGGCGTGGACGACCTGCTCGACGAGGGCATCTCACCCCCCGAGCGGCCGTGGGCCGTCGACGACTACGGCCTCACCGCGCGGGAAGCCGCCGGGCACGAGGACCTCGACCACCGGTTGGCCCGTGAGCTGCCCGACGTCGGCGCGTCGAGCGCCAACGACGACGAGTTCGACGGCGGCACGGGCGACACGGCCGACACCGACGGCGAGACGTGGGACGACCAGGTCGGCGAGCGCCGCGCGGGCCGCCTCGTCGCCCCCGACGAGGGCTGGGTCCGCGACGAGGAGCCCGACGCGTGGGCGTCGGACGTCGGCATCAACGGCGCGGGCGCCTCGGCCGAGGAAGCCGCCGTCCACGTCGTCAGCGACGACGAGTAGCGGCGGTCAGCGGCTGCGGAGGTCCTTCAGGCGCTTCAGCTTGCCCACCGACCGCTCCAGGGTCTCCGGGTCGACCACCTCGCACCCCACGCTCACCCCGACCGTCTGCTTCACGGTAGCCACGAGCTCGTCGGCGGCGGGACCGCGGCGGTCGACGGGGGTGTCGGGGCGGGCCTCCACCCGCACGGTGAGGGCGTCCATCCGGCCCTCGGTCGACAGCACGAGCTGGAAGTGCGGCGACAGGCCCGCGGTCCGCAGCACGATCTCCTCGATCTGCGTGGGGAACACGTTCACGCCGCGGAGGATGATCATGTCGTCGGACCGGCCGGTGATCTTCTGCATCCGGCGCATGCCCGGGCGCGCCGAGCCGGGGGAGAGGCGGGTGAGGTCGCGCGTGCGGTACCGGATGATCGGCAGCGCCTCCTTGGTGAGCGAGGTGAAGAGCAGCTCGCCCTCCTCGCCGTCGCGCAGCGGCACGGCGTCGAGCGGGTCGACGACCTCGGGGTAGAAGTGGTCCTCCCAGATGTGCAGGCCGTCCTTCGACTCCACGCACTCCTGCGACACGCCGGGCCCCATCACCTCCGACAGCCCGTAGATGTCGACGGCGTGCATGTCCATGCGCTCCTCGATCTCGGCGCGCATCTGCTCGGTCCACGGCTCCGCCCCGAACACCCCCACCTGCAGCGAGCTGGCGGCCGGGTCGAGGCCCTGCTTCTCGAACTCGTCGACGATCGTGAGCATGTAGGACGGCGTGACCATGATGACCTGGGGCCGGAAGTCGTTGATCAGCTGCACCTGGCGCGGCGTCATCCCGCCGGAGATCGGGATGGCCGTGGCGCCCAGCCGCTCGATGCCGTAGTGCGCGCCCAGGCCGCCGGTGAAGAGGCCGTAGCCGTAGGCGTTGTGCACCTTGTGGCCCGGCCGCGCCCCCGCCGCCCGCAGCGAGCGCGCCATCAGTGCCGCCCAGTTGTCGATGTCGCGCGCCGTGTAGCCGACGACCGTGGGCTGCCCCGTCGTCCCCGAGGACGCGTGGATGCGCCGCACGTCCTCCTGCGGCACCGCGAACATGCCGAACGGGTAGTTCTCCCGCAGGTCGGCCTTCGACGTGGTGGGGAACTTGGCCAGGTCCGAGAGGTCGCGGCAGTCGTCGGGGTGCACGCCCGCCGCGTCGAACGCCCGGCGGTAGTGCGGCACGTTCGCGTAGGCCCGGTGCAGCGTCGCCCGCAGCCGCGTGAGCTGCAGGTCACGCAGCTCGTCGACCGACATCCGCTCCTCGGGGTCGAGCGTCTCGGGCGCCGGGGCCTCACCGAAGCGGGCGCTCATCGCTCTCCCTCGCTGCGCTCGCTCGGCGCTTCGCGCGGGCGCTGTGTCGATGATCCGCGCGCGAGCTCGCTCACTGCTCCGCCTTTCCGGGCCACCAGGGTGAGCACGTCGTACCGGGCCACGGACTCGCCGTCCTGCCGCGTGACGTCGGCGTCCCACCGCACGTCGCCGTAGGGCTGGCTGCCGTGCGGCGTGATCTGCTTGCAGGTGAGCGTCACGGTGATCTCGTCGCCGAACCGCACGGGGGTGAGGTAGCGCAGCCGGTCGAGGCCGTAGTTCGCGAGCACCGGCCCGGGATCGGGGTCGACGAACAGGCCCGCCGCGAACGCCAGCGTGAGGTAGCCGTGGGCCACGCGCTCGCCGAAGATCGGGCTCTTGGCAGCGGCCTCGGCGTCCATGTGGGCGTAGAACGTGTCGCCGGTGAACTCGGCGAAGTGCTCCACGTCCTCCTGCGTCACCGCGCGCGGCCCGGCGACGACCGTGTCGCCGATCGACAGCTCCTCCAGGTGCTTGCGGAACGGGTGCACGTCGGTCTCCCGGCGCGCCGAGCCCGCCACCCAACGTCCGGTGATCGCGGTGAGCGTGTCCGGGTCGCCCTGCACGGCGGTGCGCTGCATGTGGTGCAGCACGCCGCGCAGCCCGCCCAGCTCCTCGCCGCCGCCCGCCCGGCCAGGGCCGCCGTGCACGAGCTGCGGCATCGGCGAGCCGTGCCCGGTCGACTCCTTCGCGTCCTTGCCGTTGAGCACCAGCAGGCGGCCGTGCCATGGCGCCACCCCGAGCACGACGTCGCGCGCGAACGCCGGGTCGGCCGTGACCACCGAGCCCGCGAGGCTGCCCTGCCCGCGCGCCGCGTACTCGACGAGCTGCTCGGTCGAGGTGTAGGGCAGCACGGTCGACACCGGCCCGAACGCCTCCACCTCGTGCGGCTCGGCCCGCTCCGGGTCGCCGACCAGCAGGATCGGGGAGACGAACGCACCGCGCTCGGCGTCGGCGTCGACCAGGTCGACCTTCTCCGGATCGCCGTAGACGATCCGGCCGGTGTCGGCGAGCGCCTTGATCCCGCGCCGCACCTCCTCGCGCTGCTCCAGGCCCGCGAGCGCCCCCATGCGGGCCGTGGTCGGGTCGCCGACGGTGATCTTCGCGAGCTTGGCCGACACCGCCTCCACCACCGCGTCGACGTGCTCCGCGGGCACGAACGCCCGCCGGATCGCCGTGCACTTCTGACCGGCCTTGACCGTCATCTCCGTGACGAGCTGGCCGACGTAGAGGTCGAACTCGGGGCTGCCCGGCGCGGCGTCGGGGCCGAGCGCCGAGAGGTTGAGCGAATCGGCCTCGGCGGAGAACCGCACGCCGTTGCGGACGACGCCGGGGTGCGCGCGCAGCGTGGCCGCGGTGGCCGCCGAGCCGGTGAACCCGACGAGGTCCTGACCGGTCAGGTGGTCGAGCGTGTCGCCGAGCGAGCCCGCCACGAACTGCACGGCGCCCGGCGGCAGCAGCTCCGCCTCGACGATCAGGCGCACCAGCTCAGCGGTCAGGAACGCCGTGGGGCTCGCGGGCTTGATCAGCGAGGGCACGCCCGCCAGGAACGCGGGCGCGAGCTTCTCCAGCGGCCCCCACACCGGGAAGTTGAACGCGTTGATCTGCACCGCCACGCCGTGCAGCGGGGTCGCGATGTGCTGGCCGAGGAACGTGCCGCCCTTGCCGAGGGGCTCGACGTCGCCCTCCACGTACACCGTGGCGTCCGGCAGCTCCCGACGGCCCTTCGACGCGTACGACAGCAGCACGCCGATGCCGCCGTCGACGTCGAAGCGCGAGTCGTACAGCGTGGCGCCGGTGTGCGCGGAGACGGCGTACAGCTCCTCGCGGTGCTCCCGCAGGTGCCCGGCGAGCGCCTTGAGCAGGGCGGCGCGCTGGTGGAACGTCAGCGCGCGGAGCGCGGGGCCGCCCACCCGGCGGCCGTACTCCAGCGCGGCCGCGAAGTCGACGCCCGCCGACGACAGCCGGGCGACCTCGGACCCGGTGACCGCGTCGAACAGCGGCCGCCCCTCGTCGGACGGCGTGTGCCACCCGCCGAGGACGTGACTGCGCAGGACCGCTGCCATGGAAAGCCTCCGAGATCGACCGACCGTTCGTTCGGTTGAACGTAGCACTTCGGGGTCAGCCGAAGAAGGCCCGGATGTCGGCGGCGAGCACGTCCGGCACCTCCATCGCGGCGTAGTGGCCGCCGCGCTCGAAGTAGCTCCAGTGGACGATGTTCGCGTTGTCGCGCTCGGCGAACGCCTTGATCGTCCGGAAGTCGTCGGCGAACACCGCGACCCCCGTGCGCGCGCCGCTGACCTGCGGCTCTGCCCCGCTGTGGGCCTCCTCGTAGTGGTAGCGGCCTGCCGTCGCCGAGGTGTTGGTGAACCACTCCAGGCTGACCTGCGCGAGGATCTGGTCGCGGCTCACCAGGCTCGTGCCGTTGCCGAAGGAGTTGAAGAGCTCATTCCAGGCGAGCTGGCCCACCGGGGAGTCGGAGAGCCCGACGGCCACGGTCTGCGGCCGCGAGGCGTTGATCGCGTTGTAGCCCCCGACGGATTGGAACCACTGCAGGTGCTCGAGGCCCGCGTAGTCGGCGGGCTCCAGCTTCTCGAACTCGGCCGGATCGCCGGAGGGGAACGAGAAGAGGTGCAGCACGTGCGCGCCGAGGAAGCCGGGCGGGTCGAGGAGCCCCAGTTCGCGGGCGACCATCGCCCCGCCGTCGCTGCCGTGGATGCCGTAGCTGTCGTAGCCGAGGCGGCGCATGAGCGTGTCGTAGGTGCGGGCGACCCGGGCCATCGTCCAGCCGCGGTCGGCCACGGGCGTGCTGAAGCCGAAGCCCGGCATCGAAGGGATGACGAGCGAGAACTCCTCCCGCAACGGCTCGATCAGGTCGAGGTAGTCGAGGAACGAGCCGGGGTAGGTGTGCGCGAGCAGCAGCGGCGTGGCGTCTGGATTCGACGACGGCACGTGCAGGAAGTGGATCGTCTGGCCGTCGATCTCGGTGAGGTACTGCGGGTGGGCGTTGACCCGTGCCTCCCAGGCGCGCCAGTCGAACGCCGTGCGCCAGTGCTCCGCCATCTCGGCCAGGTAGTGGTTGGGCACGCCGTAGTCCCAGTCGTCGTCGGGAGCGGGGCGGGGGAGCCGGGTACGGGCCAGGCGGTCGGCGAGGTCGTCCAGGTCGGCCTGCGGGATCTCGACGCGGAAGGGGCGGATGTTCTCGGTTTCGGTCATGAGGAGAACGGTAGGGCCCAATCAGGAATGATAAGTTCCGCTTTGTGCACGAGACGTCGGCCCGGATGCTCGCGCTGTTGTCCCTGCTGCAGGCGCGCCCCGACTGGCCCGGTCCGGAGCTGGCGCAGCGGCTCGGGGTGAGCGACCGCACGATCCGCAACGACATCACCCGGCTGCGCGACCTCGGCTACCCGGTCGACGCGGTGCGCGGCGCGGCGGGCCACTACCGGCTCGGGGTGGGGGCGAAGCTGCCGCCACTCCTGCTCGACGACGAGGAGGCGGTGGCCGTCGCCGTCGGGCTGCGGGCGGGCCACGGGGTCGCGGGCATCGAGGAGGCCAGCGGACGGGCGCTGGCGAAGCTGGAGCAGGTGCTGCCGCATCGGCTGCGCCGCCGCGTCGGCGCGCTGCACGAGGCGACGTCGCAGGGGCCGGAGAACACCGCGAGCAACGTCGCCGACCCGCAGGTCGACGCGGACGTGCTGGCCACGCTGGCAGCGGCCGTTCGCGACCACGAGCGGGTACGCCTCGACCACCCGCCCGACGGCGAGTGGCCAATCGTCGTCGAGCCGTACCGCCTGGTCAGCTGGCAGCGCCGGTGGTACCTCGTCGCGCGGGTGGAGGGTCGGTGGCGGGCGCTGCGGGTCGACCGCCTGACCCTGCGGACGCCGATGCACCAGCGGTTCGCGCCGGACCCGATGCCGGAGGAGGGCTACACGGCGTTCGTGCTGCGCGAGGTGGCCGCGGCGGGCTGGGCGGTGCACGCGCGGATCACCGTGCTGGCGCCCGCGGCGGAGGTGGTGGGCCGGATCAACCCGACGGTCGGCGTCGTCGAGTCCGTCGACGAGAGCACGTCGGTGCTGGTCACGGGGGCCGACAGCCTGGAGGTGCTGGCGGTGTACATCGGCATGCTCGGCCTCGAGTTCCGCGTTCACGGCCCGCCCGAGCTGGTGGACCACCTGCGGGCGGTGGGCGAGCGGTACGCGCGGGCGGTCAGGCCGCCAGCGCCCGGATGACCCCCGCGGCGCGGCGGTGCGGCGGCACCGCCACCCGGTGGTGGAGCACGGCGTACCCGGCGCGTTCGATCTCGGCGAGGATCCCGCCGTAGAGGCCGAACGCGCAGGTCACGCAGGCGCGCGAGACGGGCTCCAGCTGCGCGATGCCCGGAGCGGCGCGGCGGTAGACCGCTCGGGTGTGCGCCACGAGGTGGGCGAGCGCCCGGCTGATGCGCGGGTCGGTGCGTCGGGTGCGCCGCGACCAGGCCAGCAGCTCGCGGTCGACGCCGAACGCGGCCAGCTCGTCGGCGGGCAGGTAGACGCGGCCCCGGTCGAGGTCCTCGCCGACGTCACGGAGGAAGTTGGTGAGCTGGAACGCCACGCCGAGCGCGGCGGCGGCGGGCTCGGCGGCCGCGCGCGGGCCGGTCGTGCCCAGGATCGGCAGCATCTGGAGCCCGATCACCGCGGCCGAGCCGTGGACGTAGCGGTCGAGCTCGGCGAACGTCTTGTAGTCGGTGACCTCGGTGTCCATGCGCATGGAGACGAGGAAGTCGGTGAAGTGGGCCCGGTCGATGGCGTAGCGGCGGGCGGTGTCGGCCAGCGCGGCCAGCACCGGGTGGGCGGCCGGTCCGCCGTCGAGGGCGGTGGCGAGCTGCGCGGCCAAGGCGTCGAGGCGGGCGGCCTTCGCGGCGGGGGCGCGGTCGTCGCCGAGGTCGTCGACGATCTCATCGGCGTACCGCGCGAAGCCGTACAGCGCGTGGACGGCGGGCCGCCGGGCCCGGGGGAGCAGCCGGGTGGCGAGGAAGTAGGTGCGGCCGTGGTGGGCGTTCAGCGCGCGGCAGGCGATGTACGCGGCCCGCAGCGCGGGGTCGTTGATCCCCGCGGCATCCAGCTCGGTGCTCGACACCGTTCAGCTGGCGCGTGGCTCAGCGGCCACCGCGGGCTCCGCGATCTCGGCGGCCGGCTTCTCCGGTGGCTCCTCGGCGGGCTGCGGCTTGCTGCGCGCGCCCGCCGCGAGCCGCAGCGGATCGGGCTTCACCAGCGACCAGGCGGCGAGCAGCGCCACCGCCAGGCACGCCGCGAGGTAGCCCCAGTTGTAGAGGGCGTCCTCGCCGTTGGGGTAGTAGACGATGACGAGCATGGTCGACGCGACGACCAGGCACTGCAGCCCGCGCACCGTCCAGGGCGCCATCGCCAGGAAGGCCATGCCCCAGCTCACGTACCACGGGAGCGTGGCGGGGGAGAGCACCGAGGTGGCGAGCAGCACGATGCCGGCGCGCCGGATCGCGTCCGGTCCGCCGTCGCGCGCGGCCCACCACTGCCGCACCGCGATCCACAGCAGCACGGCGGCGCCGATCCCGCGGAAGATGTTGATGAACAGCTGCTGCGACCCGCCGAACAGCGACGCGAACCACCCGACGATCTGCCCGATGGCCGTCGGGAGCGACATCCAGTTGACGATCATGGACGGGGCGCTGAGCGCGGGCAGCCAGCCCAGGCTGACCCCGGCCAGCAGGGTGCAGGCGGCGAAGACGACCGCGAACACGCCGATGCCCGCCGCGGTGGCCTTGCCGATGCGGACCCAACGCGAGCCGGTCATGTGCGCGGCCCACACCAGCACCAGGAACGGCAGCGCGAGCCCGGCGCTCGCCTTGACCGCCATCGCCAGCGTGACGAGCCCGATCCCGGCCGCGTGCTGCCCGCGGAGCGCGAGCAGGGCGCCCGCGGCCAGCAGGCCGACCACCAGCAGGTCGTTGTGGCCGCCGCCGATCATGTTGATGACCATCATGGGGTTGGCGACCGCGACCCACAGCGCCACGGGCACGCGGCCGCCGAGGCGGCGGGTGAGCTCGGGCAGCGCCCAGACCAGCAGCGCGAGCCCCGCCAGCAGGGCGAGCCGCATCAGCAGCACGCCCGCGATGATGTTGTTGCCGACCAGCCACGCCACGGTCTTGGCGATGATGATGAACAGGGGGCCGTACGGGGCGGGGGTGTCCTGCCAGAAGTAGTGGACGTTGTCGGTGAGGATGCCCGGCATCGCGTCGGGCCCGACGGCGTAGGGGTCGAAGCCGTGCAGCGGCAGCGCGCCCTGTGCGAGGTAGCTGAAGATGTCGCGGGTGAACAGCGGCGGCGCCAGCAGCAGCGGCGCGATCCAGACCAGCGCGTTGGTGAGAACGGCCCGGCCGCCGACCCGGTGCGCCAGGACGTCGCGTCCCAGCATGATCCAGGCCCACAACAGCAGCCCGACGCCGCCGTACATGAGGATCGCCGCGATGTCGTGTCCGTGCCCGTAGCGCCAGAAGCCGATCACGGAGTTCGTCATGATCGGGTCGCGCACCAGCACGCCGCCCGCGCCGAACCCGCCGACCAGCAACATCAACGACCCGAGCAGCCCGATCACCAGCGGACGACGCGGCGGGTTGCCGAACCGTGCGGTGCGGTGAGCGTCGGTCGTTGACGGCTCGGAGCGGAAGTCGGGGTCGACCCGTGCGGTGGCGCTCATGACGCGATCCATGCTCCCACGCGCCGGCTCACCCGGCCGAATGACCCCTCCGGCTCCCGGCCCGTCATCCGGTGATCCGCTGGGCCGCCAGCTTCCCGCTCAGCACGACGGGCGGGATGCCGACGCCCGGCACCGTGCCGCAGCCCGCCAGCACGGCGTTGTCGAGGCCCGGGACGAGGTTGCGGGGACGGAACGGACCCGTCTGCGCGAAGGTGTGCGCCGCCGAGAACGGGGTGCCCGCGGCCAGGCCGTCGGCCGCCCAGTCGGCCGGGGTCACCAACCGCGAGACCGCGATGTCGCCCGCGATGTCACCGAGCCCGGGGTGCGCCCGCGCCTCGAGTACGTCGAGGAGCTCGTCGCGGTAGGCCGGGCCGACGCGCGCCCAGTCGATCCGCCCGCGCTCCAGGTTGGGGCACGGCGCGAGGACGAAGAGCAGGTCGTGGCCCGGCGGCGCGAGCGTCGGGTCGGTGGCCGTGGGCCGGGTGACCAGCAGCGACGGGTCGCTCATCAGCCGACCCTCGCCGATGATCTCGTCGAACGTCCGCTCCCACGCGGCGCCGAAGGAGATCGTGTGGTGCGCGGCGTCCGGACGCGGGGTGCGCAGCCCGGCGTGCAGCACCACGGCGCTGGGCGACCACCGCAGCTTGACGGGACGGTGCCGCGGGCGGCCGACCAGCGCGTCGACGACGGGGAGGTCCGGGGTGAGCACGACGGCGTCGCACGCCAACGCCTCGCTGTCGGCGGCCGGGTCGGCGGTCGCGCCATGGCGCACCGCGGTGACCCGCCCGTCGCGGCGCTGCAGCCCGGTGGCCGTGCGCCCGTAGTGGATCCGCGCCCCGGCCGCCTCGGCCGCGGCGGCCAACGCCTGCCCGATCGCCCGCATCCCGCCGCGGGGGAACCACACGCCCGCTACGGTGTCCATGTAGGCGATCACGCCGTAGGCGCCGAGCGCCCGGTCCGGGGCGACGCCCGCGTACAGCGACTGGAACGAGAAGATCCGGCGGAGCCGGTCGTCGGGGAGGAAGCGGGCGACCCGCGGGCCGAGCCTGCCGAACCCGCCGAGCCGCGCCAGCCGTACCAGGTCGGGGCCGAGCATCGCCATCGGCGAGTCGATGTTCGCGCCGATGAAGGTGTCGATCTCGGTGCGGTAGAGGGCGCCGAGCCACTCGCGCAGCCCGCGGTACCCCGCGGCCGACTCCGGGCCGCAGACCTGCCGGATCTCGGCCTCCATCGCGTCGGCGTCGGTGTGGACGTCGATCGTGGAGCGGTCGGCGAAGTGCGTGCGGTAGGCCGGGTCGAGCGGCAGCAGGTCGAGGCGCTCCGTCAGCTTCTCCCCGACGGCGGCGAACGCCTCGTCGAGCAGGTCGGGCATCGTGAGCACGCTGGCGCCGGTGTCCACGCGGAACGTGCCGTGCTCGGTGGGCAGGTCGAGCTGCCCGACGCGGCCGCCGGGGTGATCGGCCCGTTCGACGATCGTCACCCGCCTGCCCGCGCCGAGCAGGTGCAGCGCCGCGCAGAGCCCGGACAGCCCGGCTCCGACGACCACCACGTGGTCGGTGCGACCGCGGACCGTCCTCAACGGCGGCGCCGGGTCGCGGTGATCGCCAGCTCGGCCAACTGAGTGGCGGCGGGCGCGGCGACCGGTGCGGCGGCCAGCGCGTCGAGCGCAGAGCCGGTGAGCGCGGCGATCCGCTGCTCGACGGCCTGCACGGCGCCGAGCTCGGTGAGGACGTCGCGGGTGCGCTCGACCTCCTGAGCGGTGAGCCCGGGGTTGCCGACGGCGGCTTCGACCGCCGCCCGCGCCGCGTCGTCGCCGCGCCGGTCGGCCCGTTCCAACGCGACGGCCAGCAGCAGCGTGCGCTTGCCTTCACGCAGGTCATCGCCTGCGGGCTTGCCGGTGACGGCCGGGTCGCCGAACACGCCGAGCAGGTCGTCGCGGAGCTGGAAGGCGACGCCGATGTCGGCCCCGAACCGGCGGTAGCCGTCGACCAGCTCGGGCCCGGCCCCCGCGAGCGCCGCGCCGAGGTGCAGCGGGCGTTCGACCGTGTACGCCGCGGTCTTGTAGCGGTCGATGCGCAGCGCGGCGGCCTGCGACGCGTCGCGGGTGGCCTGGTGCAGGACGTCGAGGTACTGGCCGCCCAGCAGCTCGGTGCGCATCGCGCGCCACGGGACCCCGGCCCTCACGAGCGTCTCCTGCGGCAGGCCGCACGTGTGGAACAGGTCGTCGGCCCACACCATGGCGAGGTCGCCGAGCAGGATGGCGGCGGCCGCGCCGAACCGGGCGGGCCTGCCGTGCCAGCCCGCGTCGGCGTGCCTGCGGGCGAACGCGACGTGCACGGTGGGGTGGCCGCGCCGCAGCGTGGAGGCGTCCATGAGGTCGTCGTGGACGAGGGCGCACGCCTGGATCAGCTCCAGCGCGCTCACGGCCCGCAGCACGGACATGGCCTCCGGCGCGTCGACCGATCCACCTGCGCCGCGCCACCCCCACCACGCGAACGTGGGCCGGATGCGCTTGCCGCCGCCCAGCACGAAGGCGCTCAGCTCGTCGGCCGCCGCGGCGTAGTGCGGATCGATCGCCGACGCCTCCGCCGTGCGGGCTTCGAGGTAGACGGCCAACGCGGCCTCGATCGCCCCCGCCAGCTCGCGGTCGGTGGGCGCGGGCTCACCGGCGATGGCCGCCGGGGCGGTGTCGAGGGCGCCGGTGTGCGTCACGCGGACGAGAGTATCCGGGCCACGGGGCTTCGGCGCGTCGACGCCCGACGGACCCCTACGCTGGGCGCCATGCGGATCACCGCCCGGCTCGCCGCCCGCCGTCCTCTGTTCTCCGTGGAGTTCTTCCCGCCGAAGGACGAGCCCGGCGAGGCGGAGCTGTGGCGGGCCATCCGCAGGTTGGAGCCGCTCGACCCGGCGTTCGTGTCCGTCACCTACGGCGCGGGCGGCTCGAACCGCGACCGCACGATCCGCACCACGGGTCGCATCGCGACGGACACGACCCTCGTGGCGATGGCGCACCTCACCGCCGTCTCGCACTCGGTCGCCGAGCTCCGGCAGGTGATCGGCGCCTACGCCGCCGCGGGCATCTCGAACATCCTCGCGGTGCGCGGCGACCCGCCCGGCGACCCGCTGGGCGAGTGGGTCGCGCACCCCGACGGCGTCACCTACGCCGAGGACCTGGTGCGGCTGGTCAAGGAGGTCGGCGACTTCTGCGTCGGGGTGGCGGCGTTCCCGTACGGCCACCCCCGCTCACCCGACCCGGACTCGGACCTGCGGTACCTGCTCGCCAAGATCCGGGCGGGCGCGGACTTCGCGATCAGCCAGCTGTTCCTCGAGCCCGACGGGTTCCTGCGGCTGCGCGACCGCCTGGTGGCGGCGGGGTGCAACACCCCGCTCCTGCCCGGGATCATGCCCCTCACCACGGTGCGCACGCTGCACCGCGGGCCGGAGCTGTCTGGCGCGCCGCTGCCCGCCGACCTCGTGGAGCGGCTCGCCCCGTTCACCGACGACGCGAAGGCGTTCCGCGCCGCGGGCATGGACGAGACGGCCGCGCTGTGCGAGCGGCTCCTCGCCGAGGGCGTGCCCGCGCTGCACTTCTACACGCTGAACCGCTCGCCTGCGACGGCCGAGCTGGTCACCCGCCTCGGGCTCACGGCCGACCGGCCGGTGGGCGTCAGCGGACGGGCGGGCTGACCGGCGGGTTGCGGGTGCGCCGCGCGGCCACCACCACGACGACCGCGGCGAGCGCCACCACCACGCCGAGGCCGATCGTCCAGTTCAGGACCGAAGGCGCGTCCGGGTCGGCGTAGGCAACGGTGGCGTTGATGTCCCCGACCTCGCCCGGCGTGAACGTCCAGCTCACGGTGCCCAGCTCGGACTCGCCGTTGGCCTCGACGACCCGTCCGGGGAAGCTCATCTTGAGCTGGAAGTCCGCCTTGTCGACCGAGACCGTGGTGAGGTCGATCAGCCCGGTGACCAGTACCCGGCCGCCCGCCCGCCGCAGGTTGAACTGCGCGCGTTCGCTCCCCGGGATGGTCGCGCGGGTGAGCGCGGCCGTCTGGTCGAACGTCAGCTGGGAGAAGCGCAGCACCGAGCCCGTGTAGCCGTCCTGCTGGTACCGGGTGACGTCGACGAGGGGCGCCAGGTCCGGCGGGAGCGTGACCGTGGGGCCCTTGTCGTCGGCCGACTTCGCGGGTGTGGCCACCACGAGCTCGCCGGTGACGGTGTCGTCGGGCTGCACGGCGAGCGCGGCCAGCACCCGGGCGCAGCCGCTCAGCGACACGCCGACCAGCAGCAGCACGACGACCAGCACGGCCACCGTGCGGGACCGGCGGGCGACGGAGGGCGGCTGCACGGCGGTCATCGTGCCATCCGGCCCGCGGTCACCGAGGGGCCGGTGGCGCGAGCGGCAGCGTGGCGCCGAGCACGGCGAACGGCCGGGAGTCGCCGGTGAAGCGGTGGTCGCGCAGCACGTCCTCGAATCCGGCGCGCCGGTACAGCCGCCAGGCGCGGCCGGGCGAGCGGGGGCCGTACTCGGGCGTCGACAGCAGCACCCGGCCTTCCTGCACACCGCTGAGCAGCGAACGCAGGAGGCCTTCGCCGAGGCCCGAGCCCTGTGCGTCCGGCCGGACGTGCAGCTCGGTGAGTTCGAAGTAGTCGCGCAGCCAGCCACGCGTCTCGGCCGCCGTGCCCCGCAGACCCCGCCGGACCTCCTCGTACCACCACTGGCCGGGCCCGCCCGTGTAGCCGTAGGCGATCGCGAGCAGCGCACCCCGGTCGTCGAGCCAGCCCGCCGCCCGCCAGCCCGGACGGCGCACGTGGTCGAGCCAGAGCGCCCGCCGCTGGCGGGCGGTGCTGGGCGGGTAGCCCATGGCTGCCACGTACACCTGCAGAGCCTCGCTCAACCGGTCGGCGAGGTCGCCGGGGCCGAGGGTCACGAGGTGCCGCGCGGGTGCCGTGGTCACGCCGCTCATCACACCACGGAGCGACCTCGCGCGCCGCCCTCGGTGACCGGTTCGGGGCGGCGGGCGGCGGCCCCGCATCCGACTTGACGGCGTGGCGCAGGCGAGGTCTACTGGATGGGTCGAACAAAAGTTCGATTCGAGGGTCGCCCGGTGGCCGGCGGGGGAAGCGTCGGTGCCGGGGGGCCCACCCGAGCACGGTACGGCTCGCCGCGGAGGGAGCAGGCACGTGAACGAGGCAGGGGGCGCGTGGCGGAGGCCGAGCCGCGCCACTGTGGCGGCGCGAGCCGTCGCGATCGGGCCTGCGGAGCGCGCCGCCGCCTGCACCGGGCGCGTACGGATCGGAGGTGCGGCATGACGCCGTTGGGCTGGCCCTTCCGGCAGCGGGGGCCCACACCGATCCAGGTCCGGTGGAAGGACGGCGAGCCGATCGAGTTCGAACGGTCGGCCCGGCGCGGCCCCCGGTTCCTGGTCACGGGCATCCGCGATCGGTGGATCGAGGAGTCGCCGTGGCCGTTCCCGTCGCCGATGCCGATCGGGGGCGATCGGCTGCGCTGCTGGCGGGTGGAGGCTCGCTCGGCCGGGGAGCCCGACGGGCCGCCCCGCGAGTTCGTGCTCCGCATGCGGGCGGGCCCCGGTGTGTGGGATCTGGTCAGGCCCGCGGGGTGAGCCCGGTCACCCGTGGGCGGGGCTTCGCCCCGGAATTGTCGGTGTCGCGCGACATGATCGGCCTCGACGACACCCACCCCATGCGCGAGCCCGATCTGCAGCCCCACCACCACCCCGAGCGAGTGCCGCACCGGACCGCGCACGACGGCCCGCACGGGGAGCCGGGCGGGGAGTTCCACCGCCCCACGCACGACGAGCCGCACCGAAGGAGCACCGAGATGACCAGCGCCACCCTCACCCCGGCCCTCATCCCCGCGCCGCGCCAGGCGCCCCGCCCCGTCGCGGCGCCCACGCCCCGCGCCGCCCTGGCGTTGTTGCGCCAGGCCGCGGAGGGGCTGGCCGAGGCGCACCGCAGGCCCGAGCCGCTGATGCGCTACCCCGCCGCGTACCTCGCTGCGCTGCGGGCGGGTGCCGCGGTGCTCGCCCTGCGCGCCCGCCCGGCGCCCAAACGCCGTGGAAGCCGCAGCGTGTGGTCGCTGCTCGGCGACGTCGCGCCCGAGCTGGGCGAGTGGGCGGCCTACTTCGCCTCCTGCTCGGCCACCCGGGCCGCCGCGGAGGCGGGCATCGAGCGGCTGGTCAGCACGCGCGACGCCGATGACCTGCTGCGCCAGTCCGAGCAGTTCCTCGAGCTGGTCACCGAGCTGGTCGTGGGCCGCTGAGCGCCGCGCTCCTGTCATGATCGCCGCGACCGGCACCGCACGCCGGTCGCCACCGGCAGGACGTGCCACTCGCCGCGATCTTCGACCGGCGGCGCGCGGGGATCAGGAGCCCAGGGGCGGGGCGGCCGCCGGGCGACGGGGGCGGTCGGACCGCAGCACGCGGCCCAGCAGCGTGGTGAACACCGCCGACACCTCGCGGGCGCCGGGGGTGTCCCAGCGCTGGATCGGCAGGCACGCGCCCTGGGCCTGCTGGATGGCCGAGCGGTCGGGCAGCACCCCGCTGAGCACCAGGGGGCCGAACAGCTCGCGCAGCTCCGCGATCCGGAACTCGTGCTCGGTGTTGCGCGGCCGCACCCGGTTGATGAGCACCCCGAGCGGCTGGAGGTCGGGGTTGGCCCGCTGGCGCTCGGTCTGCACGGCGTCGAACGCCCGCTGCACCCCGGACACCGCGAACATCGTCGGATCCGTCACGAGCACGGCCCGGTGCGCCGCGGCCAGCGCGCTGCGGGTGAGCTGCCCGAGCGAGGGCGGGCAGTCCACGATCACCAGCCGGTACGGCTCGTCGTCCGCGTCATCCGGGTCGTCGCCGCGGTCCTCCGGGTCGCCGGGCGGGTGCAGCGCGCCCGTGTAGGGGTCGCTCAGGCGCTGCAGGGCCCGGCTCAACCTGCTCAGCTGCTTGCCGCTGGGGTCGGGGTGGTTGTGCCGCTCGTTCTGCTCGTCGCCCACCAGCACGTCCAGCCCGGGGCCCCACCCGCTCGGGGTGATCGCGCGTTCGAGCACCGAACGGCGCGGCTCGTCGAGCACGTCGGCCACGGTCGCCGTGGTGGGGCCGGTGTCGAGCGCGATCGTCGCGTTCGCCTGCGGATCGAGGTCCACCACCAGCGCACGCAGGCCGTGTTGCTGCGCCGCACCGGCCAGACCGAGCGCCACCGTGGTCTTGCCCACCCCGCCTTTGAGGCTCAACGTGGCGACGACCTGCACCCGATCAACTTACCGTTGGGGTGACGGGGCGGTGACGGGTCCCTGCTCCAGCCGCCTAGGCTGCGGCCGTGGCGGCACGACGAACGGTGGGGTGGCTCCGGTGACGAGCACCGACCTGGGCCACCGGCAGGCGGGCGGCGCGGGCGGCCTCGGCGGCCCGGTGTACCGCGCGGTCACCGCCGAGCTCGCGGCGGTCCGCGACCGCGCTCCCGGCCGCGCACCGCGCGTGCTGGACGTCGGCGGCGGCAGCGGCGCCTGGGCCGTGCCGCTGGCCGCGGCGGGATGTGCGGTCTCGGTCGTCGACCCCAGCCCCAACGCGCTCGCCGCACTGCGCCGCCGGGCCCGCGACGCGGGCGTCGAAGAGCTGGTCACGGCCGTCACCGGCGAGGTGGAGCGGCTTGCCGAGGTCGCCCCGCTCGGCCAGGCCGACCTCGTGCTCGGCCACGGCCTGCTGGAGGTCGTCGACGACCCGGATGCCGCCGTCCGGGCGCTCGCCCGCGCCGCCGCCCCGGGTGGCGCGGTGTCGGTGCTGGTCGCGGGCCGGTTCGCCGCGGTGCTCGCCCGCACGCTCGCAGGGCGCGTGGCCGAGGCGCGGGCGTTGCTGGCCGACCCCGACGGTCGCTTCGGCCCCGACGACGCGCTGCGCCGCCGCCTCGACGTCGCGCGCCTGCGGCAGGCGCTGGCCGCGGCGCCCGAGCTGCGGGTCGAGCTGTTGCAGGGGGACGGGGTGGTGGAGTGCTGGGCACCCGGCCCCAGCCGCGAGCACGAGGGCGGCGGTGCCCCGCGCGCCCTCGGTGAGCTGGAGGAGCTCGCCGCCGCGGAGCCCGCGCTGATCGACGTCGCGGCCCGCCTCCACGCCATCGCCCGCCGGGTGGGATGATCATTACGCAGCGTCGCTCGACCGGCCCGGATGATCACTCGCGGTCCATCGCGGGCGGAGTTGTGACGGGCGCGACACACCCGACGGCATTTTGGTAGGCCCCGCTTGACGAGTCCGGGTAGTCGGCAAGCCCGCGGACTCGTATCCTCGTCCTTAGACGCCCACCCTGGGCGCTCGTCGCGTCGTTCCGGCACCATGGACGATGACCCGACAGGACGAGACAGTGCCGGAGGCGTAGTTATGCCCCTCTCCGAGCACGAGCAGCGACTGCTCGACCAGATCGAGCGCGCTCTCTACGCCGAGGACCCGAAGTTCGCATCCACCGTGCGCGGTGGACGGTTGCGCAAGCCCACCCGGCGACGTCGGCTGCAGGGCGTAGCCCTGTTCGTCGTCGGTCTCGTCATGCTCGTGCTGGGCATCGCGGTGCAGTGGACCTGGCTCGGGGGCATCCCCGTGGTCAGCGTCGTCGGCTTCCTGGCGATGCTGGGCGGTGCGGTGCTGGCCATCACCTCCGTCGGCGCGTCGGGCACCGCCCCGGCCGCGAAGACGGAACCGACCAAGAACGGCTTCACCGGCCGGATGGAGGAGCGCTTCCGCCGCCGGTTCGAGCAGGAATAGCGTCCGACCGCTCTTTGACGTCATCCACGCCGCCGCCCCGCCCGTCGGGAGCGGCGGCGTCTTCATGCGGCACGGCGCGGCGCCGCGGCCGGTGCAGCACCGAGCGGGGTAGCAACCGGTCGCGCACCGAGAGCGGGCTGGCCGCCGCCACCGCGGCCGCGACCGCGGTGAGGGGCTCGGTGAGCGCGCCCGCAGCGGGGTGCGTGCCGCCGTACCAGCTGGCCTCGACCAACCCCACCACCTGACGGAGGTGCTGCTGGGCGGCCCCGTCGAGGTGGTGTTCGCGCACCAGTCGGCGGGCGGCCGCCCGCACGGTGTCGCTCTCCTTGGCGGGCACGCCCCGGTCGGTCGACTCGGCGAGCAGCTCGGCCCATCCCGCGGCGGCCGCATCGGGCCCACCCGCCGCCGCGGCGGCGAGCCGCTGCTTGCGCGCGCGCGCCCGGAGGAACGCGGGCGTCAGCGCACCGCCGAGGAGCAGCAGCACGAGGCCGCTCAGCAGGAACGGCCACAGCGGCAGCTCGGCGCCGGGCGCGACGGGGACCGGGACGTCCGTGGGGGTCGGCTCCGGGGTCGGCGTCGCCTCCGGGGTCGGTTCCTGCTGTCGCTCCTCGGCGGGATCGGCGCCCACGGGCGCGCCTGCGGCGGCGGCCTGCTCGGCCTGGGCTTCGGCGACGTAGGGCGGCACGATGGTGCGGCCGTCCGTGAGCGGCGTCGGGTCGAAGATCAGCCAGCCGCGGCCGGGGAACCACGCCTCCACCCACGCGTGGGCGTCGGAGGTGCTGATCGCGCGGTGGTCGCCGTCCGGTGTGCCGCCGGTGAAGCCGACCGCCACCCGGGAGGGCACCCCGACCGCCCGCAGCATCACGGCCATCGCGGCCGCGAACTGCTCGCAGTAGCCGGTCTTGCCCGAGGTGAGGAACTCGACGAGCGCGTCGTCGCCGTTGCCGGGCGCGGTCTGCAGGCTGTACCGGAACCCCGACGACGGCCCGGTGAAGTAGTCCTGCAGCGCGATGGCCTTGTCGAACGGCGTCTCGGCCCGGCCCGTCACCTGGGCGGCCAGGTCGACCACCCGCCGGTCGACCCCCGAGGTGTCGAGGTAGGTCGCCACCGGGCCGGTGCCGCCCCGCGCCTCGCGCAGCTGGGCCGCGCTGGGGGCGGAGAAGTCGGCCATCTGCTGCCAGCCGTCTTCCGCGCGGGGCCGCGCGGTGTAGGCCGTGCCGCTGCGCTCGTCGTAGGTCCAGCGGCCGGAGAGGCCCGCGACCGAGATCGGCTGCCCGTAGAGCGGGAGCCAGTAGTCCTTGAAGCCCACGTTCCGGACGTCGACGGTGGCGATCTGCACCGTGCCGCCCGCGACCACGCCGAGCGTGCCCGGCAGGTTCGGACCGGGGCCCGGGCGGGTCGCCTGCCAGCCGACGTCCGGCACGTAGGTGCTCAACGTCAGCGCGCGGAGGTAGGCGGGCTGAGGGAGCCCGCGCACCTCGAACAGCGCGGTGGGCCGCTCCTGCGTGAGCTGCCCGCGCAGCGTGGTGAACGGGCTGAGGCCGATGGCGCCGCCCCCGCCCGCCCCGGTGCCCGCGAAGCGGCCCGCGGTGCCGACGAACGTGCCCGCCGCGCCGACCCCGAGTGCGGCCACCACCGCGACCGCGACCAGCGCGACCCCGCCCAACCGCGGGCTGCGGGCCCCGTCGCGCAGCACGAGCAGTACGCCGAAGCCCGTCGCCGCGAGCACGACCGCCTCCCAGGGGAGCAGGGAGTCGTCGAGCGCGGCGGGCACGGCGAAGACGGCGAGCAGCGGCACGCCCGCAGCCGCCGGGGCGCCCGCGAGCACGGCTGCGCCGTACACCGCGACCAGCACCGCCCCGAACGCCACGGTGACCAGGAAGAGGATCTCGGGCGTCGCTTGCACGGGGGCGATGCCGGTGGCGATCTGCGTGCCCGCTCCGGCGGCCAGCGCCGCGAAGCGGGCGAGCGCCGTGGGCCCCGGCAGGGGCGTGCCCGCGAAACGGACGGCGAGCAGCACGAGCAACCCGAGGCACTGGCCCGCGACGACGGCGAACGGGCCGAGGCGGTGCAGCGCCAGCCCGAGCGCCACGACGACGGCCGCGGCGATCGCGGCGTCGCCGAGCCACGCCCAGCCTTGGATGATCGCGCCGAGCGGCGCGCTCGCGAGCAGCGTGGCGATGCCCGCACCGGCCGCCGATCTCCACGGCTCTTTCCTCGTCGCCGCGTTCACAGCGCGTCCCAGACCCGGTCGGGGGTGCTGCCCGCCACGGCGACGGCCACGGTCCAGCCCGCGTTGCGCAGCGCGCTCGCCGCAGCGTCGGCGCTGCCCGGCCGTCCGTCGGCCGGGTCCCACGTCGCGGTGTCGAGCAGCACGGCGTAGCCGCCCTTGGGGTGGCGCGCCATGAGGTGCTCCCGGTGGCTCGCGGTCACGGCGCCGAGCACGGCGACGACGTCGCGGCCGGTGGGCAGGTCCGGGCCGGTGAGGTCCTCCCGGGCCGAGGGGCGCAGTGCGGCGAGGGCGTCGAGCATCGGGTCGAGCGGCGGCCCGGGGAGCGCGGTGCCGTCTTCGGTGACGAGGTCGATGGGTTCGCCCCGGCCGATGAGGTGCGCGCAGACGCTCGCCGCCATGCTGATCGCGAACTCCAGGCTGGAGTCGGCGCCGCGGCCGCGGTGGGCGCCGTCGCGCCGGTCGAGCAGCACGGTGGTGCCCGCCCGCCACGGCCGTTCCTCCAGCCGCACCATCAGCTCGTCGTGCCGCGCGGTGCTGCGCCAGTGCACCCGGCGCAGCTCGTCGCCGTACCGGTAGGGGCGCACCAACACGTCCGAGCTGCCTTGGCCCTGGTGGGCGAGCGCCGCGCCGGAGGTGCTCTCGCCCGCGCCGAGCGCGGCGGGCAGGCCGGTGAGTGCGACGACCCGGGGGAGGACGGTGAGCCGGTCGGCCGCGATGACCGTGCGCTCGAACTCGGCCAGGACGAGCGGATCGGTGACGCCCATCGTGAGGGGGCCGATGGCGTGCACCCCGCGCAACGCGGGCCGCAGGGGGTAGGTGAGGCGGGCGCCGCCGCGGCCGGAGAGGCGGTGGATGGTGAAGCCCGGCGGGGCGCTCGCCTGCGGTCCGGCCGCGTCGGGCACGGTGTCCACCAGCCGTAGCGCGCCGACCAAGGCCGAACCGCGCACGTGCAGCGTGACCTCGACGTCGCCGCCCACCGACAGCCGCGGCGGCGAGAGCTCCCGCGTCACCCGCACGGCACGGCGGGTGCGGATCGCGAGCAGCGCGGCGAGCAACGGCAGCACGGCGACGAACGCGCCGATCCGGAGCAGGTCCCGCTCGTCGAGCACCACCGAGCAGACGGCCGTGGCCACGCCGCCCGCCAGCAGGCAGCGCCCACGCGTGGTGAGGCCGGAGAAGCGGGCCACGCGTCAGCCGGCGGAACGGGTGGGGGCGGGCACCGGGGTGCGCGCCACCAGCGCGCGCACGATGTCGACGGGGGAGCGGCGGCTCGCCAGCGCATCCGGGGTGAGCAGGAGCCGGTGGGCGAGCACCGGCACCGCGACGGCCTGCACGTCGTCGGGCACCACAAAGCTGCGCCCGGCGAGCGCGGCCTGCGCGCGCGCCGTGCGCACCAGCTGCAGGGTGGCCCGCGGCGACGCGCCGAGGCGCAGCTCCGGCAGCCGCCGCGTCGCCCCGACGATCTCGACGCAGTACTGGCGCACCTCGGGGCCGATGTGCACGTGGCGCACGGTCTCGATGGCGGCGTGGACGTGGCGGGCGTCGGTGACCGGGCGCAGCCCGTCGAGCGGGTCGGTGGCCGCGTGTTCGTCGATCATCGCGAGCTCGGCGGCGAGGTCCGGGTAGCCGACGGAGACGCGCGCGGTGAAGCGGTCGCGCTGGGCTTCGGGCAGTGGGTAGGTGCCGTCCATCTCGACCGGGTTCTGGGTGGCCACCACCATGAACGGGCTGGCCAGCGCGTAGGTGGCGCCGTCGACGGTGACCTGGTGCTCGGCCATGCACTCGAGCAGCGCGGACTGGGTCTTCGGCGAGGCCCGGTTGATCTCGTCCGCGATCACGACGTTGGCGAAGACCGGGCCGGGGCGGAACTCGAACTCGGCGCTCTGCCGGTTGAAGATCGACAGGCCGGTGATGTCGACCGGCATCAGGTCCGGCGTGAACTGCACCCGGCTCACCGAGCCGTCGATCGAGCGGGCCAGCGCCTTCGCGAGCGACGTCTTCCCGACGCCCGGCACGTCCTCGACGAGCAGGTGGCCCTCGGCGAACAGCGTGACCAGCGCGACGCGGATGACCTCGGGCTTGCCGATGATCACCCGCTGGATGTTGGCCGCGATCCTGGCCCCGACGTCCGCGACATCCGGCGGGCCCGGCGGGGCGCCGTCGATGCGGCTGCTCGTCGTCGTCACCGTGCCAGTCTCTCAAACGTCGCGTGCACCCATCGTTTGGTCGCCCGCCGCCCCCCACCTTCCCCCACCGATCGGGCTGAAACGGCGTCGCGGCGCCCCCCGCAGCCCCGGTCGGGGGTAGCGCGGGTGGGTGGAGCCCGATAACCCCCCACATCGCCCCACGGTTCATGAGCTGCGGGTTTGCCGAACACTCCACGTCAGAAGCCGCGTGCTCCGGGTTGACGGTGGAGGGAAGTGGGGTAATGTGGTGATCGCTGGGGCGCATGGGTGGAGGTGGGGCCGGTGTTCCTCGGCACTTACACCCCCAAATTGGACGACAAGGGGCGGTTGACGCTGCCCGCGAAGTTCCGCGACGAGCTGCGAGGCGGTCTGATGATCACGAAGGGGCAGGACCACTGCCTGTACGTGTTCACCAGGGACGCGTTCGCCGAGCTGGCCACGAAGGTCGCTTCGGCGCCGCTCACGAGCGAGTCGGCGCGGGTGTTCCAGCGCAACCTCTTCTCGGGCACCGACGAGCAGAACCCTGACGGGCAGGGCCGCATCGCGATCACGCCCGAGCTGCGGCGCTACGCGGGCCTCACCAAGGACTGTGTGGTGATCGGCGCGTTCACGCGGGCCGAGATCTGGGACGCGCAGGCATGGCAGCGCTACCAGGACGACCACGAAGACACCTACGCCAAGGCGCAGGAGGAGGTGCTGCCCGGGCTGATGTGAAGCCCGACGGTGACAGCGAGGAGACCCGGCCGGTGTCTCCTCCCGGCGGCCCTGGCGCACCTTCCCCGGTGCCAGGTTCGCCGGGAGGGGACACCGGACAAGCCCGGAAGAGTGGGTCGGGCGCGGATAGCTCGGCGACTCGGGGCAGGGAGGTGGGTGGCTGTGGGGCAGCACCCGCACGGAGATGGGCCTGCTGGGGCTAGGCACATCCCCGTCGCCCTGCCTCGGGTCGTCGAGTTGCTGCGACCGGCGCTCGCCGGGCGGCCCGCGGTCATGGTGGACGCCACGCTGGGGCTCGGCGGCCACGCGGCGGCGCTCCTCGCCGAGCACCCGCAGCTCACGCTCGTCGGGCTGGACCGGGACCCGGAGGCGCTCGCGCTCGCCGGGCGACGGCTCGCCGCCTACGCCGACCGGACGCGTCTCGTCAACGCGGTCTACGACCAGATCGCCGACGTACTCGCGGAGCTGGGGCTTCCGCGGGTCGACGGCATCCTGTTCGACCTCGGCGTCTCGTCGTTGCAGCTCGACGCCGAGGAGCGGGGGTTCTCCTACTCGCGCGACGCCGACCTCGACATGCGGATGGACCCGCGGCGCGGGCCGACCGCGGCCGACGTGCTCAACACCTACCCGGTGCCCGAGCTGGCGCGCGTGCTGCGGGAGTACGGAGAAGAACGGTTCGCGGGCCGGATCGCGGGGGCGGTCGGTCGGCGGCGGGACGAACGGCCGTTCCAGCGCAGCGGCGACCTCGTGGAGCTGCTGTACGCGACGGTGCCCGCGGCGTCGCGGCGCACGGGCGGCCATCCGGCGAAGCGGACGTTCCAGGCGTTGCGGATCGAGGTGAACGGCGAGCTCGCGGCGTGGACGGCCGCGCTGCCCGCCGCGCTCGACGCGCTGCGGGTGGGCGGCCGGATCGTCGTGCTGGCCTACCACTCGCTGGAAGACCGCATCACCAAGCGGGAGCTTCAGGAGCGGTCCACGTCGAGCACGCCTGTGGGGCTGCCGGTCGAACTGCCCGGGCACGGGCCGTCGTTCCGGCTGCTGGTGCGGGGGGCCGAGCAGGCGGACGAGGGCGAGGTCGCGGACAACCCGCGGGCCGCGTCGCTGCGGCTGCGGGCGGCCGAACGGATCGGTGAAGGGGAGAACGGCATGGCCGGGGGGACCACATGAGCGAGGCCGGATTGCGGCAGCTGGCGGAGCTTGCGGCGCCGGGCGATGTCGGCGGAGGCGTGCGGTGAGCGCGCCGACGACGGAGCAGGTGCGGGCGGCGCGCGCGGGAGCGGCGCGGTCGCAGGCGGGTGCGGGCGGCGTTTTCGCAGCGCTCGGACGGGCGTTCGGCGCGCGGCGCGGGGGCGCGGGGGCGCCCGCCGCCGCGCGGTCCGCGGCAGGGGACCGCGGTCGCTCGGCCGCGGCTGCCCGTGCGGCGGCGCAGGGCACCGGTGGCCGGTCGGCGGCTCAGGTTGACGGTGGTCGGTCGGGTGCGCGGTCGGCGGCTCAGGTTGACGGTGGTCGGTCGGGTGCTTGGTCGGGCGCACAGGGCAACGGTGGTCGGTCGGGTGCTTGGTCGGGCGCACAGGGCAACGGCGGTCGCTCAGGCGCGTGGCCTGCTCAGGCTGAGGGTCGTCGGTCCGGCGCCCGTGCGGCCGCTCCGGCCGATGCCGGACGTTCGGGCGCTCGGGGGAGCGGTCGATCGGGTGTCGCGGCGGCGCGGGGCGACTCCGGTCGTTCCGGCGGCCGCTCGGCGTCTCGTGTCGACGCTCGGGTCGCGGCCCGGTCGTCGGTGAGCGCGCGGACCGTGGCGGACCGGCAGTTGGTGGGTGCGGTCGTGGGCGCGCGGTCGAGCACCCGGGCCGCGACCGCGGGATCGACGACCCGTACGGCGACGATCCCCGCCCAGCGCGCGGTGCCGTCGATCGAGCGGGGCCGGGCGACGGGTCGGGCCTACGCCCGTCGCGAGGACCGGCTGCGGAAGGTGGTCGGCGGCCGCGCGCCGCGGACCGCCCCGACCGCGGGCCGGGCCAAGTTCGTACTGCTGATCATGGGACTGCTCGCCGTCGGGCTGATCGTCACGCTGTGGCTCTCCACCGCCGCGGCCGCGGACTCCTACCGGCTCCAGGACGCCCGCGTCGCCGCTCGCGCGCTGAGCGAGCAGAGCGAGCAACTGCGGCGCGAGGTCACGGCGATGGACGCGGCGCCTGCGCTCGCCCAACGCGCGGCATCGCTGGGGATGGTGCCGGTGCAGGACTCGGCGCGCCTCGTCGTCGCTCCCGACGGCGCGGTCACGCTGGCGGGCACGCCGAAGGCGGCGATCGCGACGGCACCGCCCCCGCCCCCCGCACCGGTCGTCGCGCCGAACGGCACCACGCCGAGCGCGAGCACGACGGCAACCCCGTCGGCCGCCCCGGGCGCCGACCCGAACACGCCGACCGCCGACGCGGCCGC
>DATAOO010000178.1:0-1730 GCA_036265695.1 Pseudonocardia sp. | reverse complement strand
GGCGGGTGAGCACACGCTGCCGGTGGTGCACATCTCGCTGCCCGCGCTCGAGACGTCGGTGGTGGAGCGCACCTACCGCGGCACCCCCACGGACGAAGGCGCCCTCATCGAGCTGAGTTCTGAGCTGGGCACCGCCGAGCTGCGCGTCGACCACGACGGCTTCGTGATCGACCACTCGGTCCAGGCCACACGCGTGACCCCCCAACCCGCAGGCTGACCCCCGGTGAGTCGTACGTTTCACCGCGGTGAGTCGCACGTTTCACCGCGGTGAGTTGGGCAGTTTGCGCGGGCGCGCGGCCTGGGGTGGGTCCGCCCGGCGGTGAGTCGTACGTTCCATCCCGGTGAGTCGTACGTTTCGCCGGGGTGAGTCTGCGATGTCGCCGGGGTGAGTCTGCGATGTCGCCGCGGTGAGTCTGCCGGTCAGGCCCAGCCCGAGACCGTCTTGCCCGCCCGGCCGACGTCGCGCAGCCGCGCCAGGGGCGCCCGGCCGCTCAGTCGCACCCGCACGCCCTCGGGCCTGCGGGCCGCTTCCCACCGGGTGCGGCCGTCGTGGCCCGCGCGCACGGTCGCCGCGAGGCCGCCGGTGGAGGCGAGCGCGCCGCGCATGGCGCCCAGCCGTCCGAGCGCGTCGTCGACGGCGGCGAGCAGGGCGTCGCGGTTGCCCTCGCACATCGCCAGCACCAGCTCGGGCCGCGTGCCCGCCACCCGGGTGCCGTCGGCGAAGGAGCCCGCGGCGAGCGACAGCGCGAGCGGGCCGCCCTCCGCACCCACCGCCGCCAGCACGGCCGCGAACAGGTGCGGCAGGTGCGAGATGCGCGCCACGGCCAGGTCGTGCTCGTCGGCGGCCGCGGGCACCACCCGGGCCCCGCACGCCCAGGCCAGCTCGGCGACGTCGCGCCAGACGTCCAGGTCGAGCCCGTCGTCGGCGGCGACGACCCACGCCGCCCCGTCGAAGAGGCCCGCCGACCCGGCCGCCCACCCGGACGCCGACGTGCCCGCCATCGGGTGCCCGCCGACGAACCGGGCCCGCGGGGCGTACTGCGCCACCGCGTCGGCCACCGCCACCTTCACGCTCACGGCGTCGGTCAGCCGGACGGTCGGCGCCACCGCGTCGACCCGGGCGAGCACCCCGGGAAGCGCCGGGAGCGGCACGGCGAGCACGACGAGCGCGTCGGCGTCGTCGGCTCGGCGCAACGCGCCGTCGGTGTCGGTGGTGACGTCGAAGCCGTCGGCCCGCGCCTCGCCCGCCGTCGCCTCGGACGCCGCGGTGCCCCACACCGGACGACCGGCCTTCTCCGCGGCTCGCAGCAACGAACCGCCGATCAGCCCGGCCCCGATCACGCACACCGCCCGCTCCGTCACGGACAGAAAACTACGCGCCACGCACGCGGTGATCGCCGCGACCCGCACGTGACGCGGGTCCGCACCGGCCTGAGGTGCGCTTCGCCCCGATCATGGCCCACGCCGCCTGCGCCGCCTGCGCCGAGCGCTGCGACACCGCCTTCGCCCGTGCGCCGCGGATCGGCGTCGCGAACTACGGGTGCAGCGCGGCCGCCACCCGCAGCACGCCGCGCTCCTCCAGCCGCACGCCCACCACCTGCACCCCGACGGGCAGCTCGCCCGCCCCGACCTGACCCGGCACCGACGCGGCGGGCCAGCCCGTGAGGTTGAACGGCAGCGTCAACCCCAACATCGACGGCCGCACCGGCACGTCCGCCCCGTCCACAGAG
>DATAOO010000177.1:0-12312 GCA_036265695.1 Pseudonocardia sp. | reverse complement strand
CGCGGCAGGATACGCGACTCGCCGTGGCGATTCGACCGACTCACCACTGCGGTTTGCCCGACTCACCTCGGCGATTCGTACGACTCACCGTGACGGCTTGCGCGACTCACCACGGCGGCTTGCGCGACTCACCACGGCGGTTTGCCCGACTCACCACGGCGGTTTGCCCGACTCACCTCGGCGATTCGTACGACTCACCGTGGCGGTTTGACCCACTCACCACGGCGGATCGTACGACTCACCGCGGTCAGGCGGTGTCGGCGGCCGGGGCCACCTCGGGGAACGCCGGGCCGGTGTCGGTGCGCTGGGCGGGCAGCGCCGGGACCAGCGGGACCTCGACGACCGTGGCACTGGCGTTGTCGCCGCCCCCGGCCAGGAGGGCGAGGTCGGTGAGCTCCCGCGCCGCGGTGGCCGGGTCGTGCGCGTACGCCAGCACGGCGGCGATCTCGTCGCCGGACAGCTCCCGGTGCACCCCGTCGGTGACGAGCGCCAGCCTGCCCCAACCGCCCGGGATCGGCACCCGTCCCGCGTTGCCCGCCGAGGCGCTGCGCACGCTCGCCGTCACCACGTGTTCCCACCTCGGCGGCGGGGTGTCCACCCCGGCTTCCTGCACCGCGGCGGCCATCGTCTGGTCGGCCGTGAGCAGGCGGACGGCCGCGCCGTCGAAGAAGTAGGCCCGGCAGTCGCCGACCCACGCGATCTCGCCACCACCGGACCGCAGCGCCGCGACGACGAGCACGGCGTCGCCCTTGCCCCCGGCGATCGCGGTGCGCGCGGCCAGCAGCGCGTCGAGCGCCCCTCCGTCCGCTGCGGCCCGCGCCGCCGTGTCCGCGGCGACGTGGGCGGCTCCGTACGCGGCCGCCGTGTCGCCGATGCCGTCGGCTACCGCGACCCCGAGCCCACCACCGTGCGCCCAGACCGCGAGCGCATCGGCGTTGAACCGCCGTCGCCCCTGGTCGCTGGCCGAGCCGGTGGTCGGACGTGCGGTGCGCATGGTGGCCTCCCCGAGTCGTGTACTCCCCTCTCCAGGGTCCACGCCGAAACTGGGAAACCGCTGTGGATACGCCCCCGGGGTGGCAGGCTGTCGCCCATGCCGAACAGCCCCCGCGCCGGTCAGCCCGCCCAGCCCGAGGACCTCGTTGACGTCGACGCCCTGCTCGCGGCCTACCACGACCGGCACCCGGACCCGAACATCCCCGCCGAGCGGGTGGCGTTCGGCACTTCGGGGCACCGCGGCTCGTCGCTGTCCACGACGTTCAACGACGACCACATCGCGGCCACCAGCCAGGCCATCGTCGAGTACCGGGCCTCGCAGGGCACCGACGGCCCGCTGTTCATCGGCCGCGACACGCACGCGCTGTCCGAGCCCGCCTGGGTCACCGCGTGCGAGGTGTTCCTGGCCAACGACGTGCACGTGCTCGTGGACTCCGCCGACGGTTACACCCCGACCCCCGCCGTCTCGACGGCCATCATCGGCGCCAACCGCGGCCGCGCCGCCGGGCTCGCCGACGGCGTGGTCATCACCCCGAGCCACAACCCGCCCCGCGACGGCGGCTTCAAGTACAACCCCCCGCACGGCGGCCCGGCCGACACCGACGCCACGAGCTGGATCGCCAACCGTGCCAACGAGCTGCTGTTCGCCACGCTCGACGGCGTCAAGCGCCGCCCGCTCGACCGCGGCGCGCTGGGCCGGTTCGACTTCCTCGGCGAGTACGTGAACGACCTGCCCAACGTCGTCGACCTCGACGCGATCCGGTCGGCGGGCGTGCGGATCGGCGCCGACCCCCTGGGCGGGGCGAGCGTGGCCTACTGGGCCGCCATCGCCGAGCGTCACAAGATCGACCTGACCGTGGTGAACCCCGTCGTCGACCCGCAGTTCGCGTTCATGACGCTCGACTGGGACGGCAAGATCCGGATGGACTGCTCGTCCCCGTACGCGATGGCCTCGCTCGTGGCGTCCCGCGACCGCTACCCGATCTCCACGGGCAATGACGCCGACTCCGACCGCCACGGCATCGTCACCTCCGACGCGGGCCTGATGAACCCCAACCACTTCCTGGCCGTCGCGATCGGCTACCTCTACGCGAACCGGCCCGACTGGCCCGCCGCGGCCGGGGTCGGCAAGACGGCCGTGAGCTCGTCGATGATCGACCGGGTGGCCGCCGACCTCGGCCGCAAGCTGGTGGAGACGCCCGTCGGCTTCAAGTGGTTCGTGCCCGGCCTCATCGACGGCTCGCTGGGCTTCGGCGGCGAGGAGAGCGCCGGTGCGTCGTTCCTGCGCCGCGACGGCGGGGTCTGGAGCACCGACAAGGACGGGATCATCCTGGCGTTGTTGGCGTCGGAGATCCTGGCGGTGACGGGGGAGTCGCCCTCGCAGCGCTACGCGGACCTCACGGAGCGGTTCGGCGCGCCCGCCTACGCGCGCATCGACGTCGCCACCACCCCGGAGGCGAAGGCGAAGCTGGGCAAGCTCTCGGCGAGCGACGTGACCGCGTCCGAGCTGGCGGGCGAGCCGATCATCGCCCGGCTCACCGAGGCGCCCGGCAACGGGGCGCCGCTGGGCGGGCTGAAGGTCGTGACCGAGGGCGGCTGGTTCGCCGCGCGCCCGTCCGGCACCGAGGACGTCTACAAGGTGTACGCCGAGAGCTTCCGCGGGCCCGAGCACCTCGCGCGCATCCAGGAGGAGGCCCAGGGGGTCGTGCAGTCAGCGCTGGGCGGCTGATTGCTCGTGCGCGGGATGCGCTGCGGGGGCAACGCGTCCCGCGCACGAGCGTCTCGTGCGGCCGACGGGGCACCGCCGACTCACTGGTGATGTCGGCGGCCACGGGCAAAGTGTTGCGCCCACAACTACAACTTCGTCAGAAATGATGACGGCGGGGGCCGCACTCCACGGGGAGCGGGGCCCCCGCCCCCCGGTGCGCGGTCCGGCGTGGTCGTGGGCCGTCGCGGCCCGTCGTGCCGGTGCCGGTCCGGGCGAGCGCGTAGAGGGCCAGGTCGCGGTGGGTCGGGTCCTCCACGCGCTGCAGGTAGTGCAGCACCTCGTGGGCGGCGGCCCGCCGCGGGCGGGCGGCCACCCACGAGGCGAGCTCGGCCTCGGCGACCTCCCGGCGCACCCCGACGCACCGCATGCAGACGTACTCGATGTCCTCCTCGGCGAGCTCGCCCACGAGCGGCGCGTGCACGCCGGACGCCACGAGCATCTCGCGCACCGCCCACAGCCCGATCGGGGTGAGGCCCACGAGCGTCGGGTCCGGGTCCTCGCGGCCCGCCAGCGCGACAAGCGCGCGGTGGGCGTCGTCGTCGTCGGCGTGGCTCTCCTCGAGGTGGACGGCGCCGAGCAGCTCCAGCGCGTCGAGCAGGGCGGTGACGTCGCGGCGCCACAGCCGCTGCTCGACGTCGCCCGCGAGGTCGTCGACCACGCAGCCCATCCGGGCGTTGACGGTCTCGCGCACGCAGCGGTGGAACCGCTCGACGGGGATCGGGTCACCGCCCGCGGTGTAGAGCAGGGTGAGCAGCATCGGGTACGCCTCGCCGAGGCTCATCCCGAACAGCGAGGGGGCGCCGAACACGTTCGACCCGCCGAAGTGCTCGCCGATGCCGCCGATGGCCTCGAACGCGCGCTTCCACATCTCGATCGGCCGCGACAGCAGCGGCGCGGCGTTCTTGACCTGCACCAGCCGTCCGCGCACGACCCGCACGAACCGGGCCTGCCGCGCCCAGCTGAGGAGCAGCACGATCTCGGGGAGCTCGTCGCCCGCGCGGGCCCGGTCGCGGGCGAAGTGGTCGAGGTCGAGCGCCTCGGCCACGGCACGGGCGTCGCCGAGCTGCAGCCTGCCGTCGCGGGTCAGCGAACGGCCGGCGCGCACCCAGCGGGTGAAGCCGCGCAGGCGGGCGAGCGCGACCGAGGAGTCGGCGGCGGCCAGCATGGCCGCGGCCCCCGGCAGCAGCACGGCGGGCAGCGGCCGGCTGGGCGGTTCGGGGTCGGCCCGGCGTTCGCGGCGGGTGATGTCGCTCAGAGCGGCGCGGTCGATGTCCAGCTCGCCCGCGTGCACCCGCTCGATGAAGCGGGCCACCGCGGCGGGATCCGCGGTCGGCACGCCGTGGCGCAGCATCTGGACGGCCCAGAAGGTGCCGAGGTCGTGGTTGCGCTCGTCGTCGAGGGCGTCGTGCAGCGCGGGCGTCGAGTCGGCCACCTGCGCGTGCAGGCCGTCCGACGGATCGGACCGGGAGTCGAGCCAGCCACGTTCCGCCAAGAAGCCGATCAAGGCGTGCAGGGCGGCCGGGACGGCGTCGCGGTCGTCGGGCAGCAACGCCACCGTGCGCGGGAACCACACCGCGAGGGCGTTGGCGACGTGGGTGCGGGTCCAGTGGCCCAGGCGGCCGTCCACGCTGTGTTTGTGGTCCAGCGCCGCGGCGACCAGCGAGGGCTCCACGGTGTGGCCGCGACGGCGGGCCCACGCGACGATGTGCAGACGGAGCCGGTCCCGGACGGCGGCGTACGCCTCCAGGTCGTCGGGTCCGAAGACGAGTTGCACCGGGGCACCCTGCCGGCTGCCGGGCCCCGCCGCCGAGCGGGGGTCGCCCGCAGAGGTGATCAAAGGGGTGGTATCGCCGGGTACGGTGACCGGCATGCGTGCGGTACAGGTGGTGACGCTGTCCGGGCCCACTTCGGTCGAGGTGCGCGACGTGCCGGAGCCGGTGCGCGGACCCCAGGAGGTGCTGGTCGACGTCGCCGCCGCAGGCGTGAACTTCCCCGACCTGCTGCAGTCGAAAGGCCTCTACCAGTACAAGCCGGAGCTGCCGTTCACGCTGGGCGCCGAGGTGGCGGGCACGGTGCGCGAGGCGCCCGACGGCTCCCCGCTCGCGCCGGGCGACCGGGTGGTGGCGTTCACGACCACGGGCGCATTCGCCGAGACCGCCGCGGTCGACCAGGATCGCGTCTTCCCGCTGCCGGACAACGTCTCCTTCGAGGCGGGCGCGGGCCTGCCGATGAACTACCTCACGGCCCACTTCGCGCTGGTGGTGCGGGGCCACCTGGAGACGGGGCAGGCCGTGCTCGTGCACGGCGCGGCGGGCGGGGTCGGCACAGCCTGCGTGCAACTGGCCGCGGCGCTCGGCGCCACCGTGATCGCCGTGGTGTCGAGCGACGCCAAGGCCGAGGTGGCCCGGTCGGTCGGGGCGGCGCACACCGTGCCCGTCGAGGGCTTCCGCGACGCCGTCAAGGAGCTGGGCGGGGTCGACCTCGTCGTGGACCCGGTGGGCGGCGACCGCTTCACCGACTCGCTGCGCTGCCTGCGCCCGCTCGGACGGCTGCTGGTGATCGGCTTCACCGCGGGCGAGATTCCCACCGTCAAGGTCAACCGCTTGCTGCTCAACAACATCGACGCCGTGGGCGTTGGCTGGGGCGCCTACGCGCTGGCCAGGCCCGGCTACGCCGCGAGTCAGTGGGACGAGCTGCTGCCGCACCTGCGCTCCGGTGCGCTCGACCCGCCAATCGGGGCCAGCCTCCCGTTGGAGAAGGCGGCGGAGGCGTTGACCCAGATCGACGAGCGGCGGGTGCTCGGCAAGATCGTGCTGACCGTCTAGTTCAGCCCTGCGGGTTGTCGTCGTCCTGGCCCGCGAGGAATTTCTCGACCTCGGCCGCGAGCTCGTCGGCGCTCGGCAGGTCGTCGGAAAGGCCCGACGCCCGGCCCGCCGTGACGGCGTCGTACTGCCGTTCGAGCGCCTCGACGACCTCCTTGACCTCCTCGGACGCCGACACCTGCTCGCCGATCTCCTTCTCGGCCCGATCCGCCGCCACCGAGAGCGCCTCGGTGGAGAGGTAGAGCCCGGCCGCGATGCCGACGTGGTCGACGAGCACCCGCGCCGCCTGCGGGTACTCCGCCCGCGCGAGGTAGTGCGGCACGTGGACCGCGAAGCCCATCGCGTCGTGGCCCGCCTCGCCCAACCGCAGCTCCATCAGGCCGACGGCGCTGCCGGGCACGTCGGCTGCGGTGAACCAGGCCTCGTGGCCCTCGGTGAGCTCGCGGCGGGTGCCGTGCGCGGTGACGCCGATCGGGCGCGTGTGCGGCACCGCCATCGGGATCGCCGACAGGTTGATCACCAGCCGCACCCCGAACCGCTCGACGAGCTGGGCGACCGCGGCGGCGAACCGCTCCCACTGCGAGTCCGGCTCCGGCCCCGACAGCAGCAGGAACTCGGTGTCCGCCGTGTCGGTGAGGGCCACGACGTCGAGTTCGGGCGCCGCGTAGGACTCCCAGTGGTCGGTGTCGAACCGCAGCGGCGGCCTGCGCGACCGGTAGTCGATGAGCTGGTCGACGTCGAAGCGCGCCAGCGTGCGCGGCTCCCGTCCCTCACGCATCGACCCGACCGCCAACCGGGCGGCGTTCCCTGCGTCGACGAACCCCTCCAGCGCCACGACCAGCACCGGCGCCGCCGCCGGGACCTCCGCCTCGGTCAGCTCGTACAGCTCGGCGGGTTCCAGCATCGCGCACCTCCGTCCCTTCGTGAGCACCAACGTGAAACTCCCCGCACAGCATCCCGTTTCCCGAGCGGATGCCGCACGATGGGTCGGCGATGAGTCGTCTGTGGTTGATCTGGGTCGTCGGGCTGGCCGCCTACATGGTCGGCGTCATGCAGCGCACCTCGTTCGGCGTCGCCGGGCTGGACGCCGCCGCCCGCTTCGACGCCACCCCCGCCGTGCTGTCCGGGTTCGTGGTGCTGCAGCTGCTGGTCTACGCGAGCCTGCAGGTGCCCGCGGGGGTGCTGCTGGACCGCTTCGGGGCGCGCACGCTGGTCGTCACCGGCGCGCTCGTGATGGCGGCCGGGCAGCTGCTCCTCGCCCTCGCCGACGGGCTGGGCTTGGCCATCGCGGCCCGGGTGCTGGTCGGGGCGGGCGACGCGCTGACGTTCATCAGCGTGCTCGCGGTGGTCGTGGCCTGGTTCCCACCCCGACGGGTGCCGCTGATGACGCAGCTCACAGGACTCGTGGGGCAGCTGGGGCAGGTGCTGTCGGCGATCCCGTTCGCGGCGCTGCTGCACGGCCCTGGCTGGACGACGGCGTTCGGTTCGGCGGCGGCGCTCGGCGCTGCCGTCGCGCTGGCGGTGCTCGCCGTGCTGCGCAACCGGCCGCCCGGCGCGCCCGCCCCGCCGCCCGCGGCGACCCCGCGCGAGGTGCTGCACAGCCTCCAGCACGCCTGGCGGGAGCCCGGCACCCGGCTGGGCCTCTGGACGCACACCGGCACGCAGTTCTCCGGCACGGTGTTCGCGCTGCTCTGGGGTGTGCCGTACCTGGTCGCCGGGCAGGGCATGACGACGGCGGGGGCGAGCGCGCTGCTCACGCTGTTCGTGCTCGTCGGGATCATCGCGGGGCCGCTCTTCGGGGAGTTCACCGCGCGCCACCCGCTGCGCCGCTCGTGGCTGGTGATCACGGTGATCGTCGGCACCGCCGCGGTGTGGACGGCCGTGCTCGCGACCGAACCACCCGCCCCGCGGTGGCTGCTCGTCGTGCTGGTCGTCGTGCTCGCGCTCGGCGCGCCGGGCTCGATGATCGGGTTCGACTACGCGCGCACCTTCAACCCGCACCACCGGCAGGGCACGGCGGTCGGCATCGTCAACATCGGGGGCTTCCTCGCCGCGCTGCTGGTGTCGTTCGGCGTGGGGGTGCTGCTCGGGCCTGGCTACCCGCCCGAGGGGTTCCGGATCGCCTGGTGCGTCCAGTACGTCGTGTGGGCGGCCGCGCTGGTCGGCGTGTTCGTGGCCCGGCGGCGCGCGCGACGCAAGCTGGCGGCCGAAGGCATCGAGGTCCCGCCGTTGCGGGAGGTGCTGGCCCGCAGGCGGCGATGATCGACCCTTCATGATCACCCGTTGGTGGCGGCGACCTATCGTCGCGCGATGCGGATCGCGTTTGTCGGCGCCAAGGGCAGCGGCAAGTCGACGTGCGCGGCGGTGTTCAGCCGCCACCTCGCGGCCAGGGGCCTGCCGGTGCTCGCCGTCGACGCCGCCGACGGCCGCCTCGCGGCGCTGCTCGGCAGGCCCACGCCGCCCCGGTGGGCGCCCGTCGAGGGGACGTTCGGACTGGCCCCGGACGGTCTCGTCGAGCTCACGCACAGCGTCGGGGGTCCACGCACACCGCCCGCACTGTGCGCGTCGGCGGTGGGCGCGGACGGGGTCCACCTGGTCGCGACCGACGCGTCCGACGCACTGCTCGACCAGCTGGCCGACGGTCCGGGGGAGTACGTCGTCGTCGACCTCGCGGCCGACGGCGCCGCGTCCGGGCGCTACGACCTCACCGTGCTCGTCGCGGAACCGATGCGGCGGGCGGTCGGGCTGTACCGCGTGCAGGCCCAGCGCGCCGCGGCCGAGAACGCGGCGCTGCTGGTGCTGGGCAACAAGACGTCCGACGGGGGCGACGCGGCGTGGCTCACCGAGCAGATCGGCGACGCGCTGCTGGGCTGCGTCGGGCACTCGGCGTGGGTGCGGGCCGCCGAGCGCGGCACGGCGGGCTCGGTGAGCGGGTTCGAGCCGGGCAACACGGTCGCGCTGGCCGCGGTGCGGTCGGCCCTGGACGCCCGCCCCCGGAAACTGCAGCAGGGTGGCCCGGTATCGGGCCACCCTGCTGAGGTGGAGCGCGCCTACTCGGCGAGCAGGCGGTAGATCGTCTTGCGGGCCTCGGTCAGCGCCTCGGTGGCCGCGGCGATCTGAGCGGGCGTGCCCGCGCCGATCACCTGCTGGGCCGCCGCGTGCAGCTGGCCCAGCTGCTCGAACAGCGCTGTGGCGTCGTCGTCGCCGCGGTCGACCGACTCCCACACCGCGTCGAGCTCGGCGCGGTGCTCCTCGACGTAGCGGGTGCCCTCCTCGGTGAGGTGGACCACCCGGCGGCCGTCGGCCTGCTCGACGCGGACGAGGCCTTCGTCCTCCAGCTGCGAGAGCGTGGGGTACACCGAGCCGGGGCTGGGGCGCCAGGCCCCGCTCGTCCGCTCGGCGATCTCCTGGATGATCTCGTAGCCGTGCCGGGGCTGCTCGGCGACCAGTGCGAGCACCGCGGCGCGGATGTCGCCGCGAGCGGTGCGACGGCCCCGGCCGCGCGGTCCGCCGAAGCGGCGGGCGAAGCCTGGGGGCATGCCCGGGCCGAAACCCGGACCGAAGGGCGGGCCGCCGCGGCGTTGCCGCCTGCCGCGACCGTGCGGGCCGGGCTGCTCGTCGTCGACGGGACCGTCGAAGGGCGGGGGCGGCGGCGGACCGTCGCCGGCCATCATGAAGTCCGGACCGAACGGCGGCCGGTGGCCGTGCCTGCGCCAGTTGCCCTGGCGCGGTCCGAAACGGGGGTTGTTGGCAGTCATGGTGTGTCTCCTTGGAGGTGAGGAGCCGATAATCTGTATCAGCTCGTGTGCCATCACGATATATCGCGATACAGCATCTAGCGATGTGTTCTGCGTCACAAGTCTGGGTTAGTCCTCGTGCCAGCGCGGCGAGGTGGTGCGCGGCGGGGTGAGCCGGGCGCGCACGTGCACGAGGTGCGGGCCGCCCGAGCCGACCGCCGCGGCCAACGCGACGGCCAACGCGTCGCCGACGGCGGGCACGGCGGTGGCGGGCAGGCCGAACGCCGCGGCGACGGCCGGGAAGTCCGGCCCGACCAGGTCGACGCCGACCTCCGGGTCGCCGACGCGGGCCTGGTCGTAGCGGAGCATCCCATAGCCGCCGTCGTCGACGACGAGGACGGTGACCGGCAGGCGTTCCTGCACCAGCGTGGCGAGCTCGCCCACGCCCATGGCGAGGCCGCCGTCGCCGCAGACCGCGATCACCGGGTGGCCCGCGGTGGCGGGCCCGATCGCGGCGGGCAGGCCGAAGCCGAGCGTGCCCCAGCCGACCGGGTAGGCGAGCCTGCGCGGGCCGGGGGCGTTCGCGTAGCCGCCCACCCAGTAGCCGGCGACGGCCATGTCGCACACCAGCACGGTCTCCGGGGTGCGGGCGGCCTCGACGGCGGCCACGAGGGTCATGGCCTCGGCGCTGACGGGATCGGCGGCGAGCCGGGCCCGGCCCCGCGCGCCCACGTCGGGCGACGCCCACGGCGGCTGGTTCGGGAGCCGGTCGCGCAGGCCGCGCAGCGCGTCGCCGAGGCGCCCGGTGACGGTCGCGTCGGCCGTCCACTCGGGCGGGTCGACGGGAGGTGCGGGGTCGAGCGTGACCAGCTGGTGCGGGCGCGGCATCGTCCAGTTGCGGGTGTTCATGCCGTCGAGGTCGCCGCCGACGGCCACCAGAACGTCCGCCCGCCCGATCAGCTCCGCCGCCTCGGGCTCGTGCGGCGGCAGCCCGACGGTGAGCGGGTGCGCGGTGGGCGGCACACCGCGGCCGCCGTAGCTCGCCACCACCGGCGCGCCGAGGTGCTCGGCCAGCACCGCGACCGACGGCTCGGCGTCCACCGCGCCGCCGCCCGCCCAGATCACCACCCGGGCGTCCGCCAGCACGGCGGCGGCCGCGTCGAGATCGGCCTCCGAGGGCAGCGGCTCGAACCAGGGGGCCGTCACCAGGGGGGTGACGGCCTCGTGGCCGAGCACGTCGGCGGGGACGTCCAGGTAGACCGGCCCGCGCGGGTGCCGCATGGCCGCGGCGACGGCCTCGTCCAGCACGCAGGCGACCTCGGCGGCCGAGCGCGGCGTGAACACCGCCTTGGCCAGCGGTCGGAACATGGCCGCCTGGTCGCGCGACTCGTGCAGCACGCCGCGGAGCCTGCCCGCGCGGCGCAGGGCCTGCGGGATCTCCGAGGCCACCAGCAGCACCGGCGAGCGGGCGGCCGCGGCCTCGCCGAACGCGGCCAGCGCGTTGGCGGCGCCCGGCCCGGTGGTGACGACGGCGGCACCGAGGCGCCCGGTGGCGCGGGCCCAGCCGTCGGCGGCGTAGACGGCGGCCTGCTCGTGGCGGACGACCAGCGGCGCCCCCTCGGGCATCTTCCAGAACGCGAGATTGTGCACGCCGGGGAGCCCGAAGACCGTGGTGGCGCCGTGCACGGCGACGGCGTCGACGATCGACCGCGCAACGCTCCCCACGGGCCGAGCCTAACCCCGCCCGCGCCGCCTGCCACGCGCGCCGCACTCACCACCGCCCACCGCGCGCCCGCCGCCCACCGCGCGCCCACCGCGCCGCCGCGCGCCACCGCCCACCGCGCGGCCACCGCGCCGCCGACCTGCCCGCGCCGCCGACCTGCCCGCGTTGCCGCCCCACCTCCCCACCACCCCACCGCGCCGCCGCGTCGCCGCCGCCTCACCGCGTCGCTGTGCTGCCACGCCGCCGCCCCGTAGCCCCGTCGCCCACTGCCGCGCGACCGCGCCGCCCCGCCGGGGGAGGTGCATGTCGGTGGACGTCACGCGTCAGATGGCCTGCCCCACCAGCCTCGCGAGGCGGGTCGGGGCGCGTGGCACGATCACGACGTGAACGCCGACGAGCTGGCCCACCTGCGTCGGGCGCGTGACTTCATGGACCGCGAGTACGCCCGTCCGCTGGACGTGCCCGCGATGGCCAAGGCGGCGCTCATGTCGCCGTCGCAGTTCGCCCGTCGGTTCCGTGACGCCTACGGCGAGACCCCCTACGCCTACCTCATGTGCCGCCGGATCGAGCGGGCCATGGCGTTGCTGCGGCGAGGGGAGCTCAGCGTCACCGAGGTCTGCCTGGCGGTGGGCGCGACCTCGCTCGGCTCGTTCAGCTCGCGGTTCAGCGAGCTGGTCGGGGAAAGCCCCAGCGCCTACCGGGCGCGCGACCACCGCGCGGCGTCGACGGTGCCCGCCTGCGTCGCCCAGGCGTGGTCGCGTCCCGTCCGCAATCCGGCAGGAACGGAGAAGCCGCGCCTCGCCGCACGGCCCTAGCGTTGACGGCATGACCCTCAAGCTCTCCCACACCTTCATGATCGTCGACGACCAGGACAAGGCGCTGGCGTTCTACCGCGACGTCCTCGGCCTGGAGCTGAAGAACGACGTCCCGCTCGGCGACGAGCGCTGGCTGACGGTGGCCTCGCCGGAGCAGCCCGACGTCGAGATCGTGCTGGTCACCGCATCGATGGGGCACTCGCCACAGGACGCCGAGGCGCTGAGCGCCCTGCTGGCCAAGGGCGTGCTGGGCAGCGCGATCTTCGCCACCGACGACCTGGCCGCGACGTTCGAGCGGCTCCGGACGGCGGGCGCTGAGGTGCTGCAGGAGCCGATCGACCAGCCGTACGGGGTGCGCGACTGCGCGTTCCGCGACCCCGCGGGCAACCACCTGCGGTTCTCCCAGGCGCTCTAGCAACTGCCTCCGACTTCGCACCCCTACGGGTATCTCGCA
>DATAOO010000176.1:0-6568 GCA_036265695.1 Pseudonocardia sp. | reverse complement strand
CGGCGGCCGTAGGGTGGCGGCGTGCCCTTGCCGCCGCCCCCGCACCCCAGTGGCGCGCGGCCGCCCGCGATCCCGGCGAAGTTCGTGCCCAACCACGTCGCGCTGGTGATGGACGGCAACGGCCGGTGGGCCAACGCGCGGGGGCTGCCGCGGATCGAGGGGCACCGCCGCGGCGAGGCGTCGCTCATGGACGTGGCGTGGGGGTGTCTCGAGGTCGGGGTGCGGTGGCTGTCGGCGTACGCCTTCTCCACCGAGAACTGGAAGCGCAGCCCCGACGAGGTGCGCTTCCTCATGGGCTTCAACCGCGACGTGATCCACCGCCGGGTCGACGAGCTGCACGCCCGCGGGGTGCGGGTGCGGTGGGCGGGGCGGCGGCCGCGCCTGTGGCGCAGCGTGATCCGCGAACTGGAGATCGCCGAGGAGAAGACCCGGCACAACGACCTGCTCACGCTCACCATGTGCGTCAACTACGGCGGCCGGGCCGAGATCGCCGACGCCGTGCGGGAGATCGCCCGGCTCGTGGCGGCGGGGAAGCTCAAGCCCGACAAGATCGACGAGCGTACGATCGCCCGGCACCTCGACGAGCCGGAGATGCCCGACGTCGACCTGTTCGTGCGCAGCTCGGGTGAGCAGCGCACGTCCAACTTCCTGCTCTGGCAGTCGGCCTACGCCGAGATGGTCTTCCTCGACACCCTGTTCCCCGACTTCGACCGACGCCACATCTGGGAGGCGATCGAGATCTACGCCCGACGGGACCGCCGCTTCGGCGGCGCACTCGACAAGCCGGACGCGTCGTGACCGCCGACGCACTTCCTTCCGCGGAGGCGGCATCGTGACCGCCGACGCACTTCCTCCCGCGGAGGCGGCGTCATGAGGGCGACCCTCGATCTCGCCCGGGCCGCGCTGGAGCGTTACGTGGAGGTCACCGTCGACGACGACGGCGCGATCACCTTCCGGCACGGGGACGTCCCGTGCGCGCTGCAGGGCCTGGAGCTGGCGGAAGGCCTGCCCGTTCTCTCGTTGACGTGCGTCGTGGGCTGGGACCTGCCGCCCGACGGGGACATCCCGGCCCGCGTCGGCCTGCGCGCGGGGGAGGGGCTCTTCGGCACGCTCGGCGCCACCGCGAGCGAACGCGGCTGGGACGTCACGCTGCGCTACGCGTTCCCCGCCGCCGGGCTGGGCGAGGCCGCGCTGGGCACGCTGCTGATGCTCGTGGTGAGCAACGCGTCGGCGGTGCGGGCCGAGCTGGTCTGAGCCGCCGCCCGCTTCGCACCCCGACGCTTCACCTCGCACCCCGTCGACGGGTGTGAGGAGACCCGAGGGGTGCGAAGTCAGCGGGCGGGCGCGACGTCCGCGAACGGGCTCAGCCGCCCCCACCCGGCGAGCATCCGCACCGACCACGGCGGCCCCGTGACGGCGATCGTGCCCGCGCGCATCGCCGCGCCGAGGGGCAGGCGCCCGCAGTGCCAGGCGATCAACGCCGCGGGGGCGCAGGTGACCACCGCGTCGTCGCCGTGGCCGGGGTCGTGCGCGCACACCTCCTGCTCGGTCGCCCCCACCACCAGCCAGTACCGGTGGGGCCCGCGTCCCCCGGTGACGTCGAAGCGCACGACCACCCGCGGCTGCGGCAGGCCTGCGCGGTCGACCAGGTGCGCGAGCGTCCACAGCGCGAGGTAGGGGTCGTGGTGCTCGGGGCGGCTCTCCCGCCACCGCGCGCCCCAGGTGCCGAGGGCCATGCACACCTGCGCCAGCTCCGCGCCGCTCGCGGTCAACCGGTAGCGGCCGCCGGACCGCACCACGAGGCCTTCGCGCTCCAACGTGCGCAGCCGCCGGGTCAACACGCTGCGCGGGATGCCCGGCGCGCCCGCGAGCAGGTCGCCGAACCGGTCGCTGCCGACCATGAGGTTGCGCAGGATGATCGGCGTCCAGCGCTCGGCGAAGATCTCGGCACCCAACGCGATCGGGCAGTACTGGCCGTAGCCCTCCACCTCGCCGACGATCCTCTTCCGGCCGTCGCGAAGGTAGTCTGTTTTGCGAACTTCTCCCGGCCCTCGCCGGGCGCCAACCTCGGGGCATGGCCACTGCTGCTGACTTCTGGACCCTCGGCGACTACTCCCGCATCGCCGAGCTCATCGCCGCCATGGGGCCTGCCCTGGTTCAGGCCGCGGGCGTCGGGCCCGGCCACCGCGTGCTCGACGTCGGCGCGGGCACCGGTAACGCGACCCTGCCCGCCGCCGCGACGGGCGCGCAGGTGATCGGCACCGACGTCGCACCCGAGCTGATGGCGGTCGGCGAGCGGGCCGCGCGGGCGAGCGGCCTGGCCATCACCTGGCAGGTGGCCGACGCCCAGGCCCTCCCGTTCCCCGACGCCGCGTTCGACGTCGTGCTGTCCGTCGTCGGCGCCATGTTCGCGCCCGACCACGAGGCGACCGCCCGCGAGCTGCTGAGGGTCTGCAGGCCGGGCGGCACGATCGCCATGGCCAACTGGACGCCCGAGGGCGAGGTCGGCCGGTTCTTCGCGATCCTCGCCCGCTACGGCCCGCCCAGCCCGGGTCCGGCGCCGACGGCGTGGGGCGATCCCGCCACCGTCATCCGCCTGCTCGCGCCCGCGACCGTGACCACGACGCGATCGCACGTCCGGCTGGCCTTCGACGGGCCGCCTGCCGAGCTCGTCGCCTACTACCGCGCCCACTTCCCGCCACTGGTGGCCCTGGACCCCGACGAGGGACTGGACGCCGAGCTGGTCGACCTCTACGCAGGCGGCTACGACCTGGAATACCTGACGGTGGTCGCGGTCACCCCGACAGGTGCACCAGCGGGAGCTTCGACAGATCGCCCGGGCTGAGCCTGCCCGCCGCGCCCAGCACGTCGTTCTGCGTCTTCTGGATGCGGGCGTCGAGCAGCCCCGACAGCGCGTAGGTGACCCGGCCGAGCAGCCGCACCGTGGTGTCGTCGACGAGCGGCCGCGGCGTGGACACCACCGCGACGCCCGTCGGCTTGCCGTCGTTGGACTGCGCCACCCCGATCGTGAACGACTCGCGCGGGTTGAGGTGGCGGGACGCGTAGTGGTCGCGGAGCTTCTTGATCATCTCGTGGAACTCGGTGACGTCGCCGTCGAGCTGGAGCTCCTTGAGGTCGGCTTCGGTGAGCACGGCCTGGCGCCCGGAGAAGCAACGGACGTACCCGACGAGCGCGCCGGTCCACAGCGCCTCGACGAACGCGGTGTCGGGCTGCGGCGGCGCGAGCGCCGTGACCAGGTGCTCGCAGCAGCGCAACACGTACTGGAGGTCTTCGAACACGGCCGCCTGCGCGGCGAGCTCGCCCGCCTCGGCGCCCTCGAACCTGCGAACCGTGCTGGGCGCGCCGCCGTTGGTCATTCCGCGGACGCTAGTCGTCCCGCCCGCGTGGCGCCGTGTCGATCTGAGACGAGCACTCGCGGCACAACCCGAAGATCTCGACGGTGTGCGAGAGGTCGGAGAAGCCGTGCCGCTCGGCGACGGCCTGCGCCCACGTCTCGACCGCGGGCCCCTCGATCTCCACGGCCGCGCCGCACCGCCTGCACACCAGGTGGTGGTGGTGCTCGGCGGTGGCGCACCGCCGGTAGACGGCCTCTCCGGAGCCGGAGCGCAGCACGTCGACCTCGCCGCTGTCGGCCAAGGACTGCAGCGTGCGGTACACGGTGGTGAGGCCGATGCCGTCGCCGGTGCTGCGCAGCTGCTCGTGGATCTCCTGGGCGGAGCGGAAGTCGTCCAACCGGTCCAGCAATGCTGAGACCGCGGCACGCTGCCGCGTGGAGCGCACGGCCCGCGTCACTGCGCTCTCTCCACACGTGCCTCCTCCGCATGGGCCACCGCGTCGACGACGATGTGCGCCAGGTGGTCGTCCACCAGCGAGTACACGACCTCCCGACCCTGCCGCTCGCCGTGCACCACGCCCGCCGACTTGAGGATGCGCAGGTGCTGGCTGACCAGCGGTTGCGCCACGCCGATGGCGTCGACGAGATCGTGGACGCAGCGGCTGCCCGCCAGCAGCTCCAACACGATCGCGATGCGCACCGGGGCGGCCAGCGCCCGCAGGAGATCACCCGCCGCGACCAGGGTGGCGGCCGGTCGGGCGGTGCCCGCGGCGGTGGACATGACTGTCATTGTACGTAGCCGTGCTGCTCGTATGCCGGTTCCAACCCGCCGATCCCGCCGCGTTCGCCGACCGGGCCCGGCGGGCGCTCGCCCTGCTCACCGCCGCACCCGGCTGCCTCGGCGGTGAGCTGGGCCGCGCGGTCGACGAGCCGGGGTCGTGGGTGCTCACCGCGCGTTTCTCCTCGGTCGACGCCTACCGCCGTGCCCTGTCGCCGTTCGACGTCCGCGAACACGTGGTGCCGCTGCTGTCGGAGGCGCAGCCGGAACCCTCGACATTCGAGACGCTGGTCTCCGCGGTCGAGGGCGCCGCGACCGTGCACCCCAGCCTGCTGGCCTGACCGGTTGTCGTTATCGTCCGATTCCATGACCACGGCGCTCGTCACGGGCGGCAACACCGGGCTGGGTGCGGCGTTCGCGCGGCGGCTGGCCGCCGACGGCCACGACCTCGTGCTCGTCGCCCGCGACAAGGAACGCCTGGAGGAGACGGCCGCCGCGCTGCGGGCCGCGCACCGGGTGCAGGTCGAGACGCTGCCCGCGGACCTGGCCGTCGCGGGGGAGCGCGCGGTCGTCGAGGAGCGGCTCGCGACGGTGGACGTGCTGGTCAACAACGCCGCCGTGATCGTGCAGGAGCTGTTCGACGAGGCGCCGGTGGCCGCGCTGCAGGAGGAGCTGGACGTCAACGTCACGGCGGTGCTGCGGCTCACCCGCGCCGCCCTGCCGGGGATGATCGCCCGCGGCCGCGGAACCGTGATCAACCTGTCGAGCTTCGCGGGCTACCTGGCGCCCGCGGGCTGGTCCTACGCGGCGGGCAAGGCCTGGGTGCTGAGCTTCACCGACACCGTGGCCGCGTCGCTGCACGGCACGGGCGTGCGGGTGATCGCGGTCGCGCCGGGCGCGGTGAAGACCGGCTACCACGAGCGCGCGGGCCTGCCGACGGGCGGCTCGGCGAGGTGGCTCACGCCCGAGGCGGTCGTCGACCGGTGCTTCGCCGACCTGGCCCGCGGCCGCGCCCTGAGCGTGCCGGGTACGCCGCACCGGGTGGCCGTCGGCGCGTTGGAGCTGCCGCGCCGTACGCTGCGCGGCCTGTCGCGCCTCGCCCGCCGCAACCGCGAGCGCAGCGTCACCCGCGGCAGCGCGCGGATCCCGCCGGGCTGACCCCCGGCAACGGTGAGTCGTACGTTCCGTCTCGGTGAGTCGGGCGTTCGCACGGGCGTACGTCGCCCGCCGCGGCGGGGCGGGCGCCCGGATCTCGATTGCAGGCCCGGCCGGTAAGCTCGACACTTCGTCCCATCCCTACCGCGTGGAGTGTCGTCCGTGGCCACGAAAGCCTCTTCCGCCAAGATCGAGACCATCGTCGCGCTGGCCAAGCGCCGGGGGTTCGTCTTCGCGTCGGGTGAGATCTACGGCGGCACGCGGTCGGCGTGGGACTACGGCCCCCTGGGCGTCGAGCTCAAGGAGAACATCAAGCGGCAGTGGTGGAAGTCGATGGTCACCGGCCGCGAGGACGTCGTCGGCCTCGACTCGTCGGTGATCCTCCCGCGCCAGGTCTGGGTCGCCTCCGGTCACCTGCAGGCCTTCCACGACCCGCTGATCGAGTGCACCAACTGCCACAAGCGCTACCGCGCCGACCAGCTCGCCGAGGAGTTCACCGAGCGCACGGGCAAGGCGACCAACGAGGACGACCTGTCCGAGGTGCCCTGCCCCAACTGCGGCACCCGCGGCCAGTACACCGCGCCCCGCGACTTCAACATGATGCTCAAGACCTACCTCGGCCCCGTCGAGTCCGAGGAGGGCCTGCACTACCTGCGGCCCGAGACGGCGCAGGGCATCTTCGTCAACTTCCTCAACGTGCAGACCACGTCGCGCAAAAAGCCCCCGTTCGGCATCGGCCAGATGGGCAAGAGCTTCCGCAACGAGATCACGCCCGGCAACTTCATCTTCCGCACGCGCGAGTTCGAGCAGATGGAGATGGAGTACTTCGTCGAGCCCGGCACCGACGAGGAGCTGCACCAGTACTGGATCGACGAGCGCACCAACTGGTACGTCGATCTCGGCATCGCCCGCGACAACCTCCGCCAGTACGAGCACCCCAAGGAGAAGCTCTCCCACTACTCGAAGCGCACCGTCGACATCGAGTACCGCTTCGGCTTCACCGGCCAGGAGTGGGGCGAGCTGGAGGGCATCGCCAACCGCACGGACTTCGACCTCACCACGCACTCCAACCACTCGGGCGTCGACCTCTCGTTCTACGACCAGGCCACCGAGTCGCGCTACCGGCCGTACGTGATCGAGCCCGCGGCGGGCGTCGGCCGCTCGATGATGGCCTTCCTCATCGAGGCCTACACCGTGGACCAGGCGCCCAACGCGAAGGGTGGCGTCGACGAGCGGGTGTCGCTGAAGCTCGACCGGCGGCTCGCGCCGGTGAAGGCGGC